>JAFQXD010000073.1 GCA_017407115.1 Methanobrevibacter sp. | reverse complement strand
TTAAACAGATATACGCTCAATTCAATGTCAAAATACACTGCAATTGTTGTACTATTGGCAGGCATAATCACATACTTAAGAATTAACTCAAAAACAGATTTTCAGAAGTTCTCAGAAGGCAAATTTTACTAGACCCCTAAAATATTTTGTACATTTATTGGAGAATATTAAAAAATAGAATTTTAAAAATTGAATAAGGACAAATTTGTTAAACAAATTCTAACACATCCTTATTAAAAGAAATTATGGGTGGCATGTAATGCATATTGCTGCAAAATATTGGTTTTATATAAATTGTTTTTATTCATGTTTCATTTGATGTAACATAAAATCTGTTACATATTATATGTAACATGAAATTCATTATGTAATATAAAAACTATTATATACTTGGTCTAACATATTTATTATTACATAATTTGAAGTTAATTATATTTTGGTGATATCATGTCTAATTTGCCTTGGGGAACTAGCAAAGTTTTAACTGATGAAGAATTTTTCAACAGAACACAGGAAATAAGCAATCTGACAAATCTTTTAAACTCTACAAGCGAAAACAATGCGCCAGATATTTTAGTGACTGGCATTAGAGGGGTGGGGAAAACAGTTCTGTTAAATAGAATCAAACAGGTTATGGATAAAAATTATCTTGTGGTATATATGGATTTCAGTGTTTCTCAAACATATCAAAAGAATAAAATGACGCTTAAAGGGTTGTATGATTTTTACTATCAAAAAATCATAGAAGAAGCACACCTAAAAGGATTAAACACTTTAAAAAATCACATTAATAAATTTTTTAAAACAAATAATTTCAAATTAAAAGAAGTGGTTGTTGCAAGTGCTTTTGACATTTCCATTCCAATCCCAATAATTGTGACTGAAAGGGATTTGGAAAGATATAGGGATTTTGTTTTTAGACTACCTCAGGAAATATATGACAACAATAAAGATAAAATTGATGGTATGATAATTATCATTGATGAATTTCAGGTAATTAAGGAATTGAATACTTATCTGGAATCATTTTTATGGAATTTCAGGGGATATGTGACTGAACAGAGAAACGTCGCATATATTTTAAGCGGATCCATGGGATTGCAGGATAATTTAATCTCTGAAATTGCAGGTCAAAACGGAGCATTTGGTGGAAGGATGCTGACAATAAATATCAATCCGTTTTCCAAACAGACTACGCAAAATTACCTCGCAGAAAGGGCGCCTGAGTTAAAGTTCAGCCAGGAAGGTTTTGAAAGGTTTTACAAATGCACATCGGGCATTCCATATTACATTAACATTTTTGCACGCCAACTTCCGACCAATCGGGAATTGGATGAAAACAATGTAATCGATGCATTTGACAATAATATATCATTCATTGTCAGCCATCTGATTAACGAATGGAACAGACTAACCACAAAAGAAAAGGATATAATAATAGCATTGATTGATTCTCCATTGAAAAGAATTGATTTGGCCCGAAAATTAAATGTAAAATCAGGTTCATTAAGTGATAAACTGAATAAATTGCAGAATTTGGATTTAATTCGCTTTGCAGGTGGTGAATATGAGATTTCTGAAAAGCTGCTTAAAAGATGGCTTGAAATTGAATATTCTCAAAAAGGAATTTACCCTTATAGATTTTAATTTATAGGTTCTAGAATGATGACGTTCTTGCAGTATTATACTTCTTTTTGAATTTTTTACCCTTTCATTAAAAGGTTCAATCATTCTATTTAAAATCGGCACTTCCTTCCCATGCAATATTGGAGTATTTCAATAGGATTTACCATGTTCATATCCTCTTTTAATAAGTATACATATTATGTCTGTTATTTAGTTAAATGATTAGTTTTACAAGTATTGCAATATAAAATAACTAATAAAATTCATGAAATAATGGGAAAAATACTGATAAGAATTAAATATATATGTCTCTTCGTTGTATATTATAATCTGAGAGCTAAAAGTAGTAAATATTTTGTAGAGTATACGGGCAAAATCCATTTTAAGAAGTTTTTTAGACTTATAAACAATATTATTATTTTATTTTAGATTTAACCAATTATAATGAAGTGAACAATTAAATGAAAAAATATTTAATAGAAACTCCAAGCATTGATTATATGGATTCACATATTCAGAAAAAGGTTCAGGAATTAAAGAATCAATCAGATGATAATTTGGATTATATCAAGAGAAGTTACATCTTTGTTAGAGATGAAATTCCTCACTCCTGGGACATTAAAGCAAATGTAGTTTCAAGAACTGCCAGTGATGTGCTTAAAAACAAAACAGGCATATGCTGGACAAAATCATGTCTTCTCTCAGCACTTTTAAGGGCAAATTATATCCCATCAGGCATCAGTTATCAGCTGCTTACAAGAGCTGATGATGCAAGTGAAGGTTATATGATTCATGCTTTAAACACTGTGCATATAAAAGATTTGGATGAATGGATTAGGCTTGATGCTCGGGGGAATAAGGAAAACATTAATGCTTATTTTAGTTTGGATGAAGAACACCTTGCTTATTCAATTCGAAGTGAATTTGGAGAAATCGATTATCACGATAATCACGCTGATTTGGATGAAAGGTTGGTTACTATACTAATGGAAAGTATGAATATAATGGATATTTCAACAGATTTTGAGTTTTAGTTAAATTAATGTAATTCCATATCCATTAGGCAAGTGTTTTTTCATAAAGTCGCAGTTTGAAAATATTTATCATAAATGAAGTAGATATTTTATATTACAATTAGTAATAAGGGGGGGGTTTGTTTTGGTTGAAGGAAATGAATTAGATTCTACTTATGGAATTTCTGATGAAGAACTTACAGAACTATTTAAAGCATCCATAAAGCTTGATAAGGAAATATGTGAAATTAAAGGACTTCCTATTGCTGGTTATGATGATGAAAATAAACGTGCTTACTTAGAGTATCCTGATGGAAGGAGGGTGTATGTCACAGAAAAATAGGCTTCCGGAAGTCATGATTTTCGCAGGGCCAAATGGTAGTGGCAAAACCACCATAACACGTATGGCAAAAACTGTTGGTGTTTACATAAATGCTGATGATATTAAAAAATCAATTGCATGCAGTGATTTGGAGGCTGCACAGAAAGCCGAAGAGCTTAGGGAATCAATGCTGGAAAAAGATGAAGATTTCACATTTGAAACTGTGCTTTCAACAGATCGCAATCTTAAACTGCTTAAAAAGGCTAAAGAAAAAGGATATTTCTTAAGATGCATCTATGTCCTAACAGATGATTATGAGATAAATATTGCTAGGGTAAGGATGAGGGAGTCTATGGGTGGTCATGGAGTTCCTGAAGATAAAATCAAATCAAGATATCAAAAAGCACTTAAGTTAATTCCAGAATTAGTTGAAATTTGTGATATTGTCCATATTTATGATAACACTATTTCTCCTTTTAGAATATTTAAGAAAAGAAAAGATGTGTATTACCATTGGGAGAATAAATATTGGAATTACTCTGAAATTGAAAAACTCACTGGAATAAGTGAATATGAAAATTAATGTGGTGCACTCAATTTTTTAGCAGATGTCATGCAATATCCTCTTTTTAACAGTAATTATTTTAATGTTGTTTTGGCAATATTATATTGTAAGAGCCGAAAGTAGTAAATATTTTGTATAGTATATGGGCAAAAAATTCACTCATCAGATTAACAAAACAGATTTGATTATTTCCCTGATATTTTGTCCTGTGAGGGTCAAGGTAAAGAGAACCAAAAGCTGTTTTTTCATTTAATTGTAATGACTATATTGTTCAATCCCAATATTTGGGAATAATCTATTTTTTGTGAAACATTATTAATGATTGCAACATTGGATTCTATGCTTTCATCCTCCATCACATTAATGCCTATGCCTGAATACTTGATGGAGATGAGAATATACTCATCATTATCCCTGATGATTACATCAATCAAATCAATACTCTCGTTGATGTCGATGATATGAACAATCATGTCTTCAATTGCCATGCTCACCAATACAGATATTCTTGCATCATCAAATGACTCCCGGATGTTTTCAGACAGGTTAACCACATCCTCAACATTTCCATGGATTGTGAATTCAAAAACTGATTTTGCATCATGTTTCCTATTTAGGAAAAATCCGTTGTATTCGCCATTGCTCCTTTTAGCCTTAACTTTAGAGTAAATGAAAATGAACAGCACTGTTGCAAATTCAGACACCACAAGTGAAATCCAAAATCCTTCAGATCCCCAGAAGTAAGTGAATAGGTATGCAAACGCAATAGGGAACAATAATCCCTGAAAGAGAGTGATGAGATTAGCGAATTTATCATACTGGACAGATTCAGCATAAAAGCTGTACAGACTAGTTATTGCAAATGCAATGAAGCTAACTGAAAATATTCGAATGATATTCATTATTGTGGGAATATCGGTAGGATTTTTAACATTAAACAGGAACAGTACAATTTGCGGGAACAGTATAAGCAATGCAGAAAAAAACAATGCAAATGCACTCACTATCTTAAGGGATCTTTTTGTTACATAATCCACACCAGTAAAGTCCCCCTCCTTATAATAAACTGCCGAAATCGGTAAAATGGATTGAACAGTGCCTAAAATGAAGATATCAACTAAAAATAATGCATTATAACACATGGAATATGCAGAAAGACCCAAATCCCCTAAAAGTCCCGCAATCAAAGCGTTTAATATGACCAGCCTGATTGTAGTGTATAAAGGAATTGAAGCAGCAGCAAAACCTGATTTACAGATATCTGCAAGATAACCGAATATCTTTGATGTTTTAACTTTAATTAACCGTAATGTCCTATTGGACTTGAAGAAGTAAATGGTAATGTAAATTGCAGAGACGACATGCCCCACTGTGGTCGCCATTGCAGCACCTGCAATCCCCAAATTCAGGAATTTCATCAAAACAACATCAAATATTATGTTTACAACATTACAAATCAAAAATGCCTTGAACTGCATATCTATGAATCCGTCAGTCTTGATGAAATATGCCACACTCACCATATAACATTCAAACACAATTCCAAGAGCATAGTAATAAAAGTATTGAGTAACGAATGACTTCAATTGAGGAGACTGACATAACAGATTAACATATTCCCCTTGAAACACGATTGTTGACAATGTAATGAGCAGACCAACTATTATAATCCCAATGATGGAAATCGTGAAATATGAATTGCTGCGCTCCTCATCAAATCCTGCCTTGGCCATTGTGCACACTACACTTCCACCCAAACCTATCAACCAGTAAACAACATTGATAAAGGCAACAAAAGGCTCGATACTTTGAACAACTGACAAATATACTGAACCCATGAACATGCTGATGAAAAATGCATCAACCAGAACTGCAAAATTGCCCGCAATCGAAATCATCAATGTCGGGAAAAACAGTTCCCGGAACTTGCTGTTCAATAAATTGAAATTACGCTCATATGTCATGATATCCAACTATCTTTTTGATGCAATAACCATTCTGTTCAATTTATGTATCGGCAATTCTATTTTAAAGTCCAATACCTTTAGAAGCGCTTCGGCACCCAATCTTGAATTAGGCATGAAATCATAAGTGGTCTTTGGAATGAAAATCAGCCCGCCAAACTTGACCTTATCAAAAATATCAAGGAAACGTTTGACAATCTCATCAGCATTCATATCCGAAAGGCTCTTATTCAGATTGATGACCACACAGTCAAAAGTTCCCTTGATTTTATCCAAATCATCAATTGAAACTTGGGATACATTCAAATTATCAAAAACACTTTCAGTGACTAAAAGAGAAGTTCCATATGCTTTAATTTCATTCATTAAAGATTCAATTCCTTTAAAAATATCATTATCGTCAATGACCACATCATCACGCAATTCCTCACTGAAAACCAATTGGAAGGCACGTTTTTCAAGATCCCTTATAAAGTTAATGTCTCTTTGAAGTTGATTAGAATCTTCATGAGCCAGATAAACTGTACCTCCAGAAGTCTCCAAATCTTGGGTTTTGGAGAATGTTTTAGGGCTTTCAATTGGGTCGAGGTCTGTTTTAAAGAAGCTTTTCAAGTTAACACCGATTGAATTCATAGGAGATGACTTAGCAATCAAGTCTTTTGGAACAATGAAGCTTTTTACAACCCCTTGTGCAAATAAATGATATCCTTTCATGCGCTCCAAATTGAATTTTTCAGGATTCAAATAGGAATCAAGAGCACTGTCTGTTTCGTGCTGACCTGAAATGAAATCCATGAATTTCCTATCCAAACTGCCTCCATGAGGGCGGCAATTCACTTCAATCAAAACCGGACCGTTTTCATCCACCATATATTCACCATGAACCGGACCGTACTTGACTCCCAATGCATCTGCAACATCATAAGCATATTCGACAAGTTCAGATTCACCTATTCCCAATTCGTTAACGGTTTCATCATAGTCATAAATGTTACCGCCTTCAGCAGTTTCAATCTTGTTGTATTTCCATATCATGGTAACACGGTGAATTCCATTGCAGGAAACTGTGTCTACGACATATTCCTGACCGTTGATGCGTTCCTGAATTACCAGTTCATTCAACTCGTTTCCGTAAACTCCAGTCAAGTTAAACACTTCCTTGACCGCTTCAATCATTTCATGTCTGTTGGAGCATAATCGAACCCCAACTGATGCAGCACTGTATACAGGTTTTACAACAACCCCATCAAGGCCTTCTGCATCATAATACTCTATTGCCTCATCCACGGACCGGACAACTTTGCCCTTGATTGAGCGAAGACCATTTTCAGCCAATCTGTTCTGCATTTCATCCTTCAAGGTCAATGCATCAATGTTTTCAATAGGATTGCATAAAAGATCCAAATCATTTGCAAGCCTTGTGGCAAGTATCACACCGTCTTCAGTGCCAGGAACGATGATCAATGGATCAAATTCCCTCACCATTTCAAGGGTTTCCTCATAAGTGTCTTTTTCATAAATCAAATCAAAATCATTTTCAATTAATTCATATTCCGCTTTTACTTCTTCCTGATAGGCCAGTGCATCCTCAGAATCCCCAAATGGATTCATTTCCAGAACTACAGGATTGCAATTCCTATCTATTATATCCTGAACATAATTCTTACCAGTTGACATGCATTGGACAATGATAATATTTCTCATAAAAAAACACCTATTAAACAATCATTCATTATTTATTTCTTTCATTAATTATATATAAAAAAAGTTATTTAATACCTTATTGCAAAAACATCCTATAATATTCCACGAAATTAAATTTATAAAAAGTAATCATATTATCTAGTTTGTCTATCAATATTACTTGGCTCAACAATTTCTTTTACAACTTCACCGTTTTTAACATCACTAATTAAAAGTTGTGAATCCGGATTGTGCACCTTTTGATTTTTTTTAACCAGCTTAGTTGAAAAATGAATTTTAAATCAAGATTATTCATAATCTTAATCCGGTCTCTCTTTTTATTCAGCATGCCCTCAGTTTCAGCAGCTGACGAACAGATGGATATTCGGGGATATATTGATTTAAAGCTTGAAAACACTAATGATGTATTATTATCGGACAATCCTCATTCAAGTTAAACGGCAAAACCTACAAAGTCAAAACCAATGAAAAGGGAATTGCACAGAAGACATTGACTAAAAATGTTATTAAAAAGCTCAAGAAAGGCAAAACTTACATTGTGAAGGTGACTTACCTTAAAAATACAATTAAAACTACAGTTAAACTCAATAGATGATTAATCCATCTATTTTTTCTATTTTTTAAATTTACAACATGAAAAATCAATTAGTAACTTTTATTTAATCCGATTTTTAAAATAATATTAGAGGAGTAGTCATGCCATTGTCTATAATGAAAAAAATATGGTCCTATTGCACATACAACAAACCATTTTTCCTGCTAGTTTTCATATTGTTCTTTGTATTGGAATATTTCATGGACACCTATTCTAATTTTAACACCAAAAGAGCATTTTTAATAGTAATGTTAATTAATATTATATTGTGCGGTTATGGGATGACAATTTCTCGTGATAGGATGAATAATGGTATTAGACTACCTAAAATAATGATAAAAGATATTATAGTCCTTGGAATTAAGTCTTACATCGTTTTTACCGTTTATCTATTGGTTCAAGGATATGTTTTAGATTTAATATGTTCGCCCCTGAATTTCCCTGAATTCGATTTGGAAGACATGTTATTGAAACTTCCGGAAACACTCCACACATTATATTCCCATAATCCTGTGGATGCATTAGCTTTCATAATTATTGGAAGCATCCTATTTTACATCACTTCATTTTTCATGGAAATTGCATTGGGAAGACTTGCAGATACCAATAACTTCAAAACAGCATTCAATTTACTTAAGATTAAAAGTGACATTGATTTAATAGGGTGGAGGAGTTATACGAAAGAATTCACTGCCATTGTCGTGGCAATTGTCCTTTTTGGAGCCTTTAAATATATTGTCATTCCTGTTGAAATTTTGAATTATATTTGGAATGTTTTTTTAGATTTATTACTAATCTCCGCCCAATTTTTAGGCATTGGAGCTATTTATAGTCGAATTAAAGAAAAGAAATCGAATTTTGACTTCTCTAAAAGCCAATAAATAAATGAAAAAAGTTATAACAATCTTTGTAGGGTGTCAATGAAACTAGGCTCTGAAATTTCCTTTACAACATCACTATCTTTAACATTACCAATTAAATGAGGTGAATCTGAATCTTGCAACTTCCAATTCCTTTTAACTAGGTGCCGTCGTTAACATTACTATTAATTGAATAACATATTCAATTTTATTCTATTTTTTTCAATTAATTTCAAAAATCCTAAAAGTAATAAAAATATATATACTTCTTAGTTTTATATTATAATTTGAGAGCGAAAAGTAGTAAATATTTTGTATAGTATACGGGCAAAATCCATTGTACATAAATTGGAAGTTATTTGATTTATTAATCATTAATATTAATTTTATACTCAATTAACGTAATATAAATTATTATTGGGTGCAATATATGGATATTTTAAAAAAATAAGTATTTATTAAGGAATTTGATCTTTTTTTAGCAGGTGTTATATTTTGTATAGTTTTTTTGATATTTTGATGTTTTATTTGGAGCAAATTCTTTGAAAAGTTATTGAGAAAACATTCAAAATGCTATTAAAATTTCCCGCACAAAAAATAAAATCGGCATATATATATATATTCTTTGATAAAATTTCCATTGTAGATTAGAACTGCATTTTTAAATATTAAGTGAATGGCTAAGTGTAAATTAGCTGAAAAGCAAGTAGCTAAAAAGAGCAATTACTTCAGTGCATGTTACTGGACTTATAATCATGTCATTACATTTTTAATGTCAGAATAGGTGATTTAAATGGAAGAATATGAAAAAAAAAGAAAAATTATACATTGTTTTAATAGTTGCCATGATTATGGGAATTATAATATTATTCTATGGGGTGTTCTTGAATGCAGGGGATGATGTAACACTCAGTTTAAGGGTAATGCTTTTAGGAATATTCCTGTTTGTTGTATGTGGAATAGGCGCATTGATATTGCGAACTCCATATGGTAAAACTGGGGAGAAAAAAAATTATCATGAGGTGGATTTTGGTGATTTCACTACTCTGATTCACAATTCATATGAAGGGGAGTGGATTGAAACATCTGATGATTCAGGATTGCCATTTTCTAACTGTAAAATAAAAACATTTGTAAATTCAAAGACAGCTAAAGGGGCAGATGACATAATTGGTATGAAAGATGATGGATATTTCAAAACGACAACTTATACAACATATGATTTTACAGTTTTCTTTAAGATATACTATATAATTTTTAATACTAAAGAGGACCGTAAATCCAATCATAAGAAGATGGTAGAAATATTCCATGATACATCAAACGCTTCTTCTTACAGGTATTTTTCATCAGATAATGTGCAGATTATATGTTATTTGTATAATGATGGTAAACCTAATGAGAGCATTTATCGCTTTTTTAATGAAATCGATTGGGCAAGTTCATATATTAAATTAAAATATTAATTTATGTTAGATTATCCAATATATTGAATGATAATATATAAAAGACTATTCAATATATTGATTGAATTTTTTTGGTTTTTTGTCAATTTTTGTGGCGATTAAATATTTAGTATCCTTTTTTTAATAAATTTATTGTATTGTCAATATTTCATGTTTAAAGTGAACTTTTTTTAATTTTGAAAAATTGTTGTCATTTAAAAGCAAAATTAATTAAATGTGTAATTATAATGTATTCCGCACTAATATATTTTGCCGATTATGTTTGATAATTTCCTTGAAATTAATTGTATTGTCGATTGTATTCTACAATAATGTTAATATTGTTGATTTTGTAGAGTATACTCGACAAAATTTATATATTTTAAAATACAAACTATACATAAAAATGCTTGGGGACAGTATCATGATTAAAAGAGAATTGTACTTAAACAAAATTGTGAGATTAATAGATAAGGACCCTATTAAAATAATAACTGGTGTAAGAAGAAGCGGTAAAACTTATCTATTAAAAAGCATCAGCGAAGAACTTAAAAACAGAGGGGTATCTGAGGAAAACATATTTTTAATCTCTTTTGAATCAATGAAATACAATAAAATTGAAGATTTCAATCAACTTGATGAATGCATCATTGAACTAACTGAAAATGTCAAAGGTAAAGTTTACCTTCTTTTTGATGAAATACAAAACGTTAAAAACTGGGAAAAAAGTATAAATGCATATAGGGTAGACCTAGATTGTGATATCTACATTACCGGATCCAACTCAGAATTGCTTTCAGGTGAAATGGCAACATTAATATCCGGAAGATACTATCAAATCAATATCTATCCATTTTCATTTGTGGAATTCATACAATACAAAAAAGAAATAGAAAAAATGGATGTAAGTGATTTGGATAATTTATTTAAGGAATATGTTGAATATGGGGGAATGCCACCTATACAACAAGTTGCAGCTGAAGACAAATACTCCTATTTGGGAGACATATACAATACAATACTTCTAAAAGACATTATTGCACGACACAACATCAGAAACACAGACATGCTCAACAGAATACTTAACTATGTGATAATGAATATTGGAAAAAACTTCTCAGCAACCAACATAGTCAAATATATGAAACATGAGGGGCGAAAAATATCAAAAGATACAATACTCGATTATCTCTTATACTCTATGAATGCATGCTTTATACATCAGGTTCCGCGTGTGGACATAAAAGGAAAGAAGGTACTAAAACATAACGAAAAGTATTTCTTAGTTGACCATGGATTCTACCAAGTAAAATATGGGGAAATAGAAAATATTGGTTCAATCCTTGAAAACATTGTATACATAGAACTGCTCAGAAGGGGATATGATGTAAACATAGGATTAATCAATGAAAAAGAAATAGATTTTGTCTGCACGAAGGATAAAGAAAAAATTCATATTCAAGTAACATATCAATTAAAAACTGATGAAACAATTGAAAGGGAATTTTCAGGACTTGCAAAAATCAATGACAACTTCGACAAATATGTTTTAAGTATGGACAAGCTTGATTTCTCCGGAAGTGGATTAAAACACAGAAATATAATTGATTTTTTAATATCGGATTATATATAAAAAGAAGAGGGTGTAAAAATAACTGAAGTTGATTTACTGGAATTTTTGAAGTTGCACTATTTGCAGTTTCAAAAGTTTCATAATGCTATGAGTTAAATATTATACTGTAGGAGCTAAGTAGTAAATATTTTGTATAGTATACGGGCAAAATCCATTGTACATAATTTGAGCGTTATTTAACTTATTAATTGTTAATTTTAAGTTTATTCTTCATTAACTTAATATAACTTATTTTATGATATTATAAAGTTTAATATGTTCATATTTTTAAAAAATAAGTCTTTTTTTAAGGAATTAATTTGGTCTTTTTTAGCAGGTGTTTATATTTTGTATAGTTTTTTCAGTATATTGACTTTACATATGAGTAAATTCCTTGAAAAATTATTGGGGAAACTTTCATTAATTATTTTGTATTCTATGTTTCCAGTTGGAAAAGAAATATTGTATACTTTCTGAACTTTGTTAGTTAAATAATAAAAAAAAGGGATTATTAGAATTTTGAATTCTATAATCCATATTTGAATTTAATTCTGTATTCTTGATTGATGGATTCTGTTTGAATGTATTCTCCTTTAATTAGCTCTGAAATTTTAGCTAAATCCTCATCTGAAATCTTTTCATCATCAGATAATGGCAGGAAGAAAGTAATCTCATCATCCACAATCAGATAGTTTAAAAGCTTTGCTTCTCTTTTTTGGTATTTGCCAATAATCTCTTCAATTTTTCCTTCAATATCTTTGTCCAAATTAACCATATTCATTCACCTTTTATTGATTTTGCAAGTTCAACCCCTTTCTGGAATGCCTCTTCATAGATATCTTCATCGGGAACAAATACTGCGTCCATTGTATCAAATATTGTAAAGCCTGCACTTTCTAAATCTCTTTGGAGTTTAGCAATTGCTCCACCTCCCCATCCTTTGGATGAGAATATTAGCGCATTTTTTTCGCTGGTTGTACCTTTGAAATTTAGGCAGTCAAGCCAGTACATTAGGTTTCCAATTCTTGGGAAAGGCTTGTTCATCATTGTTGGGGCACCTAAGGCTATTGCTTTTGAATCAAGAATGTCAGATACCACTTCTGATTCATAATCGCTTTCCATATGATACATTACAGCTTCGATGCCTTCACTCATTATACCCTCAGCAATTTGGAATGCCAATTTCTCTGTGGAATGGTGCATCGTATCATAGACAATTGTAATCTTATCTTCACAAACTCCACTCGCCCAGTCAGAATATGCCTGAATGATTTTTGATGGGTCTTTCCAGATTTGGCCGTGGCATGGTGCAATCATTTTGATTTGCTCTACAATTCCTGCTTCAGTTAATTCCTGAAATTTCATCCTGAGCATCGGAGCACCTAAAACCACCAGATTAGCAAAGAATTTCTTAGCTGCTTTTAAAATAAAGTCTTCAGAGTAATCTTCAGCATATCTTTTGGATAGGCATAAGTGCTGTCCGAAAGCATCATTTGAGAATAATATTCCTTCTTCAGCATACATTACAAACATACTGTCCGGCCAGTGAAGCATAGGGGCTGATACAATAGCTAAAGTTTTACCACCCAAATCAATACTGTCACCTGTTTTTACAGTAGTGATTTCAACATCAGAGTAAGTATGATATTGCTTTTCTAAAAATTCAGCACCTTTCGGAGATGCATAAACTTCAGCTTCAGGATATTTGTCAATAGTCTCTTTAAGTCCTATTGAATGGTCAAGTTCAGTGTGGCATTGGATAAATACATCAATCTTGTTTTCACGATTTTCTTTAGCAAATGCATCTTCAATCCGAGCATTCAATTGATCTATCATGCCGTCTGAGAATACATTATCAATCAATGCAACTTTCTCTTCACCAAATACCAGATAACAGTTGTAAGTTGTTCCAGGAATTGCAAATCCATGGAAACTTCTTGTGTTCCAATGAAGTGCACCAACCCAGTACACGCCATCGGCTATTTTTACAGATTCCGCTTTCATCATAAATCACTTTTTAGTTATTTTTTTATTAAATGAGTTTAACATATTGAATTGTTTAATGAAATAATCATTGAAATTCTTGCACAGCGCTTCATACCTGTTGTTTACGCCAATTGCAGTTTCCGGCTTTACTGAATTGTTCTCACCTTCAAATCTTGCAAATGTCCCTACCAATTCCCTTCCATCACGTATCAACATTTTCATCATCGGCAAGTCCCCTTCAACTATTTCCAGATTGGACAATTTTGCTTTTTTGAATATATCAATTATTTCTATTTTTTCATTTTCCACATAACACTCTTTATTTGCAATGATCTTAATTTTAACAGATCTTGGAAGGTGATTGAATGCTTTAATCATCATTTGCGCTTCGCATTTAAGTAAAAATCCGGCTCTCAATGTAATTAGCTTCGATGCTTTTTTAATCACTTCCATTTCTTTTTCTAAAATGTTGTCTGTAGTGTGTATAAGCCATACTGGAGCCTGAACTTCTGAAGTATTGTTTAAATATAATTCTTCAAGCTTTTTTTCAGTTGATTGTAGCTCATCAATGAGATTTTCCTTTTCCTGTTTGAATATTACCGTAGGCTCTATGACAGTGTATCTTAAAGGTCTGCTTCTTGTGATTTCTACAAATCCTTTCTTTTCAAGTTGATTTAATATATCATAAATTCTAGAACGTGGCAGGTTGGATACTTCTGCAATTTCATCTGCCTGGCCAGTGATTATTTTAGTAAGTCCTATATATGCTTGAGCCTCATATCGGTTCAATCCAAGCTTTTTTAAAGAGTTTATCATTTTCTCCATCATATTCCTCTTATCATTAATGTTAAGGATATCTTTTAAAAGAGCACTATTAATAAATTTTGTTACTTTTTATACAAATCTAGTGACATTGTGATTTTAAAAAAAAATTAAGCTGAAGTTAGGCTTCAGCTTCTTTTTTCTTGTCTTTTTTGACAATAACCATTTTTTCGTTTTCTTCATCAACTTCCATGACAATCGGTTCTGCTTCAAGAGCACCAGGATCTTTTTCAATACATTCATTTATTTTAGATTGAATTGTTCCGATGTCTTCAGTGTCGATTAAATCAATAATCTCCAATTGTTTCTGGAATCTTTCAACACCCTCAAGAGGTAAATTTTCAACAAAAGGGATTGCCCCTGTTGCACCAATGATTTTCTTTTTATCTGCATCTGCACCGTTTTCATGTAATGCTTTGAAACTTTGACCTGTAATGTGGCCTTGCACTTCCGCTCCGGCCAAAATGAAAAATCTTATATTTGGATTTGAGACGACGTTTGCAACTACTTTTTCAATACCTAAGTTTTCTGTTTTGCACGGTCCTGCAATAGCTGCTCCTGAAAGTTCTGCTTCAATATGAGAAGCAAGTGTTGCAACCGCTACTGGGCTTTCAGGATCTCCAACAATGTAATCTCCAGTTATTACTGGCCAATCAGCGGCAGGTGCTTTTTTATCAACCATAATTCATTCCTCCCATTAATTTATAAATAAAACTGGTTAATTATTATATTTAAATATTTTGTAACTTAATTAGGATTATTTGTATAAATGAATTATTAAGTCTCTTATTTGTCTTTATCTTTGCAATGAACATCAGAAACATATGTTTATCAGAACTAAATTTCCATTAACATGATGTTGATAATTCAATTGCTGCTTTTTAGATTTGATTTGATGAGGTGATATTAACATTAACGGCCACCATTTATCAAATCAATCCTGTTTTTCCACTGGGATATATATCAAAGCATTCAAGAAAAGAAGTTTTGAATAGCTAAATCCAATCGTTAATGTTGGGATTATGAGGAATTGAATTTTAAAAATAGTTTGGGCAATGGGGAATTTATAATATATCCCCAAATACATCTTCGCCCTTTTCAGTTAATATAAACATCTTTTTATTCTCTTCTTCAATATTGACATATTCAAGGAGGCCTGCATTTAATAATCTAAGCATTATGTTGGAGAGAAACTTTTCTTCAGTTGCATCATCCAATGTAGTATCAGGATATAATACTCCTCTAACATCAGTCATGTTCCAATTTTCACGTTCGACTTCCGAGTTCCACCTGTAGATTTTTTCGCATGTCATCTCAGAGATAAACCCTTTTTCCAAGACTTGCTTAACATCATCAAAGGATTCCACAAGAAAAAAGTGTGAACGGCTGGAAAAGAATCCGTATTTCTGAACTCTTTCCTTTTGTGAAATAGACTGCAGGAATCTCCGTGCATCTTCTTGTGTGCTGTTCCAAGTCAATGTTGAAGTGTCATTTTCATCTGTAAAGTCAACTATATTCTCATACACCCATTCAATTAAGTTTTTACTATTCTTCCGTATCATATTACCATTTTCCATTTCTGTGAATTACCAATTTTTGATTTTAATAAATATGAGAGTTTATGAAAAATGAGTAGAGAGTCACATTTCCAGGATCTCAACCATCACCAAATTTACAATTTTACGCTTTTGTCAAAAAAAGCATCTGAAATATGTGACTCCTATTTGATATATTAAGATTAATTAAAAATATGGGATTTTCCCAAGAGAGCATTTGGTAACTATTAATTTCAAAAAATGATATATGAAAAAACGTGTTTCTGAAGAGTTTTGGAAAAATAAAAGTAGAAGTGGAACCTGAATTCCACTTTTTAATTTAGGAAAGTCCAATGTCTTCATCGATATGCTGCATGATGAAATTAAGCTTTCCATTAAGCTCATCCATCTGAGACTGATATGATTTGTTTTCATTTTCCAGTTTGACGTATTCAGGACTTTTGATATCAATGGAGTTGACATCCAAATTGATTGTTAAACAATCCATATGGCCAATGTAAGATTCCCTTATGTTTTCAGGGTTGTCAAAGAAATAGCTTTGCCTTACTTCAGTTTTTGCCCTGCCCTGCAATGCATCGATGGTGTCCATGTCCAATCCGCTTTCACGAAGTTGGCTTGCATGGAACTTTCTTAGCATATGGCTGCGGAAACGGATGTTGTGTCCGACTTTGCCAAGGCCTAACTGATTGTTGATGGATCTGAATCTTTTCAGGAACTCCTGGTCATTGATTTTAAACAATGGGGAGTCAGGTTGGAGATATCTTTGTTCACTTAACAAATAATTGATTATTTCAGTTGTTGCTTCAGGGCTGCAGCAGGTATAATAATATTTGTTTGTTTTTTGTCTCCTCAGGTAAAACAAGGGTACAATTGTCTGATTGTTTTTCAACCTTCTCAATACTTCATAGATGTCATTGCTTCTGTGATAGTCTTCGGTTGCTTTTACAAAATCACCTATGGTCAGGTTTAGTGTTTCCATTCTTGCACATCCTGATGAGCTCATAAAAAGAATTATTGATCTCATGAGTGGTGTGGATATTTTCAAAGCTTTTTTGATGATGTCTTTGTCAGGCAAGTCTTTAAAGCTAATGGCTACTTCATCTATGTTTTTGTTGCTGATTGGAGGCAATGGATGGATCTCTATTTCAAAATGCCTGTAGAATGCAAGCAGTTTGCTGAATCTTGTTTTTGCAGTGATGTATGCGTGTTTTTCATAGAGATGTGCTCTAAAGCTCAATAGTCTTTTTCTTAAAGTCCTGTTTCCAACGGATGCCTTCTTCCTCTTCATTTTCAGCCTCTTCAAGAAGTTCAACCATTGTTTTGTCATTGAACCTGCTGTATTCTCTTATGTAGATAGTGTAGGAATCAATAGTGCTTTTTTTCAGGTTTCTGGTCGTACCAAAATAGGTGATGAGTTCGTCGTCAGTTTTCATAGTCATATATATTACCTCTTAGTATATTCGATTTATCCAAGAGAGCATTTGGTAACTATTAAAAACTGTCGAGTAATCAAGTATATCCATACTTGACATGTAATTTTATCCTACACTTTTTGAATTCTGTCCTACACTTTTTAGTATCAAATGCTCATATAATTGTTGGTCATACAAATATATTAAATTTGCCAATATGTGACAATGATACCGTTGAGCGTAGACTAATTTAATATAAAATTTGGTGATGAAAGTATATTAAATTTACATCAAATTAGGTGGATTGATTTTTGGTGTGGATGTTTTGGCGGTGTAATTTATTTCAGTATATAACATAAGTTACTAAAAGATTTAAATTTTTGAATACTTTTCTCGCTCCGGCATATTAATTTTTGAGTTTCGCTGGTAAAGTAGTTATGCAATATTTTCAAATGTTCGTGGTGAGTTAAACAAATAATTTTTAAAGAGGTTGAATAATCTATTTGAAAAGTAGTTAATGAATTAAAAACTTAATATTAATGATTGATAAATCAAATAACTCAAAAATAATATAGATTTCGTGTTGCCCGTATACTATACAAAATATTTACTACTTTTAGCTCTCAAATTATAATATAAAACTAAGAAGTATATATATTTTTATTACTTTTATTTTTAGGCACTTTCAAAAACTTGTGTGATTTTTTTCTTTTTCATTTTTTATGTTCCAATAATTTAGTTTTAGCATAAATCTGCTTAAAAGACCTAATTCTATTTTCATTGTTCTTTTTATGTGTTTTGGGAATACTTTTTGGAATATATTTTCTATTTTATTGTTCGTTGAGGAATATTTGTGTTTTCAAGGTGTGTCGTTAATTTTTTAAAGTATGGAATGGTGA
Organism: Methanobrevibacter sp.; assembly: GCA_017407115.1. Lineage (GTDB taxonomy): Archaea > Methanobacteriota > Methanobacteria > Methanobacteriales > Methanobacteriaceae > Methanocatella. The sequence continues at coordinate 8,066 of JAFQXD010000073.1, read as the reverse complement.
ATTTCCATAGAATTTTGTCTATAAACTTGTTTTTTGGGTATTTTTTATCAATTAACATGTCACGTAGTTTTTTAGCATCATTAACTGTTTTCGCATCCAATATTTTATAAATGTCTTGTTTTAAATCAGTTAAGAGTTCTTTTTCTTCGTCTGTAAGTTGGTTTTTGTCGAAATAGTCTTTAAATCTTTTGTTTATATTTTGTTTTACGTGAAATTTGCAGAAATGATGTTTTATTTTTAGTTTATCTATTGCTTCCCTATATTCGTGTTTTAAGTCTGTTCCTATTGATATTTTCTTTTGGTTACGTAGTGATTCGTTTAAGAATTGATAAATAGTCTTGGAATCTTCTGATTCGACCAATTTGACGGAAACAAGAGTATTCAGTTTAACGTCAAATAAAGCTAAAAGATAGTTCCAAATTCCATTAATTTTAACCCAAAGACTGTCAAATAAGTAATAACCAGAATAAGTCCAATTATCATAGTTAAATTGATAATTAGACTCCAATAATATGTTTTCTATGCTCTGATGTGAAATTTCAACATTGTGTTGTTGTTTTAAGTCAAATCGTATTTTATGAAGTCCAGAACCATGAATTTGATATGAATTTTCAATATAATCAATAACAGACAATGTTATATTAGAATTAGCATAAACAAGTGAAGATAAATCAGTATAAAAGACTTTCCCGCATTTTTTGCATTTATATTTTTGAATCATACAGTTTTGTTCCCCAATTCTTAAAAAGATTAGTTTTCTTTCATATTTTCCATTTTTAACGATATTTTTTGACTTACAACTTGGACAAATACTAATTTTATTTTCAAAATGGATTTTACCTTTTTTCTCCAATCGAATTAGATTATCAGCAATATTTTCACAACCAAACCGAGAAAGATCATCAAATTGGCGGAATTCAGAAAACTCTGGTACAAAATCGAAAAGTTTATATTCTTTTGGCTCCATACATTTATATGGAGCTTTTATATTATTAGTGGACATATTAATATTTAAGTTCCACCTTATATATTAATTTTACTGCTTTTAAATTAAAAATAAAGAAAAAATAGAACGAAAAAATTTCGTGACTCAAAAACTAATGAAAATTCAAATCACACAAGTTTTTGAAAGAGACATAAATTAGGTGGATTGATTTTGGTGGGGATGTTTTGGGAGTGAAATTTATATGCTTAAAAAATATTAATATTTTATTATATAATTTCAATTTTGCTTGTGATATGATGAAAGTAACTTTTTTAAATCCTCCTCAAACAAATTCCAAATATAAGTTTTTAGGTGTTGTGGCTCCTTCTCTTGGAATAGGTTATATGGCTGCAGTTTTAGAAAAAAATGGTTTTGATGTGGATGTGTTGGATGCATCTGCCTTAGAATTGACATATGAGGAGATTGGAAAGGAGATTTTAAAAAGAAAACCGGATATTGTATCAATCAGCGCACTTACACCAACAATTGGTGTTGCATTAGACTCTGCTGATAAAATCAAACAAGTAAATCCTGATACTATTGTTGTTTTTGGAGGATATCATCCCACTTCCGAATTTCAAAGTGTTTTGGAAGAACCTAGTGTGGATGTTGTTGTTCGCGGTGAAGGTGAATACACATTACTTGACCTTGTTCAAACAGTCGAAGAGGGTGGTGATTTAAGAAATGTTAAGGGTTTGGCATTTCATGATGAAACAGATAATTCATTAGTTTTAACACCAGATAGGCCTGTTATTCTAGATCTGGATGAGTTACCCTTCCCTGCATTTCATTTATTCCCTATGGAAAAATACAGGATTCTAAATATTACAACGAATGTGGCCACGATTATTACCACTAGAGGTTGTCCAATGAAGTGTTCATTTTGCTCCTCAGCGGCTTTACATGGGGATAAATTAAGGAGAAGATCTTATCAAAATGTCTGTGATGAAATAGAGCTTCGCTTAAAAGAGGAAAACATTGACACAATTGCTTTTATGGATGATACATTCACGTTAAATAAGAGATTTGTTAGAGATTTATGTCATGAAATTAAAAGAAGGAATCTTAAATTTTGGTGGGGATGTACTTCAAGAGTTGATACTTTAGATGAAGATTTACTTCAAACAATGAAAGATGCTGGTTGCATTACTATTTTTATTGGTGTTGAAAGTGCAGACCAACAAATGCTTGAAAAAATGAACAAAAACATTACAGTTTCAAAAACTGAAAAAGCATTTAGGATTGCCCGTAAAGTGGGTATTAGAACTATTGCATCATGCGTTATTGGAATGCCTGAAGATACAAAAGCAACAATCAAAAAAACTATCGATTTTGTTAAGGGGTTAAATCCAAATTATGCATTATATAGTTTAGCAACCCCTTATCCTGGCACTAGATTTTATAATGAGACTTTTAAGAAGAATTTAATTCTTATCAATGATTGGTCAAAATATACTCTTCTTGACCCTGTTCTAGAAACTATTGATTGTTCAAGTAAAGAATTAAGAAGTATCCAAAAGAAAGCTTATATTAAATTTTATTTGAGGCCGGGTTATTTGTTAAGACAAGTTTCACAGGATGGTTTCGTTCTTTTGAAAACAATTTTTGGTGTTATAAAACAACTTATTTCCAAACAGACTAACGGAAATACTGATTATAATAAAACGAATATAAATAAAAATTGTGTTGGGGACACTTCTAATTAATTTCTTTGTTGTTGTTTGATTTTTAATGTGTGAAAAATGAATTTTTGATTTTCATATATTTTTTTTTAGTTATTTCAGAAAGTTAGTTTTGAATAGTTTAATGCTGATGTCATGTTAAAAAATATATTATGTTTCCAAAAATAAACAAAATTATTTTGTTCAAATATTTGAAGAAGTCTTTATATATAATTGTTTAATAATTTGAATAATTATTTATATAAGATAATTTAAATATTTGAATAGAAAGTATTGAATCACGGAGTTGTGCGTAATGTTGGAAAAAGAAGAGTTAATCTCAAATTTTATTAAAAATGAATTGAATGATGTTCCTAATGTTTTAAGCAGAGACTTATCTAAAAATAATAAAAAATTCAATGCAAGGGAGGAACTAACTAAATTAAAAGGATATGCAGATGCCTTTTTAAATGAAGATACATCAAATAAGATTGTAGTTTTACCTGGCCTTAGGGGTGTTGGAAAAACAACCCTAATTCTGCAGCTTTATGAATATCTGATGAAAGAAAAGAATATTCCTCCCAGAAATATCCTATATATTTCATTTGATGATTTAAATGATTTCGTTGAATGTAGCATTCGCGAAATGGTTGAAATATATTTAAAGGATATGTTTAATGAGAACTTAAGAACTTTAAACGAAAAGGTTTTCATATTCATTGATGAATCACAAATCGATAAGAAATGGGCAAAGACTGGAAAAATCATCTATGACAAATCATATAATATATTCGTCATATTCACAGGTTCATCAGCACTCCATCTCGAACAAAACGATGACCTTGCAAGAAGAATGCGTAAAAAATCAATAACTCCCCTAAACTACACACAACATATCAAATTAAAATATGATTTAAATGTAGGTAATCTATCGGAGGATTTAAGAAATCTGATATTTACTGGAAATATTGATAATGCTGTCAAATCAGAATTTGGAACCAATAATATGCTGACTAATTGCATAGACTACAATTCTACTGACTGGGATGAATATTTTAAATTCGGCGCTTTCCCAATACTTTTTGATAAAAAGACACACAGGGAAATATGTGAAGATTTAGTTGAAATAACAGAAAGAGTCATTACCAAAGACTTGTCTCAGATAAAAGAGCTTTCATCTGCAAATCAATCAAATGCAAAAAGAATATTAAGATACTTTGCCCTCCAACAGCCGGGTGAGCTAACACATGCAAATCTTGCGAATTATTTGAAAACATCCACCGCAAACATCAATAAGATATTGGATTTGCTTGAAAAAACCCATCTGATCTTTCATTGTGAACCATATGGAGGTTCAGCTAAAAGAGTTAAAAAAGCCTGGAAGTATTACTTTGCAACACCCAGCATCAGACACGCATTGTCAAGGAAAGTTGGAAACCCATTACTTGGAAGTGATGATTATGAAGGACTATTATTAGAAAATCTAATAGCATCAAATCTCTTTAATCTATCCAACAGACAGTTCACCAATTTCACAATATACTATGATGCAAACAAAAAAACAAATGTTGATTTTTTAATCCAGGAAGAATCCGAAAACATCATTCCAATTGAAGTGGGTCGTGGAAAGAAAAAGAAATACCAAATTGAAGATGCAATTAATAGATATGACTGTGAATATGGGATAGTCGTTGCAAATAATACAAAAACAATTAAAAGAAAAGGAAATGTAATCTACATACCTCCAAAAACATTTTCATTTTTATAGGCATATTGGCTGGTGGCATTACTGAAATCAATTTAGTTGTATAGTGTGGTGATGGATGTTATGTTTCCAATTAATTTCAGATTATGGTTTACTTTTTGGCTTTTTTCAATGTTTTTCATGTAAATTTATCTCAAGTATTGCTATTAAGTTTTGTGAATATTTTGTCTTCAGTTTTACAATGGAATTTTTTTCATAAATATATTATTGGATATTTTATATACAATAGTTAATTATTTAAATGACTGATTGTATATTTAATATACAGAAGGTGTTTTATTTATGTTAGATGAAATCTTAGGTGATTATCCTCAAATAAAAGTAATTGATTACTTATTAATGAATCCATTTGCCGAATTATCCAAACTGCAAATTGCAGTTGGAGCAGAAATCTCAAGAATAACATTAAACAAATTTATTGACGATTTAACAGTAAAACAAGTAATAATCAGAAATTCCAATTCAAAATATCACCTAAATTTACAATCACCGATTGTAATAAGCTTAAACAGGCTTCTTGATGAATTAAATAAGATTGCAATTGAAGAAGCAATGAACTATGCAGATGAACCATACGATGAAGTAAGTGACGAGGAATTGGACGAGATTTTTGATGAAAACAGTCCAGATGTAGATTTAATGCAAATAGAAAATGAAATTCTAACACATGAAGGCTATGGAATCTACATCGAAGAGGTAAATGAAAACTATGTACTACTAGTATGATTATGGAGGGTTTTAGCATGAACGAAAATATTCAAGTAAATAAAAATATGATAATTGATCCTGATTCCGAACTGATTTATGCATCATCAGTAGGTGTCGGAGCAGACGATGAGGAAGTAAGACTAATCTTATTCAATAAACGCCTGACATCCGATGGAGATAATATTGAAATCCTTAATGAATCAGATACCCAAATAATATTAAATAGGAGTGCAGCATTCAAATTAAAAGAATTACTGGACCAACACTTAAAATAAAATTTAGGTGGTTTACATGGGTCTGGACGAAGAACAGGAAGCAGAAATTCGAGCAGATATCCTGTATTTTTTATACAGGAACAATTACTGGCAAAAAAGACACACTCCAAAAACCAATATCTGCAACAAACTATCACAACATCCCTGCAAAGAAATTAACAGAGGATTAAAAAAATTATATAAAGATGGATTGATTAGATACAAGAAAACAAATCACGGCGATGATGTTTTCCTAAACATTCATGAAAAATCAAAAATCGAAAAAGAAATCCAACATAAACTGGACGAATTATACAATTGGAAATAAAAAAAGTAAAATAGCAATAAGCTATTTTACCACAATTTTTGAACTTGTTGTCTTTGCAGTGTAGTATGAATCACCTGCAAACTTGGTTGTTGCCTTAAAGGTTCCTTTTTTAGTCAGTTTAACCTTAAAGGTTGCAACACCTTTAGAGTTTGTTTTTGCAGTATAGGTCTTACCATTAACCTTCATGGTCACTTTCTTACCGCTTAAAACTTTACCAGCATTATCCTTTAAAACTGCAGTAACCTTTTTAGTGGCTGACTTTTTAAAGGTCTTTTTAGCAACGGTCAGTTTAGTTGCCTGTTTTACAATATTGATTGTTGAAGTTGCGACACTTCCTTTGTAGGTAGAATCACCTGTAAATGCCATTGTAACGGCATATTTTCCTGCAGCGGCAGTTGGCAGGGCAAAGCTTACAATACCATTGCCGTCACTGGTTGCAGTATATATTTTACCGTTGAAGGAAATGCTTACGCTTTGGTCTTTTAAAGCGTTACCCGCATTATCTTTTAAAGTGAACTTGTATATTGTAGTTTTAGCATTAATCGCATTGACAGTTAATCCAGTTGCAGAAATGCTGGTTAATGTTTGTGTTGGGCTTAACTGCAAATCACTGCTTAATGTGGTTCTGTAATATAAACTTGAACCGGAATAGGTCACATCCAAATCCACATTTCCTGTAAGGTCATTAATGTAGATGTGGCCGTACTCATCAGTAACTGCACTTTGAGTATTGCCGCTGTTGATGCGGTATGTGATTTTTTCACCGACAAGTGTTTTGCCGCTGACTGTGGTAAGCTCAACAACAACACGGCCGTTTTTAGCATAAACTATAGCCAACATTGTAGATAATTGTGATTTTGGAATGGTAATGTCTCCGCTTGTATCATTAACTGTTATGCTTGCAAACTCCAGATTCAGCTTGTTGATGTTGGGGACATCTGTGAAGTTATTGTTTTTAAGTATGATGTCTCCTGTCGGATCTATGGATAAACTGGTAACAATCTTTAGATGGTAGAATGTCACAGAAGAGTCATCTACTGATGAATCGGCCTTTTTAACTGTGTTGTCGGTAATGTTAATGTCCCCGATTACAGACGGAAATCCGTGGGCAGTGTTTTCAGCTTCTGAATAGATTATTCTTGTGTTGTCTTTAACTGTAAATTCATTTCCTATGATTTCAATATAGCTTGATGCTTTCTGCAAGCCTATGACTGGCAGGTCTTCTATGCCAATGGTAGCATTTCCTGCGTAAGTTTTTCCTCCGACAGTGTAGCTGTATGAATAGGTTTCATTTATGATACCGCAGGTAATGAAACGGTTGTTTTTGATTTTGTTTCCTTCAGTTGACGCACCACCATAAAAAATTGCGAAGGTGTTGTTGATGAAGGTGTTGTTTTCGATTGTAACGTAACCTGAAGTGGAAGCTATGCTTAATGCATCATAAATCTGGCCTTCGAAAATGTTGTTGGCGATATTTATGTGTTCTGATCCCATAAGCTGAATTGCCTTGGTACCGGTACCTGCCATGCCGCTTACACTTGTGGTTGCACCGTTGAAATATGAGTTTGTAACTTCAGCATTTCTGGTGGTATACATTTCAACACCGTAGGCGTAGTTTATGAATTTGCAGTTGTTTATCTTGATGTTGTCTGATGCCTGAACATAAATTGCCTTGCCGTCCAATTTTCCTCCGTAACCTGGTAGGTCGACCGGGTTGACGAATGTGATTCCTTCAACTGTAACGTCACTTGCTGATCTGATGCTTAAGGCGCCTCTGCTAGCACTAGCAGTGATTGTGACGTTTTCTCCTTTAATTGTAACTTTCTTGTTGATGTTTACTGAATCAGCGCTTAGATTGTACGCTTTGTTTTCTCCTAGGTTAATTGTATCTCCATCACTTGCCCTGTCAACTGCATCCTGAATGAAAGTGGTATCACTAGTCTCTTTGAGAACTGTCTGGTTGTTTTCAGCTGAAACAGTGCTTATTGAAACAGTGATTAACAGGATTAGTAGTATGGAAATACTTAAAGTCTTTTTATTCATTTTAAATAATCTCCAAAAAAATTTGTTATTAAGAGATTATAATATCGATAAGCAAAATTTTCTAAGACAATTTCTCGTTAGTGTAAATCGAGGTGACCAAATTGTCCCATGATAATATTTAATGGAAAATGTTTAATATAAATATTATTATAATTGATTATAAAAAGAGATTGTTTTATTTTACTGAATTTTAAATTATTGGCATGATTTTTATTGTTTAATTGTTCATTTTTTATAGTGTTTTTAAAATGATATTCATTTATTCAATGATTTGAAAGGTCATTTAAGCACTTTGTAAACGCCCCCCCCCAAAGTGTTCATT
>JAFQXD010000072.1 GCA_017407115.1 Methanobrevibacter sp. | reverse complement strand
TTAAGTAAATTGAAGTAAAATTACTTTATAAATTAAAAAATAGGACAAAATTATCTAAAAATTCAACGGAAATATAACAATGTTATATAAAATTACTAAAAAAATAAAATTCAATGAAAATTACTTAAGTTTCGGTGCATGTTCATATATAGAAAAATTTAAATCATAAAAAAATAATATAACAATTGTTAATATTTTGGAGGAATAATTATTCATGATGTAATTGTTATTGGAACAGGTGCTGCCGGATCAACGGTAGCAAAAGATTTAAGTTTAAATGGAAGGAATGTTCTAATTCTAGAAAAGGGAAGAAAACAAAAAGAGGGCAGTTATGTAAAACACATGAAAACCAAGAAGATTCATTTAGACAATAACTTGTCTTGTGAAGATAAAAGAAATTATGAATTTTTAACATTGCCCTTGGAGTTGACAAACATTGAAGAAATCGGTGGAACAACAACATCATCCATCGGCAATGCGTGCTTTTCATGCAGCGGATGCTATTCAAACTCAATAATGCAGCAATTTGAAGATAAAAATCTGGATATATTTGAAGAGCTTCTGGAAGCTAGTGGTGAATTAAATGTTAGATATTTCCCGAAAAAGCTATGGGGGCATTCAACACAACTGATTGCCGAAGCAGGTCGGGAATTAGGTTATATTGTTGAGCCGATGCCGAAATTCATAAATTTTGAAAAATGTAAGTTATGTGGCAGATGCGTTAACGGATGTGTGTTTGATGCTAAATGGGATGGAACTTACTTTGTCAATGAAGCTTTGGATTATGGTGCTGAATTAATCTGCGATTTTAACGTATTTGAGATATTGCATGAAAAAAATCAGGTGATTGGGGTTGTTGGAATTGATAAAAACAATGAAAAGCATATTTTCAAAGCAAAAAATGTAATCATAAGTGCAGGTGCCTTGAATACTCCAATAATATTAAAAAATTCAGGAATCAAAAATGTTGGTGACCAGATATTTTTTGACATCTTTACAACAATCGGAGGTTATCTGAAAGATGCAAATCTGAAAAATGAATTGATGATGGGCGTTAAGGCGGAATTCGGACCTTATTTTTTATCCCCCCACTATTCAATGCAGTTGCTCCCATTGATGGAGAAGAAAGGCATTGATGCAACTGATAATGATGTCATTGGATTGATGCTTAAGTTTGCAGATACATGCATTGGAACCATTGACAAGGAGGGAAACATTGAAAAGACATTAACGAAAGTTGATGTTGATTTAATAAAGGAAGGCTACGATAAAGCAATTAAGATTCTATTGAAATTAGGGGTGCCGAAGGATTCAATTGTTGCAACTTCACTTAAAGGAGCACATCCTGGTGGAACGGCTGCCGTAGGCGAAGTTGTTGATAAAAATTTTGAAACTGAAATAAAAGGATTATATGTTTGCGATGCAAGCGTTATTCCTGAAGCTCCTGGAAGACCTCCAATACTGACTATAGTTGCAATAGCAAAAAAAGTGGCAAAAATTGTTAATAAAACTATTTAAGGTGATATTATGAGTTTTAATTTAAAATTTAAGGATATTGATGAAAAACGAGATTTAAAAGACAATTATACTATTCAAAATTTATTGGATGATATGGATTTATCTGCTCAAACAATTGTTGCAAAGCAAAATGGAGAGTTAGCAATCGAAGAAAGCGTAATTGAAGATGGGGATGAAATCCAATTAGTTCAAATAATATATGGGGGATAAACGAAAATAGTTTTTATTTTCATATTAATCAAAAATCTCATTTTTGAAAATATTAAAGAGAAAATATTCAATTTATTTTTCTTTCATTTTTTTCTATACTAATGGTTTTGAATGTTCCTCTTTATTCATTGGATAATCATTTGTTGTCAGTGGTTTACCTATTTTTTCAAGCCTATTATCTAAGAATTCTCTTCCTTTTTCAGTAATTGCAATAATTGGAACCTTGGATCCTGAATAGTAGGATTTTTCTTTTTCAGCGCAATCTCTAACATTTTTAGATGAACATGCAGTAATGACTTCACAGTATTTGAATGCGGTTTCCACTTCTTTTAAGCTGGCATTTGTTGTATGCGCTACAAACATGTATGTATTTACACCATCTGGCAAAGGGTATTGGCCAATTTCTTCAATTGATTTGGATGGTAAAATTGTAATTGCAATATTCTTATAACCTCTTTCAATTGCCATTTCCAATCCTTTAATTGGATTTAAATCAGCAGTTTCTGGATTAACCACATTTTCAATACTGACTTGCTCAATGACTTCAGGTATTGGTGTGGTGCTTATGAGTGCTGATACTCGCCCGCCTATTCCCTGAATGATTTCGGGATCGGTCATCAGTAATGTTCCGACACCTTCGCACACACCAACAACACAGTCAATCAATCCTAATTCAATGTTTGTTCTTAAAATTTCAGATATTCCAAAGCTCATGAAATCTTTCATTCTCACTACTCTTTGAGGTGTGCACATTCCGAATTCTCGGATTCTTTTTTCCATGTTCCATTTTATGAACTCTTTTGTTAAATGCTCAGCGCCATCAATTCTATGAAAAATAGGACAGTAATCAACAAGAGGTTCTCCAACCGAGGTCACTTCTCCGTTTTCTATAACTACTTCTGTTTTTCCTAAAGCTTCAATTACATGATAATCTTTTGCCATAATCTCACCTTGATTAACGTCGAATCCTTTGGATTTTATGTTGACTTTAGTTTCTCATTTTCACTTAAAAGTTAACTATTGTTATATTTATATATTGAAGTTTTAAAATATAACTATTGTGATATTTTTTGAATATCCAAATTAAAAATTGAAAATATGATGAAGCATATAGATTATGCTAAATTATTTATTTTATCTATGAATAGGTGATTTTGGGGACTGTCAACTTGTTAGGTCTTAAGTGAGTATTTTGTGTTTATTTCTTTTATTTTTCATTTTTTGATGGTTTTCAGGTTTTTTTCATCAAAAGTTTTATATATTTTGAGTATTTTTATTTTTTTGTTTCTGTGTTTTTCATTTTTTTGATATTTTTTTTCTTTGATTATTTTCGCCTAATTTACTTTTTAGTAACTTATAGTTATTTAATTAAGTTGAATTTAATTTAAAATTTGATATATTAATTTTAAAGAATAATTAAGTATATATGGGTTGGAAGACATATTATTATATATGTACGACCAAAATAATTGTCTTCCATATCTTATTTTGGAAGATGGAACATATAAATTTGTCGGTGATTATAAAGATCCGGTTCGTCATGATGAAATTTGTGAAATGGAAGATAACTCTTTTCAAATTATTCTTCCTATTGAGGCTATTCTCGATGAAAATTACTTTGTTAATTCAGAAGGTGTTATTGAGTATCGTAAACCATTTTGTAATAATTGTAATTCTCATGATATAATTAAAAAAGATTCAAATTGGAAAGAATTATTTTTAGAACCTGGTGTGCCTATTAGAGTTAAAGTTAAACGTTATTATTGTAATAAATGTAAAAAGAAGTTCCAAGTTGAATTCGAAAAATATTATGAAAAATTCTGTAATTTTTCCAATAGTTTCAAAGATAAAATAGTTAAATGCCGTGAACATGGTTGGATGTCATTAAGAAATATTAAAAGACAGATTAAAGATTGGTTTGGTATTGATATTTCTCATGAATCCATTAGAAAAGCTTTATTAGTTGATGGTGATTTTTATTTTTTTAATGATGATGTGAAACTGTCTGGATACTACGTATATGATGAACAGTGGGAGAAGGTTAGTGGAAATTGGATTTACTATCTTGTAATCTTTGATTTAATTAATAACGTTCCTGTAGCATTGGCATTAAGTGAAAAACTATCTTATGATATAATAAAAAATTTTATTGATATGAGTATTCCATTTAAAGACCGTATTGCTATTGTAACTGATTTAAAATCGGAATATGATGAAATTATGAGTGAATTAAACTTTGTTCATCAACATTGCACTTTTCATTTAGAAAAAAACATTAAAAGTAATATGGAAAAGAAAATTAACAAAGATATGGTCAATTATCGTTTTGAATTGAAAAATACTCATCCTGAATACTCTGAAGAGTATCTTGATGAATTAATTAAAGAAGAAAAAGAAGAAGTGAAATCAGAAATGTGGGAATATATTGCTGATTTCATGGAATTATTTAAACAATCCACATTTGATGAAGCAATAGAGTATGTTAATTTCTTAAAAGATGAAATAACATATTATCCAGAACATTTAGCTGAATATTTAAAAAAGAATTTTTTCCCAGAATATAGAAAATATCTAAGATTCCTTGAAAAAGATTATAAAGATAAGTTAGAAAGTACAAATAATAAATTAGAGAATTTCAATGGCAATACTATGCCAAAATATGAAAAAAGAAGTTATAGAACAAAAAGAGGATTATGGAGTGCATTAATGCACAAAAAAGATGGTTGGACAATAAGACGAAATGAAGACCTAACAAATTGACAGTCCCTATTAATTAAATAGCTATTAATTATATATAACTTAAAAATTAAATTATTAATTAATTAAAATTATTTTGGAGAGAGAGTTTATGAAAACTCATGCGATAGTTGTATTACTTTTGCCTCTCTACATTACTTTTTTTAGAACTCAAGATAATTAAGTAATTTTACTGATATGTAACTTAAGAAAATCATGAAAAAAGGCATTATTTGTGTAACATGAAAAAATATGTCATTATATTCTTTTTTAATGCATTCGAATTTCCAATCTAATTCACTAAATTTAATGCTAAATATCTTCATAATTCCTGCATAAATTAATAACTGGATTAAAATTAAGATATTGTTCGGATAGATAATATATAAAGTTAGAAATAGGAAAAAACATGCAATATATGAAATAAAATAATAAATTATTAATTTTTTACTTTTATGATAAGAATCCATATTTTTTCCTCATTCACTTCAGAATTATATTATATTTTTCTTAATAAAAATGTTTTGAATATTCATTGTATAACATTCGATTTAACATATTTGTGGTTGGTGATTAGGACATTTTTTGGTTGATGATTAATTTTTTAAATTTTATTATATTGCTTATTTCATTAATTAAACTATTTTAATTAAAAATAAAAAATTTATGCTGGTTGATGATTAAGGTTGGTGATTAATGTTTTATCAGATGGTATTCTGTATTTCTACCTTTTCCTCCACTTTCTATCAATTCTTTATTTTTTAGTTTTCTAATAATTTTATAGCTGGCTTGAGGAGTGATATTTAACATCTCTTGGATATCTTTGTTTTGAATATGTCCTTTTTCTTCAAGTAAAGTTAATACGGAAATTTCATTTGGAGTTAATTGAATGGTATTGTCATATTTTGAGGTTATTTCACCTAATTTTAATACTTCTGATTTAACTTTATTGATTGAGTATAATACTCCGCCGCAGAAATATTCCAGCCAATTAGTCAAGTCGTGGTTTTTATCTGCACTGTTTAGTGCATCGACATAAGCCTGCCTGTCTTGATTGTAATATTCATCTAAAGTGAAGTAGTCATTGATATTAAATTTGTGAACGGATAGAATTAATGTTGCCATAAGTCTGCTGGTACGTCCATTTCCATCAACAAAGGGGTGTATACGTACTAATTCATAATGAAGAATTCCTGCGATAATGATAGGATACATTTCATCGGTTGAATTATTTAACCAATCTAATAACTCATCTACTAAACCAGGTACTTTATAAGCATCTGGCGGTATATAATTTATTTTTTGAGTATGCAGATTACCAATAAATATGCGTGTATCTCTAAATTTGCCCTCATATTCGGAATTTCTTAATAAATCTTTAGTCAGGTCTTTATGTACAGATAAAATTGTGTCTTTGGTAATAACTTTATCTGAATATTGATCTAAATGATTTAATACATTGAAATAATTTAATACTTCCTGTTCTGCTTTTGTAGTTGGCTTTTGATTGTTGTTGATTAATGTTTTTACTTCATCTAAGTTTAATGGATTTCCTTCAATTGATGTTGAGTAATGTGAAGATCTAATAATAGCGTCCCGTTTTAATTTGGTATCGTATAAGGGGATTATTTTAGCATTGCGGATAACTTCTTTAGCTGAAGCGATTTCAGCAATGTAATTTACAATTTTATCGGTGTAGGTAAATTTAGGTTCAAACATGGTATCAACTTTATTTTTCTTAATTACTATACTATATGTGGTTGATGATTAACATATTTTTTGGTTGATGATTAATTTTTCAAAACTCTTTAAATTGCTTATTTTATGATTTAAATAATTTTGAGTTATAATAAAAAATCTATGTTGGTTGATGATTATGGTTGTTGATTAATGTTTTGTGAATAAATTTATTTTAATTTTCTTTTGGAATTTGGTAACTATTCAAAAATTTGACCAGTAACCGTTTGTAAATAAAATTTTAAATATATGGTTACTTCTGAAATAAACTTTTTGATTACCTAAATCCTGATAAAATGGTAACTATACGATTTTTCAATGGGCTACTTTTTGTAAGTATACAAATTTAAAGAATTGACGGCAATATTGATGTTTTTTTAAATTAATTAAATAGCTATTTATATATAATTTAAAAAAGTAAAATAGTATTAATTAAAATAATTGAGGTAGTTTTTTTTATGAAAACTCATGCGATAGTTGTATCACTTACCTCTCTACACTTATTTTTATAAAATTCATCTAATTAATTCTTTTCAATTAGAGTATTTTTATCCGGATTTTAATTCTAAAATTTGATTCGCATCTGATTCCAAACTTCTCCGGCATGGTGTGACTTGTCGCTTTTGCCTTCATCCATAAATCCGAATCGTGAATAATATGAAACCAGATGTTCCTTGCATGTTAAAACCACACCCAAACGGTTTTCCTGTTTTGCAACCTCAATCATGTGGTTTACAAGCATGCCAGCATAACCTTTTTTTCTGTATTCCGGAAGGGTGTTGAGGCCAAATATCATCTGCCAGTCTCCATTTTCATCATGCATTGATGTGTCCTCATACATCTCATCAATCAAATCCGGCAGATCTGTAGCAAGGCCATTGATGAATGATACGATTTTTTCATTTTCAGTAATGAGCCAAAAATGATTTGGAAAGGTGTTGAGTCTGTCTTTCAAGGCATCTCTACCAACGGCTTCCAATGGTGGGAAACATTCTTTTTCTATATCGTAAAGTTCATTAAAATCATCAATTGTTGCATTTCTAATTTCCATTGTATCACTACCATTTCTATTATTGTTGAAATTCTTTTGCCTTTTCAACCAATCTTTTACCTAACTCAAAAGCTTTTTTCAAATCTTTGGGGAACTGTTCATCTCTCTGTTTTCTTCTTACTTCCTCCACGCCTTCCATCATGTCATATTTGGAATAGTCAGTGAATTGGTAAGTCTGGTATGTGTATAATGTTTCTGTGTATCCATAGATTGCTTCAAGAAAATACCTGTTTACTTCAAGAGCATGCTTAAATTCCTGAGCAGCCATTTCCTCCGGTGCACCGGTTGTGTAAATCATAGCAGTTGGGACAGTCCTATCAAGTAAGCTGCTTTCAAGTTCGCCAGTCTCTTCATTGATTTTTGGATTGTATGAAAGCACTGGAAACATTAGCCGTTCCATAAATGATCTTGAAATTCCTGTATTGAAATAGAAATAGACAGGACTTCCAATCACAATAACATCTGCCTCCAATGCCTTTCTAAGGACAGGTCTTAAATCATCTTTAATGGCACATAATCCATTTGTTTTTGTATTCTTAAGCTTACATGCAAACAACTCCTACAGCCTTTAAAGTCATAATCATAAAGATTAATTAATTCAACTTCCGCGCCAGCTTCTTTTGCACCCTCACTTGCCTTTTCAAGCATCTGATAGGTACTCCACTTCTTACGGGGACTGCCATTGATAAATATAGCTTTCATAGCAATAACCTCTACAATTAATTTGTTTTAAAAACATTATATATATTACATTTTTCTGATGGTGAATAAAAAATAATTAATACCTAATCAATTTTTTAAAGTCTTTTATGTTGATGTAGGTAGTATGTGGACCTTTTTGAAAAGCTAATTTTTAAATAGTGGATGTAGTTTTAAGTAAAATATGATTTTAGAGATAAATTTAACTAATCAGTAAATCCACATATGAATCCAAATACTTTTTAAGAATCCTGACTATAGGTCCAATAATTAAAGCAGATATTATAGTTCCCTCACGGACTCCCACAAGATATCCTAAAAATGCAATTGACAATGCGGCTGCAATAATGACCATTGTTGTGTCAACAAAAGGTTTCACTTTTCCGAATTCTTTTTTTAATACTGTGGAAATAGCTACAATAATTCCATCGGGGGGCAAATATACAATCTCTGTTTTGATTTCAAGGAAAACCCCAAAGGCAACAACCACACAACTAATCAACAGCAATACAATTTGGCTTATGTAATCTTGAGGATTTAAAAAGTTCACCAACATTAATGTCACATCGATAAAAGCGGAGAAAATTGTTCCCATGACAATTTGCAGATATTGTCTTTTCTCAAAGTCCCCTCGCAATAGTATAATCTGTAAGGCAATCAATGTAAATGTAAAAATTAAAGAAACGGTTCCAACACTTAAATTTGAAATTACACTTGAAACATAAGGTATGCAAACTAAAGGTGATGTTCCTAAATTGGCTTTAATTGATAGGGATGCTCCTAAAGATATAAAAAATAATGAAATTATGTATATAGGGTGCTAGATTGAACAAAATTCTAGGAGTGATATTTGCTCTTCTTTTTTGCTAATTTCTAGTTCTTGTTGTCCTGTTTTTAATGGTGCTTTTGATTTTTTATTGTTTTTAGTGTTATTTTTCTTTTTATTGCTTT
>JAFQXD010000071.1 GCA_017407115.1 Methanobrevibacter sp. | reverse complement strand
TAGTTTGTGGTATGCGTCTTTTATTTTGTTATTTTTTTTGTCTATCCATTTCCAGTAGGTTTTTTGGACTTTTCGGTATCGATTGCTATCATAGTTTTTTCTTGAGAGTATTCGTTGGTATTTTTTAATCATTTTTTCCTCGTAAGTTAGGTCAAAATTGGTTATCTTTAGTTCGTTACTTAGGGTGGCTAATGTTTCTAATCCCAAATCGATCCCTACGCTCAAGAATGTTTTTTCAAAAGATTCTACGGGCATTTCAATGTTGAATACAGTATAGAATTTTCCATTTGATTTTTTAATGGTGACATTGTTGATTTTAATCTCATTGCTATTCAATAATCTTTTGTATTCTTTGCTGGTCCGGTAGTATACTTTCCCGATTTTAGGTAAAACCAGAATATTATCTTTTATTTTAATATTATTATTGTTTTGTATTCTGAATGATTGTTTAGGGTGTTTTTTTGATTTAAAACATGGAAAACCTGCTCCTTCATTGAAGAATTTTTTAAATGCGTTCAGTAGGTCTCGATAAACTTGCTGCAAGCTACTGGATTCACTTAAATAAAGAAAAGGATACCACTTTTTAAGCATAGTCAACATGGTATTGAATGTAGTCATATTACACTTTAAACGGTTATATCCGTGTTGTTTAAATAATTCATATGTCTTTTGGTATTCCTCCAAGAGCATATTCCAAGTGAAACGAGCATTACCAATATTCTGATTAAACTCACGCACCATACATTCATCAGGATACAACCTAACCACCAAACCTTTATTAACAATCCTCAAAAAAACACAACTCCACCATTCATTAAATCATACACTATTATATTAACTAATAATACATATATTAAAAGTTAGTAAGAGCATTTGAAAAGTAATAATGCCATTTTTTGTGCAATTCATCCACGACTTAAAGAAGTCATGGTATTCTTGCACATTTAAGGTAAATAATTCATTAAAAAAAAGAAAAGGCAAATTAAAAAAAATCTAGCCAACAAATTAAAATGAGAATTTAGTACATCTTAAGAAGCCTCATTAATAATAATGTCTTCAAAAGAGACAGTACAGTTATGAGGCAGCCAGATGGTTATTGATTTATTATCAATAGCATAAATGAACTCTTCGCCGTCTTCTTCACTGCAATATTTTCCATTAATGCCTGAAATGTTTTTGTCTTCATACTTATCATCTTGAGGTAACCCCGCAATGCCACTGTTTAAAGAACTAATGGTAAGAGATATGCAATCATCTCCATTTTCATAAAATGCAATTTCATCAGTTCCATAAGTGGATTTTGAAACGGAAGACATCTCTTCATTTTTTACAAAACCATCAGGAATGTTGAACTTTACCCCATTCACCACTTCTTCGGCAGCACTGGCCACCCCCAAAAATGTAATAGCCACGCAAACAATCAAAATAATACCAATTTGTTTACTGTATTTCATAGTATCGCCTATAAAATTAATAGTTTAGCCGAACAGATTAAATGGAGATCCAGAATCATCTTCAGGAGGTTTGATAACAATCTCCTCAAATGTCGAATTGGAATCGTTCGGGAAGGAAATGGTTATACATTTATTGCCATGGATATAAATAAAACCAATGCCAGTATCATCTTCATAATATTTTCCACTAACTCCATTAACAGTTTTATCTGTATAATTATCGCCAGTTGGCAGTACAACACCACCATTATTCATGACACTGACCCCAATATATATAATATCTATACCATTTGTAAATACTGCATTTTCTTGTGTTCCCATAGCAGTTTTTGAAACTGTAGAGTATGCATCATCTTTTTCAAACCCGTAAGGGATGTTAAATTGGTCTCCACACACAGTTACT
Source organism: Methanobrevibacter sp. (assembly GCA_017407115.1). Lineage (GTDB taxonomy): Archaea > Methanobacteriota > Methanobacteria > Methanobacteriales > Methanobacteriaceae > Methanocatella. Next base: position 31,952 of record JAFQXD010000071.1, on the reverse strand, counting down.
TCATATGCACTAACCACTGCTAAAAAAGTAAATGCGATACAAACAATCAAAATAATGCCTATTAGTTTACTGTATTTCATAATATCAACTCTTAAATTGCCTAAATTGCAAATACTCCATTAAAAAAGAAAAGGCAGATTAAATAAATCTAGCCAAACAAATTAAATGGGGATCCGGAACCTTGTTCACTAGCAGCAGGTTTGATAATGATGTTTTCGAAACTCAAAGAACTATCAGCAGTTAATGAAATCATGATTAATTTATTATTGTTGATATAAACAAACTCCTCATTGCCGTATTCATCTACCGTATATTTACCATCTATGCCATTAATTGTTTTATCTGTATAATTGCCTCCTGTTGGGAGTGCTGGAGAAGACCCTGAATTAAATGAACTGATAGCAAAGGTTACAAAGTCAAATCCATTTCCATATATTATATTTTCATCTGTTCCGGTGGAAGTTTTTGTAACTGTGGATGATTCATTGTCTTTTTTAAAATCATCCGGAAGGTTGAACTTCTCACCATTTACAACAATTTCAGCAGCGCTGGCCACACCCAAAAAGGTAATGGCCACACAAATAACCAATAAAATGCCAATTATTTTACCATACTTCATAATATCACCCAAATACATATTTAAATTAATAATACTCAATAGACTAAAATCCATTAATTAGACTTTTCTTTAAAAAAATCTAGCCAAGAAAATTTATGAGTTAATGCCCTATTCTTCAGAATTTAATAACAATATCCTCAAAAGTCACATTAGAATCTGGATTTTTGACAATTGTTACCAATCTGTTATCATGTACATAAATAAACTTTGCATTGCCTGTGTCTGTGGAATTTTCAACATATTTTCCTGACACCCCATTAATTGTTTTATCTACAGCCCCAGAATCTTCTGGAATATTTGGAATACCCTTATTAATCACAACGACAACAATACTTATGAAGTCATTATTGCAATTATATACTGCATTTTCATCCGTTCCGGTAGCTGTTTTTTTAACATATGAGTTATCCTCGTTTTTTACATAATTGTCAGGAATGTTAAACTTCTCTCCATTCACAACTTCTTCGGCTGCGCTGGCCACACCCAAAAAGGTAATAGCCAAACAAACAATCAAAATAATCCCAATTATTTTACCATGCTTCATAACATCGCCTCAAACAAGAGCTAAATTATTAATTAATAAATACATCATCCATCTATGAAGGAACCATGTTGAATTTCCTTTAAAAAAGAAAAGGCAGATTAAAAAAAATCTAGCCAAACAAATTAAATAAAGATCCTGAACCTCCTTCATCAGCAGATTTGATAACAATGTCCTCAAAAGTCACATTAGAATCTGCATCTTTAGTAATTATTACTAATTTATTATTGCTGATGTATGTAAACTGTTCACTACCTGTTCCAGCGAAATTTTCAACATATTTTCCGGACACCCCATTAATGGTTTTATCTACAGCCTGTGGGTCTTCTGGAACTTTTGGAGTGCCTGCATTAAATAAAGTAACAACAATACTTATGTACTCTGAAACACCATCATATACCGCATGTTCCTCTGTTCCAGTTGATGTTTTTTTAACGGAAGATGATGAATTATTTTTTACATAATTGTCGGGAATGTTAAATTTTTCACCATTCACAACCACTTCAGCGGCACTGGCAACACCCAAAAAGGTAATAGCCACACAAATAACCAATAAAATACCAATTATTTTACCATACTTCATAAAATCACCTCTAAATATATATTTTACAATTTAAACTATGAATATCATTATAAATCTGTAAATACGTCATAATACACTTGTACTCCTTTCGCATTGAATATTGTTACATAAATTGTAGTGACATCCGGAAGGACATCATGATTTACCAGCAATATTTTTCCATCATTGGTTTTAGTTAAATCCTTAACCGGAGTATTGGTTGAATCTACTACTGCTCCCGAACTGTCTGCATAGTCAACCGTTACGTAGTAATCATCAAAATCATCAGGAGGAAATTCTACAAATCCTTCAAGAGAATATTTTGAACCAACTTTCATTTCACTGACGTTGATGTCCAAATAATTCTCATAATATGAATTGGAATTCTCAATACTGACCCCTCCATCGGAAAATACTAATTTATCATCAGTCAACCCCGGAAGGAATATATAGTTTGACAGATAAACCACAAGCAAAATCACAACCAAAACAGCAGTAACGCCTATGGCAATTTTCTTGAATCTTTTGCTGACACCATAATCCTCATCGAAATCTTCAGAAATTTCATCTTTTGTCTCTTCAACTTTTTGTTGAGGTTTTTTGTCTATTTTTAAATCCTCATATTCCTTTGAAACTACGGGCTCATCTACATCCTTTCCAATGGTTTTTGAAACATCACCTACAAGGTCCTTAAATATTTTTCCAGGATTTGGAAATGCTTCCAACCAGTGAGCATCCTTCAAACTTTTGAATTCATCAGCCGGAAACTCATCAATTTTAAAACATACAATCGGAATTTCTGATGAATGAGCAATTTCAAGCTCTGTTTTAACAAAATTTGACTTTTTAATATCTTCAGAATAAACTAAAACGACACTTTTAGAACTCTTAATTGCATTATTGACTTTTTGAATTGATTCGCCGACTTTAAAATCACGTTTTTTAAACCAACATTTCATTCCATTTGATTCCATCACATGACAGATTGCATCGGCTGTCAAATCATCCTCTTCTGTATAACAGATATAAACATCGTTTTTAGAAGGGTCTTCTTTAGTAATTGAAACCAATTGAGTTGAATCTTCCAACAATTCCCCATAATATTTTTCTGTATCCGGATATGCATCGATTGATGGCTTATTTTCCAAATAAAATTGCAATTTAGGAGAAATAGGTGTGCCATCGATGTTGAATACCAAAATGGGAAGATCTTCAGAAAACGCAATATCTATCTCCGTTATGGTGAAATTTGAGTCCTTGGCATTTTCTGAATAAACCAAAACAACACGATTTGAATCCCTAATCGCCTGTGATATTTTTGAAACCGTGTCATTTTCACCATAATCTCTTTTTTTATACCAACAGGAACTTCCGTTTTTCTCAAAAAGGTTACATATATCTTCTGCAACCTTTTCATCACCATCAGCATAAGAAATAAAAACTTCATGCATAACAAACACCTACACATTGGCATATTCTTCAATCAAAGCTGTAAACAGCTCCTTATCGTCACTGACACTATTGATAACGGATTTTCTAAAGAGATAATCTTTTCTGATAACAAGAATATATGCAACTGAAATAATCCATAAAATAACTACGAAAACTGCTGCAATTGCCTGCTGTCTTGCCATGTATGCTCCATAGAATGATAAAACTAAAAATAACAGCAAAGGAATCATACAAATAACACCTTGAATTGTAATTTTTTTCATTTTTGCGGAAAGTCCCATATAAATCAATGCAATTGGATATAATGGAGTTGCAAGGAAAATAAATGATTTCCATTCATTTTTTATGCTTGGCTGATTGAATTCACCATTTCTGGCCTTTTCCATTACATTACTGTCGATGATAGGATTGTGCTTCTCATCCCCAATCAATCTGGAGGCATCAGTTACCAATTTAGAAAATACCACTTCAGGCTCAGGATATGCATCCAGCCAATGGTTGGTTTTTAAATAAAATTCTAAATCTCCTTGAGGCAATGATTCATCGATTACAAAAGATATGATAGGCTTACCGTTTGAAAATGATAAATTAATCTCCTTTTGAACAAATTGTGATGCCTGAGAATTAGATGAAAACACAAGAACAACAATTTTTGTAGTTTTAATAGCATTTAATATCTCTTCAGCATAGGGCTGGCCTGAAGAAATATTTCTTGGTGCAATCCAACATTTCATGTCATTTTCCTCAAGAATATGGCAAATTGCATCTGCCGTGACCTTGTCTTTTGTTGAATAACTTATAAAAACATCATGTGCCATATTATCACCTAGTACTACCAAGTATAAAGGAAGCTATTCCGCTGCTGTCCTTCATCTGAATTTCAATAATTTCTGGAGTTCCATTCAACTCGTAACCACGGTCTGTTGTTTTAAAGGACTCTGTAGGTACAATGACTGCAAAGTTTTCCTGACCATTTACAAGAATCGTATGTGTTAGATTTCTAGGAGTACTGTAAGCATCTGTAAGTGAGTTCTTGAAGTATTTCCTGAAATTGGTCTGATCATTAGTCTTTTTCATCATATAATTATTGGGTTCGTAGGGACTGGTAACATTGAATGTATTTTCATCCATCTGATACTTCATATCTGAAGTAATTATATACGTATAACCGTCACCCTCCCATTTGACAGTTTCGATACCCATAGGTCCTGAAATCATTATTAAAGCAAAACATGATAAAACAAGCAGAATTGATACCATAATCACAATATTTCCCACTAGATTCTTATTTAACTTCATTTTAAAGACCTTAACATTTTCTATAGAAAAATCAATCGATGTAATATTAATTTTACACCAATTGGACATAATCCATGCTTAAATAAATTTTTGTATCTCATTATATATAAATTGGTAAATTAAACCTTTTCATTTACCAAAAAAATGATTAGCTATAAAAAAAATATTAAAAACAAAAATAATCTGAACAATATTCAATCATTTCTAAAAGGAAAACTAATAAGGCGGGAAATCCTTTCCAAATACTTTTTCTGCATATTTCATAGCCAAATCAACTTGAGGAGCATAATCAATCAACATCTGAGCCTCAAAATGATTTCTGGAAGGAGATTTCAAAATAAGTTTTAGCAATTTCTCATAGGTTTCAATGGCCAGTTTCTTATCAAAATCATACTCTTCAATAAGCTCTGGAGTCAGCTTCTCGAGGCATGGAAATTCCAAGGTTTTGCATACCGTTTCGGTTGAAAAATAAGTCATTCTGATTAATGGAGAAACTGAAGATACAAGCACATGATTTCCGAGTTTAATCAATGGAGGAATTCCTGTTTTCCTATATCTCTCCATTGAAGTCAGCTTATCGTAGTTTTTAAGGTTGTAGCAGTGAAGTTCAGTGTAAAAATCAGGCTCGAAGTATTTAATCAAATCAAGAATCTTTTGACCTATCGGAGATTCGTAATATTCCTTTTTTATTGTAGATATATACGGAGTTTTATCAAAATTATAAAAATAGAACTGTCCTGGCGATAAATCACTCTCATCGATATTTTCAATGAATCTCAAAGAGGTAACACCTTCGTTTCCATGAATGCCACCAATGAACAGTTTGGTAGGACCTTCACCATTGTCAATGTATCTAAAATAAGACATGAAAAAAATAAGTTTAGAAGGAAAACTATGTTCCTTCTTGCCAGTTTGCCAAGTAGGCTTTTTGGCTGTCGGTTAATGAATCGATTTCAATACCCATTGCATCCAATTTCATTGAAGCGACATTATAGTCGATTTCATCAGGTGCTTTGGTTACTCCTACAGGCAAATCGTTTTCGAGAATGTGTTTTGCAGATAATGCCTGTACGGCAAAACTCATGTCCATGATTTCTGCAGGGTGTCCTTGTCCACGTGCAGCGGATAAGTTCACTAATCTTCCGTCAGCTAAAAGGTATATTTTTCTGCCGTCTTTGGTGGTGAACTCTTCAATACTTTCACGTACTTCTTTAACTTCGGTTGAAATTGCTTCAAGGTCTGGGCGGTTGATTTCAACGTTGAAGTGTCCGGAGTTTGCAAGCATACAGCCGTCTTTCATGTATTTGAAGTCATCACCGCAGATAATATCAGCATTACCTGTTACAGTGATAATCAAGTCGGCCTGTTTTACTGCTTCTCTGATTGTCATTACGCGGTATCCGTCCATTCTTGCTTCCAATGCACGAATTGGATCAACTTCTGTTACAATTACATCAGCACCGAGACCTGCTGCTCTGAGTGCAAGTCCACGACCGCACCATCCGTATCCGCATACGACTACGGTTTTACCTGCAATTACCATATTGGTTGTTCCCATGATTGCATCGAAACTGGATTGTCCGGTACCGTATCTGTTGTCGAATAAGTATTTGGTGTATGCATCGTTTACAGCGATTACTGGGAATTTCAATGCACCGTCAGCATGCATTGCCTGCAATCTGTGAACACCAGTTGTGGTTTCTTCACATGCTCCTTTGATGTGGCTTAACAACTCTTTTCTTTCGTTGTGTAAAACCATAATCATGTCTGCGCCGTCATCGATGATGATGTCCGGCTTGTGGTCCAAAACCATGTTGATTGTCTGGTAATATTCCTCATCGTCTTGTTCTCTCCAACCGTAAACGTTCAGACCTAAGTCTGCCGCACCTGCAACCGCATCGTCATGGGTTGAAAGCGGATTGCATCCGGTCATTGCTACTTCAGCCCCACCAGCCATCAAGGTTAAACCTAAATTGATGGTTTTAGGCTCCAAGTGCAAACAGGACCCGATTGTGATTCCTTTGAAAGGTTGGGTTTCCAAATACTCTTGTTTAATGTGTTCCAAAACAGGCATGTGTTTTTGAACCCATTCAATTTTACGAACACCTTCCGGTGCAAGTGACATATCTTTAACTTTACTCATAATATCATCAGCATTATAATTGTCAATAATATAATTATGAAATTAAAAGTTATTAAATATTTTGAAAAAACAGCCAAAAAAGTTAAAAAAACAAAAACTTTAAATGTAATGATAAAAATAAATATATTTGTTAGATGCCGGGGTGGCTCAGCTGGTTAGAGCGCACGGCTCATAGGGTAATAAAGCAGTGCTCTGACTTATTCCTGGGATACCGTGAGATCGCGGGTTCGAATCCCGCCCCCGGCATCCTATATCCCAGGAATTTCCATCTAACTACTATTTTTAAAAAATTTTTTTCAGACATAACAATTTTATAGTTTCATCAATAATATATTCATGTTAAGTTATTGAGGATTTGAAATGTTATATAATGAACTTGGAAAAACCGGACTGAAGGTTTCAAGACTCGGTTTTGGAACAATGAGACTTCCAACAATTGATGCAAATGATGAAATTAACACCACCGAAGCATCAAAAATGCTCGAATATGGAATTGAAAACGGAATAAACCTTATCGATACTGCATATCCATACCACAGCAAAACCTTGGAAGGCAGCGGAAACAGTGAACGTTTTGTCGGCGAATTTTTGGCTGAAAACAGCTATAGGGATGAAGTATTTTTATCAACAAAATCACCTTCATGGGCAATTGAAAGCAAAGGCGACTTTCAGATGTATCTTGACGAACAGCTCGAAAAGCTCCAGACCGATTATATAGACATTTATCTGCTTCATTCACTTACCGTTCCAGACTGGGAAAAGGTTAAAAACTTTGATGTTCTGGACTTTCTGGATGACTGCCTAAGCTCAGGTGCAGTCAAGCATGTCGGATTCTCATCACACCTTGAAGTGGATTATCTTATCGAAATCATCGACGAATATCCTAAATGGGAAGTGGTCCTAACTCAAATGAACTACTTTGATGAATACTATCAGTCAGGTATCATGGGTCTTGACTATCTCAAGGACGTAAATATTGGAAGCATGATTATGGAACCTCTAAGGGGAGGCAGACTTGTCAACAACATTCCAGAATCAGTGCAAAAAATTTGGGACATGGCCGAAGTCAAAAGGACACCTGTTGAATGGGCTTTGCAGTACTTATGGAACAGGGATGATGTTGATTGTGTCCTTAGCGGAATGACAAGCCTCGAACAGGTTAAGGAAAATGTTGAAATAGCTTCAAAAATCGATGAAATCAGCGATTATGATGCGGAAATAATCAGAGAAGTCTCAAGGGAATACAGAGGATTTGTCGGAAACCGCTGTACCAGATGCGGATATTGCATGCCTTGCCCTCATGGAGTGGACATCATAAATTGTCTGACAGAGTTCAACATTGCAAACATGCTGAATGATCCTAAAGCCAGTGCAATGCAGTACTTCACACTGATTGATGATGACTCAAGGGCAGACAGCTGTATAGACTGCAAGGAATGTCTGCCGTTCTGTACTCAAATGTTGAATATTCCTGAAGAGCTTCAGAAAGTATACGAATACTTCGGAAGCGAATTTGACCATTTCTAGGTGAAAACATGCCAGATGATAGATACTGGGAAATCATAACCCGCCAAATGCCTTTGGTGACAAAAGAAGAGCAGGAAAAATTCAAAAATGCAACAGTCACAGTAATCGGCTGCGGAGGAATCGGAGGCCAGACCATTGAAATGCTTGCAAGGATGGGCGTCGGTGAAATCAGACTGGTTGACGAGGACATCTTTGACTATACAAACCTCAACCGCCAAGCATTGTCAAGTGTGGATACCATCGGAAAGGACAAAAGTGAAGTTGCAGCCAAAAAGGTCAAATCCATAAACCCTTACGTTAAAATAACCCGATTCAGCGAACATGTGGATGAAAATAACGTTAAAAAAATTATCGGAGATTCAAATCTGGTTATTGATGCTCTTGACAATGTCCTGACAAGAGTAATAGTGTCAAGATTTGCAAATGAGGCAAAAATCCCATTTGTACATGGAGCAGTCCATGGAACATTGGGCCAGATTTCAGTATTTCTGGCGAATACCAAAAGCTATGAGGAAATGTTCGCCCTTCCCTCCTGCGGTAAGGACCTCACTGATGATGTTTTAAACGAACTTAAAAACGTTACTTCAGGTGCACCGCCAGTTATTGGACCTGTACCCAATATGGTAAGCTGTATGCAGGCTATGGAAGCCTATAAAATCATAACCGGAATCGGCAAAGTGACAGTTGCCCCAAAAATATTGACTTTTGATTTGCTGGACCTTGCATCATTTTCAATCGAGGAAATCTAAACAATAAGTCAACTTTTTCCTTTATTTTTATTCTTGTTTAAACAAAATAGTAGAAATTATTAAAATTGATAGGAGCATATCCATTAAAATAAATAAATAATAGACATTAACCTATGAAAATCCATATAAAACCTAATAATTACTATTTTTTTCAAAACCTTTATATACAATGATAAGGAGATATATTTCCAAGGTAGGAATATATATTCCGACTATTTTTTAAACTCAATATTATCATAAAATTGGAGCTTGAATTATATGAGCGATATTAATGAAGAAAAAATGGAAAAAGTAATTGAACAGATGGTAGAGGACAATATCAAGTTTATTCGTTTGCAATTTGTTGACATTAACGGAACTGTAAAAAACATTGTCATTCCATTCAATAAAGAAGATATGGAAGAGTTATTTTGTGAAGGAATGCTCTTTGACGGATCATCAATTGCAGGATTTGTCGGAATCAACGAAAGTGACCTTGTTTTAAAACCTGATATAAACACCTACTCAAGATTATCCTGGAGACCTGAAGAATCAGCAGTATGCAGATTCATCTGTGACGTATGGACTCCTGAGCATGAACCTTTCGTTGGAGACCCAAGAAGCGTTCTTAAAAAATCCCTTGCAAAAATCGCAAAAATGGGATTGCAGTACAATATCGGTCCTGAACCTGAATTCTTTATCGTGGACATAGACGAAAACGGATATCCCCTGCCATACGATGAAGCAGGATACTTTGATGTGGAACCGTTGGACAAAGGTCCTGATTTCAGAAGAGAACTGACCTTAAACCTTGAAGAACTTGACTTTGAAGTTGAAGCTTCCCACCACGAAGTAGCTCCAGGTCAAAACGAAATCGCATTCAAATTTAAAGATGCTCTTAAGACTGCAGACGCAGTAATAACATTCAAACAAGCTATTAAAGCTATTGTAGATAATATGGCAACTTTCGATCAGTTGGATTACAGAGTAACATTCATGCCAAAACCGTTCTTTGGAGTCAACGGTAGTGGTATGCACTGTCACCAGTCCGTATTCAAAGGAGACAGAAACCTGTTCTCAGATCCTGATTCAGAAACCGGTCTTTCAAAAGATGCGCTCCACTTTATGGGAGGGCTTTTAAAACATGCTCCCGCAATAACTGCAATCACCAATCCAATTGTGAACTCATACAAACGTTTAGTTCCAGGTTATGAAGCTCCAGTATACAGAGCATATGGTCTTAAAAACAGGTCAGCTTTAATCAGAGTTCCTGCAGCTCGTGGAAAAGCTACACGTATCGAATACAGGTCACCTGACCCTGCATGTAACCCATACCTTGCATTTGCAGTAATGCTTGAAGCAGGTATTGACGGTATCCAAAACAAAATCGATCCTGGAGAACCTATTGAAGCAGACATCTACAGCATGAGTGAAGAGGAAAGGGAAGCATTGGGAATCAAAGTTTTGCCTACAAGCTTATGGGAAGCATACCATTCCCTTGAAGAAGACCCATTAATATTGAATGCTTTAGGCGACCACATCAGTACCAAATTCTTGGAGCTCAAATATCAAGAATGGGACGAATACCGTGTTCAAGTATTTGGATACGAACAAAGAAAATATTTAGATATCTAAATCTAAATATTAATTTTTTATTTTAAATTTAATGATAGGATTATAGTTAAATTTGGAATTGAGGCTTGTTTATGTCAGAATCCGAACACCGTATGATGGAAATTTTAAGAATATTGAATGCACAGGATAAGCCTACAGGCTCCAAACTGATAGCAGATGAACTGAAAAACAAGGGCTACAATCTGGGCGAACGTGCAGTCAGATACCATATGCAGATATTGGACAAAAAAGGATATACCGAAAGGATGGGATATTCCGGAAGACAGATTACTGAGCTGGGTCGTGAAAAATTAGAAAAAGGACTGATTTACGACCAGGTTGATTTCATTCATTCAAAATTTGAAGAAATGATTTATTTGACTGACTTCAACTATATGACACAAAGCGGGAAAGTAGTAGTCAATACATCAACTGTTTATAATGAAGAATCGGTTGAAATACTGAAAGAAATTTTTGAAAGTGGTCTTTCTGTAAGTCCTTACGTTAATTTAAACAGAGTCAGAAACAAGGATGAAATTGAAGTGACCACATTATGCGGAACAACAATCGACGGGATACTTCTAAATGAGGGAATACCTTCCCAACCGATATATGGAGGGCTGCTTGAAATTGAACATTTCCAACCTACAACCTTTACGGAACTGATATCCTACAAAAAGACATCCATTACACCCCTTGATGCATTCTCAGACAGCAACAGAACCTCAGTTCTGGACGTCATTACCAAGGGTAGCGGAACAATTCCTGCAAACTTCAGACTCATACCGGGAATAGGCAGGACAAAAACAATAGAACTGTTCAAAAAATTAAACGACATCGGAATTGGCGGTTTAATCGACATTTCCCAAGAGGGAGAAGACATTCTAGGAATACCTGTACCCGATGGAATGGTTGGAATAGCTCTTGTCGGAGGAATTACTCCATTTTGTGCAATCAAGGAATTGGGAGAGGAAATCGACATCAAGATAGCTGAAGAAATCAGAGATTTCAATACACTATCCCCAATCGTGACAACAATTAACCCTACATTGAAGCCTAGGGGAAATATAGTCACCCCAAAAATACCATTTTTACTTTCAAAATCATGGAATCTAATCCAGCAGGTCAATTTTGATGTGGAAAAAAGAAAAGGAGACATAATAGCAAATGTTTCCTATATCGACAAGGCCAAACTGGATGATGCAATGACCATCATGGAGAACACATTTAATTCAAATCCGAAATACATCAATCCATACTACAAGATTTTAGATCATCCTACAGATGAAAACAAGGTAGGAATAGCTACAATATGCAGTTTAAGTATTGACGGGCTTTTAATAAACAACGGAATAATGTGCAATCCGATTTATGGAGGATTGCTTGAACTTACAGAACCCCCATTATTCATTGACCTGATATCATACAGTGGTACAACAATAGACCCTCATAAGATATTCATATCAAAAAACATGACTTCCATATCAGCAAATATCGGAACAAAAAAGATATTGGCCAGTTTTAAGGAAATTCCATACATTGCCCGTGATTATGCTGTCCATCTTCTCGATATCCTAAAAAATACAGGATTTTCAATATATAAAATAGGAAAACCAAGAGAAGTGACATACAATGCAAAGGCAGATAACTATAACTTCGGTGTGGTGGCCGGTGGAGGACTTAACACCATCGGTGCAATAAAAGAAAAGGGAATAGATATCGAAGTCAAAGCTATCGAAAAATTAATTCCATTTGAAGAAATGGACAGATTATAGTTACACTACTGTAACTTCCACTTCTTCACCATCTTTAGGATAATGGATAAATTCTATTATATCTTCTTCTACTTCATATACGTCAATTTCAATAACTGCTCCCAAATCACTCTCATCAAGAGACACTAAGATTTTAAATCCCGGTTTTCCAAAATACTCGGAAAAATCAACGTTTAAAACTTCACCTTCTGCAAAAATCCTATCATAGGAAATCTCAATCCTATCATGCATTTTAACATTTTCTTTCAAGTAATTTACAGCATCCTGTGTGGTTAATTCTACTTCTTTCATGCCAATCAACTCACTATAAGATATAATATGACACTCATTATATAAAAGTTTGTTTGTATATTGCCGAACAAAATAATTTTTCGATGCAGAACCAAAATAAAAAATGAATAAATAAAAAAGAGAATTATAAAACTTCGATGATTATTTCATCATCATCGTGAATATGACGAATTTCCAATAAATCATCGCCTATTTCGTGCAAATCAACTTCGACAGCCTGATTTAAAATTTCACCGGTCAATTGCAAACCGACCCGAAGACCTTCACCAGTCACGTCATCTTCTTCAGTGATTCCTAACACTTCTCCAGGAGCAAAAATACGATTGTAAGAAATTTCAAAAACATCTCCAACATAAACCTTGTTTCTTACATATTCCACTGTTTCTTCAAAGGTCATTTCAACTTCTTTCACCATAATATCGCCTACAATTTTAAAAAAAAAGAAAAAGAGAAGGAATTATAAATTCCTGTATTCTCTGATTGAAGTATATTCGTCGTCTAATTCGCCGTAAGTAGCTAATTTTTCTTTGTTAGCTTCAGCGTCTAAGTAAAGGTTACCTTTACCGTTGAGACCAATATCTCCAGTATAGTGGATAAATTTACCTTTGAAAGTAGTTCCTTCTACTTCAGGATCTACTACGATACCATTGAGAACAAATCCTTCGAGTAATCTTCCGAGGAATCCGTGGATGACAATGTTACCGTTTTTCATTTGACCACCAGGCCAACGGTTTACGTCACCGTCAATTTCAATGAGACCTTTGGTCATGTGAATACCAGCTAAGATATCACAGTTACCTTTAACGTGGATTCTTCCACCGGTTAAACATTCACCACATTGTTTTCCAGCGTTACCGCCAACAACAATTTGTCCTCCGGTCATACCTCTCCATTCACCAATGTAAGAAGCACCAGTGAATTCTTTGGTATTACCTTCAATTTCAAGGTATCCACCAGACATTTCTCTTCCAGCGTGAGCAGCTGCATCACCTTTAACGAGGATAGATCCACCGGACATTTCTGCACCTACGTGTAAATCTACACTACTGTTACATACGATGTTTCCAGCACTCATTTTACAACCGATGTATTTTACCCTGTTTAAGTCTCCGTTGAGAATCATTTCAACTTCAGCAGGACTGTTAGCTTCCCCTTCTACAGTGATATCGAAGAAGTCAGTGATTGGGAATCTGGAGTTTCCAATAGGAACTTGGTATTTTGCAAAGTCTGCTTCGGTCCAGGAATAAATTTCATCAGGAATTAATTCATCGAATTCTAAAGCGATTGATGAAGTTTTGATTTGATCAAATGTAATTGTTTTCAAACTAAACACCCCTATTTACCATCAACATCTATTCTGATTGGGTTAGATACATAGTGGTCGTGTACTGGATAGTTTTCCCATTTTACTGAGTAGTATTGGGTGAAGAACGGCATAATGTTGTCGATTACTTTTTGTTCTTGTTGTTCCCATCCTTTTACGTTAACCCAAACGTTTTGACTTTCTTTAACTTTAACGATTTCTTTATCTTTTACTAATATTTGACCATCTTTAATGGTGTATTCAGCTACGTTGAAACCTTTTTCGATTTCATCAGCTTGTTTGGATGGGTCAATATCATTAGGATTTATGTCGTATACTGCAATGTCTGCTCTGTATCCAGGAGTAAGAGCACCTTTGTCGGTAAATCCGTAGATTTTAGCAGGAGCAGCTCTTGTAATAGTTGCAATATCGTAGAAATCGTATTCTCTTTCAAGAGTAGGGAGAAGAGTTCTTTTGTTTACCCATTTGTGAACTTCATTTTCACACATGTCAAGTCTTTTCTCATTACTCATCAACCAGGAGATAATTCTAGGATATCTGGTAAATGGACCTGCATTAGGGTGGTCAGTGGTTAAACATACTCTCCATGGATCTTCAATTAACAAGAACAATTCAAGACCGATAGCCCATTGTAAGGTACTAACAGGACTTTTCTTGGAGTAGATACATGGAATGATACCTGCTGCAGTTTCACATTCAATATCCTTGTTGGTCCATTTGAGACCGGATAATCTGAATAAGTCGTATTCCATAGGAGCGTCTGCAGTCATGGTAGTGGTTTCGTCGAAAGTTACTTGACCGATATCACAGGTAATGTTGTCTTTTTTGTTGAAATGTTTAGCGACTTCTTCAGCACCTGAAGTTACATCTTTCCAGCTGTTACCTAAGTAAGAGTGGAATTGCAAGTGAGTCATGTGCATAACTTGGTCCCTGATTTCAGCTGCACCTTTACCTTTTTTAATTCCGTCCATAGCGTCCATGGTTTCTAAGGTAGTTGGTACGTTACCTGGGTGTCCTAAGTCATTTGGGTGAATGTGTATAGAGTGAGGTAAGTTTAACATTTCGTTAGCTTTTGCTAAAGCAATTACAACTTCTTTGGAAGTTACGTCGAAGTATGGTGCTTTATCATTGAAACCGTGTACGTTCATACCCCATCCCCATGCTTCACTTCCACATGGGTTTACAATTTTTACACCGTAACCTTTTGAGATTTTTAACCATGCTGCAATGAATGCTGCAATATCTTCAATATTGTTATCTTTTGCATATTCCATTACGAACCAGTTGTTACCGAATAATGGTAATGCTGGAATATCTAATTGTGGAATAGTTGCAATTTCTTCGTGAGTGTGTTTTGCTTCAAGAGGAGGCATAGCTGCTTCTACAACAGTACCGTAACCTAATCTTGAGTATCTGTATCCAGTTGCAGGACAACTTGGAATTGAGAATCCAGATTCAGATCTTAATACTTTAGTTTTTTGAGTAACACCTCTTCTGGAATCTTCAGGTCTGTATAATCTTCCAACTACTAATTTTGGACCTGCAACGTGAGCGTGAGGGTCAATACCTGCTGGCATGACTATTTTATCGGTAACATCTAAGACTTTAGCATCAGAGGATACACTCTCGACGATTTTACCATCTTTAAACATGACGTCCATCTTGTCCCCATTTACTTCATTAGCAGGGTCGTAGACAATACCGTTTTTAAGAATATATTCCATTATATCACCTTTAGAGTGCGTTTGGATTTGGCACATATTTTGGAGCTACGTTTGGCTCTTCTCTGAGTTTCATTACTCTTTCTTTCAATTCACGGACAATCCATTCGTCGTCACGACAGGTTTCTGGTTTGTCGATAGCTTTCTTCATGTAGATAGGAACTCCATCCATACGGTAACTGGTACCGGCACATTCTACAGCAATGAATGAACCTGGCAATACTACGTCTGCGAGTTCGGTAGATGGACCCCAGTGAATATCGATTTGAATAACAGGAATGTCAGCTAAGTGTTGGTTTGCTCCGTTAGGGAAGTGAGCACCTGGGTCAGCTGCAATAACCATGAAACAGTCTGGTTCTTTTCTGGTTAATAAATCGATAGTGTTGGTTTCACCTAACATGTATCTTGGGTAACCTCTACAGTAGTCAACACCAAATGCAAATCCACATTCGAATGCCATGAAAATGTTGAACCCGTTTACGTTAAAGTGACCTCTCATTGGAGTAAGACCCCATTTGGAGAATCTATTTAAGTCTTGTACCATTTTAATAGCAATATCAATGTTTCTTTGTTTGGATAATGTGTGGGTTAAACCTAAACCGAAGAAGAGAACACCGAATTCAGCGTTTTTCATTTCTTCTGCTAATTCGTAAATATCTTCTTTAGGAATTCCAGAAATTACATCTTGGTATAATTCTTTTCCTCTGAGTACAGCCCTAATAGCGTTGTAGAAACCGTAGTCTCCGTTTTGTTCGAATCCGATCCATTTGTCTGAACATTTTGCAGTATCGGAGAATTTTGGATCCATAGTTACGACAGTTCTGTCGAATCTTCCTCTTTGTCTGAAGTATCCACGACAGAATACAGCGTATCTTGCCATGTGTCTTGGGTGAGAGTTCATAGCGTTACTTCCAGAGTAAACAACCATGTCAGCTCTGTTTTGTACTTCACCTAAGGTTTGAATAGGGTAACCTGCGTTTTGTACAGCTTGTAAGGAAGGACCGTGACAGATAGTAGCTTGGTTATCTAAAACTGCACCAATATATTCACCTAATGCTACTCCTTCTTTCATACATTCAGTAGAAGTTTCAGACCATCCGTAAAATACCGGCCTGATGGAGTTAGCGATATATTCAGCAGCTTTGTCTAAAGCAGTATCCCAATCTACTTCCATAAGTTCTCCGTTTTCATCCCTAATCATTGGAACAATCAATCTTTGATCCATATCTTCCATAATTTTACTTGCACCTAATCTGCATGCGTGTCTTACAGCAACTACGTGATTGTCTTTGACTAAGTAATCTAAATCGTCACAGTTACAACCACAGAATGCACAGGTACAATTTTCAACAATGTAATCATAATCAGTTATAGGTGGTTCATAAGTCATGGTCAATCAACTCCTCCCATTTACGTCCGTGATAAACCGGTCTTTCACCTAAAGATTCCATGTTTTCTACAACATCGTCATCTTCTTCATCAACGTATTTTTTGTATACCCATCTCATTAAGTCAGCCATGAGTAATACTTTTCTGTCTGTTTTTTCAACAGTACATCTAATTCCTTTGTAAGTAGGGTCAGAACAACAGTAAGTGTCGTGACTTACGATAGTGTTAGCCCATGGTCCTTTACAAATGAATACAGTACCTTCGTGAGGTGCATCTCTTGAAACTGCACAGTTTACTACGACTTCACCGAAATCAGTTTTTACAAGTACAGTATCCCAGTTGTTTACACCTAATTTTGCCATGTCTCTTGGATCCATGTAACATGTACCGGAAGCGTTTTTGTACTCTTGTTTTAATGTGGATCCTCTTTTTTTACAAGCACCTTGGTAAATGTCAGAACCAGTGTTTAACATACATTTAAGAACTTTAGTATTTCCTTCACCAGTAATTTTTACATCAGGCACTACAGGTTTTTCTAAATAAGTATTAGCATAATGCATTTAATAATCCCCCTATTCTAACCATATAGCATTTACTGGGCAAAACATTTGACATGTTCCACATTTTTCACATTTTTCCGGACTGAAAAGTTTGATAAAACCGTTTTCTACCATCATAATAACTTCTTCAGTCTTTGCACCATTACCACCAGCGTTTTCTGGGCTGATAGCAGCATTTACAGGACAAGCGATTACACAAATCCCGCATCCTAAACAATTATCTTGATTAACTTTAAGTTCCATCAAATCACCTAGTCTTTAATTGCATCTAAAGCTTCTTTCCAAGTACTTGAGTTAATAGGTGTGTGGTCAACTTCAGTTCTTTTGACGGTAATTGCACCATTAGGACATGCTTTTGCACATGCTTTACATCTTACACAGTACTCATCGTATGCAATGACATGTTCCATTCTAGAACCTGGACCTGAAGATACTGGGAATGCTAAAGCATTACATTGACAGATATCTACACAAGCACCACAAGCTTGACATTTTTCGTCATCAACTTCAATAGAACCTTCAAATGGTTTTTTAACTTTTGCTGCATCAGTTGGACATACTCCTTCACACCATCCACAGTATACACAAAGTTCTGAGTCAATGACGGAGTTTCCTTTAACGACAGCTTTAGCTGGGTCTAATTCATATTCTCCATAGTTACATGCTCTACAGATTGCTTTAATAGCATTGGTAGGACAGGATTTTTTACAAACAAGACAGTAAACACATTTGTCTTTGTCAATAACAATGGATTCTTTACCAGTTTCTTTGTCAACAACAATTGCTTCTGCAGGACATAATTCTTCACAAACTCCACAGTAAATACATTCATTGTCGTCCACTTCAATTTCACCAGTTACTAAATCAGCACGTTCTGGTAAAATTCTTTCAATGACAATTGCATCACGAGGACATGCGATTTCACATCTTTTACAGTAAATACATTCATCATCATCAATTTCTGAGAAAGCGTTGTAATGAGGATATGCTTCAATTTCACGGATTGGTACGTCGTCGATTGTTAAAACTAATGCATCAACAGGACATAATCCACTGCACATACCACATAATACACATTTACTTTCGTCAATGCTTATTCTTTGAACATCAAATTCATCTTTGAAGTTTTGAGCAATCTTTTCGTGACCACTGAAGTAAACATCGTTGAATACTCTGTGACGTGCATCTACAGCAATTGCATTTAATGTAATTGCTTCGACAGGACAAGTAGATTCACAAATTCCACATCCTAAACAAACATGGTCATTGAAAGACAAGTTTCTAACTTCATCAGCATCTCTTGTGATATCAAAGTTGTTGTCTTTAACCTCTTTTAAATTTCTAATCATATTCAATCTCCAAAATTTTTATAGAACTAGTTGGGCAATCATCGCTACATAGCTCACACCCACAACATTGTATGGAGTCTGCATGAGCTTTCAATGATTCTAACTTAATAGCGTTCATTGTACATGCATTTACACATAAACCGCAACCAATACAAGAATCTTCTATAATTACTTCGAAATCTCTTTCTCTGCAAATATTCACAATTTTCCGACTCTGTTCTGGTTCGTCAAATATTGCTTCGGCCATTTTCAAGAAATCTCTGGGGCATAACTCAATCATTGTTCTTGCAACATCAATTGAGTTCCATGATAAGTTTCTACCATTCAAATAATGTGAGATGGTAGATCTGTCAACACCTAACTCATCAGCAATTGCCTGATGACTTTCACCAGCATCCTTCAACTTGACCGCAGCCAAATATTTAAGACCAGAGGCAATATGTTTTGGCATTTGAAAACCACCATGTGTAATGATAACACATATGTTTACTTATATAAATATATTTACCTACTAGACTCAAGACACAACTCTTATATATAACTGTGGGAATACTACACAAAAATTTTTTGAAAAATAAATGTAAACAATTTAATTAAAATAATACTCTCTAAAAATAAGATATAGAAGTAATTAGAAATATATGATGACTTATATCTTTTTTTAATATCACTTATCGATATATACTTTTATTTATATCGACTATTTTTGACAAATTAGTAATAAAAAATTCCAAAAAAATATGAAAAAAATACAAAAAACTGCAAAAAACTGCTATTTTTTAGGACTTCCTAAATCAATGTGTAGTAACTACACATCCATATAAAAAATAGTATTATTAATATCAAAATACAATATTAAAATAGGGGAGCTAACATGAAAATAGTATCAATAGTAGGTAAAAAAAATACTGGAAAAACTTCACTGACGGTTAAAGTTATTGAAGAGTTAACAAAAAGAGGATACAATGTAGCCTCAATAAAACATTCACACCACTCAATAGAAATGGATAAAGAAAATACCGATACATGGAAACATAAACAGGCCGGAGCCAACCTTGTAGTCGGTGTTGGATCAACAACCTTCTTTAATGCAAGAAAAGAGCACGACTTAAACAGAATATTATACCTACTAAAACACTTCGATGATTTTGATTTCGTAATAATTGAAGGCTATAAAAGCTACAACTATCCTAAAATAATCACATCCCCTAATGTAAGAGACGAATATACAATTAAAGAAGTCAATTCATTTGAGATTACTCCTGAAGGAGTTAGCGAGCTTGCAGATTTAATCGAAGTTCGAGGCCATGATATTGTAGACACATTATTTGCAAATAACTGCGGATTTAACAATGGCGAAACAATTGCCAAAGAGATTCGCCAGGGAAATTTGAGTGTTGATGATTTAGACAACGTGCATAGCTACATGTCAATTGACGGTAAAGTGGTGGGCCTGAACAGATTTGTGAGCGATTACATTAAAAAGGAAGTAATCGGTGTCATTAACACCCTCAACCTAAAGGATTTCGGCGTAAGCGACATAGGCAAAATTGAAATTGTAATCCCAAATGAAAACACCCCTCAAAATGAAACCAAATCAAAATGCACAATTTTAATAAATGATAAAGATTTAAAAATAAATGGATTTACAGAAAATATAGTTTCAAATTCCATTAAAGGAATGATAAGCTCAATTAAAACCGAAAGTGATGTTAAATTAATAGATATTGAAATAACAAACATCAAAAGTGAATTGAAAAATGCAGAAATTAACCTTAAAACAAATAACCATGACGTTGAAATCAATGAATTCACATCAGGAATCCTGAAAGAGACAATTTATGCAATAATAACATCCTTGAAAACAGATGAAGAAATTGAAAAAATCAACATTACAGTGGAAGAGATAACATGCTAGATGGAGTAGTAAAAGACAAGTTCGAAAGACCAATCATTTCACTAAGAATCACAATTACAAACAGATGTAATGAAAACTGCATTTATTGTCACCACGACGGAATGGTCTCATCAAAAGATGAAATGACTCCGGATGAACTGTATAAAATATGCAAAATAGCTAAAAAAATTGGAGTTAGAAAAATCAGATTATCCGGTGGCGACCCTTTAATCAGAAATGACATTGTCGAGATAGTTGAAAAGATATCCAGTTTGGATTTTAAAGACATATCCCTTACAACCAACGGAGTATTGCTTGAAAAATATGCCCAAGGCCTGAAAGATGCGGGGTTGGATAGGGTCAATGTCAGTCTGGACACCCTCAATAGGGACACCTACAAATTCGTGACAAATATGGATTACCTCGAAAAGGCAAAGGCAGGTATCCTAAAAGCTGTTGAGGTCGGACTTTACCCAGTCAAAATAAACATGGTAATAATGAAAGACATCAACACTGATGAAATAAAAGACATGTTCAATTTCTGTAAGGAACATGGAATCATACTTCAGTTGATCGAACTTATTGAAAGTGAAAACTGCGATGACGATAAATTTAATGCCGACTACCATTACCCATTAGATTCCATTGAAAATAAGTTGGCTGATATATCTGAAAAGGTAAGAGAACGTAAGTTTATGCAAGGGCGTAAAAAATATTACATAAACGATGGAGAAATCGAGATAGTCAGGCCTGTTGATAACTCCAGCTTTTGCGCAAATTGCTCCAGATTGAGGATAACCCCTGACGGAAAAATCAAGCCATGCCTTTTAAGAAATGACAATCTTGTCGAGTTAATTTCCCACATCCGAAATGGGGAAGGTGAAGAAAAACTAGAGGAAATTTTCATAAACGGTATTAACAACCGGGAACCATTTAACACATAATTTTTTATATTTTTTGAAAAGATATATAACAATGTTATGTTCTTTGGGATAAAAAAAAGAAAAAATTGGTATAAGGAAAAATCCTTATAACCATTTAGCTTTGGATACGTGGTCGGTAAATGGAAGTGGGTCTTCACTGCCCATACCTGGGATGTATCCGTAGATTTCTCTTACTTTGTTGTTTACAGTACTCCATACTTTAGCTACAGGGATTTCACATGGACATACTTCGGAACATTGACCACAGTTGGTACATGCGTCAACCATGTGTACTAAACGTGTTAAGTGGAAGAATGGAGCTGCAGGAGTGTATCCACCAGGAACCCATTCAGGACCTTCAGCTTCAAGACAGCAGTCTTCACAGAAACATAATGGACATGCTTCACGGCAACCGTAACATTTCATACATTTGGAGAATTCATCTTCGTATTGGTAGAATACATCAATGATGTCTCCGGTAGTGCCTGCGTAGTCTACGTCTTTTTTAGCTTGAGATTCTTTTAACATGAAGTTGTTAATGTTTTCTCTGATTTTGATACCTTTTTCGATTGGTTCAGCGGTTTCAATTAAACCTGCTTCAATAACTTTGTCTAATACGTCAGCACCAGTTTCTGAGAATACTTCTACGAAAGTAGCTTTACCAGCTAATTCACCGATAACTCCCCAGTTACCTAAAGCTAAGTCAGCGTTGGAAGGGATTTTGAGATTACATCTTTGACAGTTTTCTCTTCTACCCATACCTTGTTCTTCTAATTCATCGATTTTGAATCCTTTTTCGCCGTCAGCAGTTTCCATGATGAGTTTACCTTTAGCGATTTCTTCTTTGATAACATCTTTAGGGTCTAATTCGTATACATCTCTAATCATGTTCATGGTTGGAACAGGTGACATAGTTCCACCACAGTTTACACCGATCATAATTACGTTATCTTCGATGATTTTTCCTTTTTTCATTAATTCTCTGATGGTCATTGCATCACATGGTTTACATGCGACAGCTAATTTCATGTATCTTGCACCGTCTAAGTATTTGGATACAAATTTAGCAATGTTTAAAGTACCACAGTGAATGGAACCTGCAGTTTTAATTACATCAGCAGGATCAGTGATAAGGGTTGGTACACCATCATAAATATCGTGACCTTGGGTTACACCAACAACACCGTCAACGATACCTTCTTCTAATAAGTATTTCATGATAGTAGTTACTACTCCACCATATTCTCCTTTTTCTTTGATATCATCAATAGCAGAGTATGCGTAGTACATATCGTTAATTTTTGCGCTCATTTAAATCTACTCCCTATTTATTTACCTACTTTTACGGTGGTAGTTGCCATATTTTCAGCTTTAATTTCAGTGTCAGTGCCTTCTTTGTAGACTTCTCCTTTCATTTCTAATACTTCTGGGAGTTTTTCTACTTGGATAGCACAAGCTTTCAATTCAACCATTTTAGATTTAGGGTCAAATGAATCGGAGTTGGTTAATACGTTAGCAGCACATTCTACAAAGTGCATTGGAATGTTTACGATTCCTTCTCTGATATCATCAGTTACACGTGCAGGAATTGCGATTTCTCCTCTTCTTGAGAAAGCTTTTACTACTTCACCGTTGATAATTCCTCTTGCTTCAGCATCTTTAGTGTTGATTTCGATGAATCCTGTTTTAACTTCGTTGTTTAAGGTTTCACATCTTCTAGTCATTGCTGCATGATAGTGGAACAATATTCTAGTAGTAGTTAATAATAATGGGTATTCATCATCTACAGTTTCAACAGGTCCTTTGTGTTCTAATGCTTGGAAAATTCCTAAACCGTCAGGGTGTGCGAATTTTTCTTTGTGCATTAATGGTTGACATGGATCATCTTCAGAAGGACAAGGCCAGTGGAGTGCTTCTGGAGTGTCTAATCTTTTACGGTCCATACCTGCCATGATTGGTGCACATTCTCTGATTTCGTTAAAGATGTCTTCAGAGGTTTCGTAGTGGAATAATTCTCTAGGAACGCCCATTCTAACAGCGATTTCTTCCATGATTTTCCAATCTAACCTTGCGCCTTCAGGAGGTTCTTGAGCTTTGTGTAAGCATTGTACTCTTCTTTCACCACTGGTGAAGGTACCTTCTTGTTCACCCCAACCTGCTGCAGGTAAAACAACATCAGCACATTGTGCAGTATCGGTTAAGAAACATTCTTGTACAACTAACATTTCTAAGTTTGCAAGTGCTTCTTTGGTGTGTTGTACGTCAGCATCGGAGAGTACTGGGTCTTCCCCGTGGATGTATAATACTTTTAAGTCACCAGCGTGAGCAGCGTTCATCATTTCTACTAAGGTTAAACCAGGAGTGGTTGGTAAGTTTACTTCATATCCGTATCCACTGTAGTAGTCGTTGAACCATGCAGTAGTTTCTGGATCTTTAACTTTTCTGTAACCTACGTAAACGGAAGGTAATGCACCCATATCACAAGCACCTTGTACGTTGTTTTGTCCTCTTAATGGGTTTACACCAGTACCTTGTCTACCAATGTTACCAGTTAACATTGCGAGGTTTGCAGTGGACATAACGTTGTCTGCACCGTGAGAGTGTTCTGTAATACCTAATGAATATACGATAGCTGCTTTGTCAGCAGATGCGTATTCTACAGCCAAGTGTTCGATTACTTCAGGTTTGATACCGGTAATTTCAGAAGCCATATCTAAAGTGTATTTTTGAACGGTTTCTTTCATTTCTTCGAAACCTTTGGTTCTGTTTGCAATGAATTCTTTGTCATGTAAGTCTTTGTCGATGATTACTTTAATCATTGCGTTCATTAAAGCTACGTCAGTACCAGTTTCAAATTGAACATATTCGTCTGCGATTTTAGCAGTAGGAGTGAATCTTGGGTCTAATACAACTAATTTAGCACCGTTTTGTTTAGCTTGAATCATTTTACGTCCAAACAATGGGTGTGCTTCCATGTTGTTAGATCCAATACAGAATATGTAGTCAGCTTCTTTAATACTGTCAAATCCGTTGGTCATAGCACCGGATCCGAAAGTGTTAGCCAAACCTGCTACAGTAGGACCGTGACAGATACGTGCACAGTGGTCTACGTTTTGAGTTTGACAAGCTACTCTTGCTAATTTTTGAGTAATGTAAATGTTTTCGTTAGGTGAACGAGCACATGCGTAGAATCCAACTTTGTTTGGATCTTCGTCAGATACTTCTTTGAGTTTGTTAGCAACAAGGTCTAATGCTTCATCCCAAGATGCTTCTCTAAATTCACCGTTTTCTTTTATTAAAGGAGTAGTTAATCTGTCTTCCCTATTAATAAACTGATATCCAAAGTTACCTTTTGGACATACTTTACCCTCGTTTACAGGGTGTCTTTTTAAAGGTTCTACACCAACAATTTTACCGTCTTTTACAACAAAGTTGAGTCCGCAACCGGTACCACAGTATGGACAAATTGTTGGAACATATTTAATTTCAACCATTTTATAATCTCCAAAATATATTATTTTTAAAAGAATTGATAAAGAAGCTTAAATTAAGCTTCTTTAAAATTTTTGTTTACAAGTCTAGTCTTTTAAGTAGGTGTACCAATAGATACATGCTACAAAGATTGCTCCACCGATAATGTTACCAATAGTAACTGGAACTAAGTTGTTG
The DNA here is from genome assembly GCA_017407115.1 of Methanobrevibacter sp. Classification (GTDB taxonomy): domain Archaea; phylum Methanobacteriota; class Methanobacteria; order Methanobacteriales; family Methanobacteriaceae; genus Methanocatella. The sequence continues at coordinate 6,569 of JAFQXD010000071.1, read as the reverse complement.
AGAATGATAGTACCCCAGTTAACTCCTTCAGCACCTAAGAACATACCTAATGGGATGAAGAACATATTTGCAACACTGTGCTCAAATCCAATACATACAAACGCCATGATTGGGAACCAGATACCAACGATTTTACCGATGATGTCGTCGGATGCGTTAGCTAACCATACAGCTAAACATACCAACCAGTTACAACCGATACCTCTAATCATTGCTGCAACGAAGTCTAATTTAACTTTAGCTTCTGATACTGCAATAGCTTTTGCAGCAATAGCGTTAGTTGGGTCAGCAGGAACGATACCGCTCATGAAAGCGAGAACGTATGCTACGAATAAAGCACCAACAAAGTTGAATATCCAACTGAGTACCCAGTTTTTAGCGAGACCGCCAACACTAGCACTGCCGTCTAAAACACCGAGAGTCATGAACATAACGTTACCAGTGAATAATTCAGATCCTGCAAGTACAACAATAATCAAACCTACAGGGAACACTGCACCAAATACGAATTTTTCTAAACCGATAGGAGCGCCTGCTTTTAACATACCAGCACTTGCTACTACAGCTAATAATCCACCAAATGCAATATAAGCTCCTGCTAAGAAGGAGAGTAATATTACATTAACAATATTTGCAGAGTTTTTTGCTCCAGCAGTTCCGGAAATTGCTTTTGCGGTATCTACTGGACTTTTAAAAGATGAACCCATATTATCTACCTCTTATTCCCTTTTTTTATAATTTTTTATAATACTAATGAAATCCACTGTTTACACAGTTCGGAGTATTATGATATTATATATTAACTTTACCATATAAAAAGGATTTGTTATTGAAGTCAAAAAGAAATATTTAAATACTACAATCCTTATTTTTTGAAATTGAAACAATTAATATGAAATATAGTTCATATCATTGATTATATCGTTTTTTAAAAAATACATAATGAAAAACCATTATAAATTATTTAATTCATAAAATGAATAATGAAAATCGAAAAATAACTATAAATTGACTTTTTTAAATAAAAATAAATAGATTTTTAATAAAATTAAAAATTGAAATGAAATAACTTTCATATCAAAAATAGAGGATGTGAAATTTATAAAAATAGTTAACTAGGAAACATAATTAGTTCACTAGTTGTAAAACTCTCATAGGCCCTTATTATCCAATGACATCCATATTTTTCGGCCATACCATCAACAATTATAATTTTAGAAAAAAATAATGTTCTATAAAAACATCCATAATTAACGATTCTACATATCCCATCACATCGATTCATGCAAAAATTTCAGTCATGAACTGAAATAGAAATAAGATAATATAAATAACAAAGTTTCAAAACATATAACCTAGAGATGATTGTGATGAAAGTTGAAGAGATTGATGCCATCAATTATAAAAATAACAAAGCAAAAGAAGTTAAGGAAAAGGTTGTTCTTGATGAAACAATAACACTGACCATCAACAATGAAATAAGCCGTAGCCTATCGGCAATTGAAGATTCACTGGAAGAGTTTGCAGTGGGATATCTTTTCAATGAAAACATGGTAAATTCAATGGATGCAATTAAAAAAATTGATGTTGACGGCGTCGAGATAAATGCAGAAATCGACGATACACTTTTAAAAACAAATGAAACCGTGCTATGCTCCGATTCAGCAGGAGGATGGAGAAGCAAAATCAAGCATGTGAATCCTGTGAAATCCGATTTTCAGGTGCATGTCAGCGAACTGATTGAGAGAATCGAAGAGCTGAAAGACAATGCCGAAATCTGGCAGGCAACCGGAGGAACACATGTGGCAGGAATCGTATACAAAGATCAATTTATTGTAAAGGAAGATGTAAGTCGTCATGTTGCAGTTGACAAGGTAATAGGTTATGGACTGCTCCATGATTTCGATTTATCACAATCCTACGTAATTTACAGCGGCAGAATGCCGGCGGACATGGTTATAAAAATGACAAGAGCAGGCATACCAATTTTGGCATCAAACGCAGCTCCCGCTAATTCAGGATACAATATTGCAAAAAAAGGAAATATCACATTGATCGGATTTTTAAGAGGCCAACGCTGTAATATATATAATAATCAGGGAAGAGTAATTTTTGACTAAATTACTCTAAAACTGCATGTCTATTTTTCAAATCAGATTCAGTCTGCTGCATTTTTTCCATCAACTCTGAAACGATAGCATCTAAAAATACCAATGTAGTCAATTCAAATGCTGTACCCAATGGAGTCAATGAAGTATAGTTACCGTGAATTTGACGTTTCATATAGTTTTCATCATCCACTTCCTGTTTGGTTCTGCCTTTAACAAGAAGGTAACTGTCAGCCAATTGACCAAGAGTGGATTCAGGGTATGAAGTTACAGCCAAAACTTTAGAACCCCTATCTTTTGCTATATTTGCGGCAGAAACAATTGTATTTGTTTCTCCAGAACCTGAAATGGCAATTATACAATCCTTTTCATGGATTGCCGGAGATATGGTTTCACCAACAACATAAGCGCTCAAGCCCAAATGCATCAATCTCATTGCAAATGCCTTAGCCGCAAGACCTGATCTTCCAGCACCGGTTACGAAAATGTTTTCAGCGCTTAAGATATCATTTTCAAACTTTTCAATAGTTTCTTCATCTAAATAGTCAACGGCATTTTCAATATTATTCAAAATAGCGTTGATTGAATCTTTCATAATTTCCATTTTAATCTAATCCCAATTATAATTAAACAATATAATTATAATTATGATTAAGTAATTATATATAATTAATGAAATTCGAAAGCAGGGGACTGATTAACTTAGATATAAATGGTACCATTTATGACTATAAATTATATCAAAGTTTAGAATCACTATCCCGAACAAAATCACAAAGACAATCCGCAAAAGAGTTAAATATCTCACATACTGTTTTTAATAGAAGATTGCTTAATGCCGAAGAGAAGTTAGGATTTAAAATTACCGAAAAGATAGGCAATGGAACAAAACTAACAAGAGACGGATTGCGTTTACTTGAAGAATTTCAGAAATATCAGATAAAAATCGAAAAAACCAGCAACATAAATATTGTCGGAGGCCATATCAGCTCAGGACTTTTAGAAACCATCAAACATCCTTTCAACACAAACATCTACAGCAGCAGCGATAGGGATGCTTTTGAACTTGCAAAAAGGGGAGCTGTCGACATACTTACATTAGATGATCCACTAATAGCTTACGAAAGGGATATTGATTTTACACCGATTGCCTACGACTATCTTGTTTTGATTTCAAGCCCTGGCTGTGAAGAAATAAAAAGCATTAATGATTTGAATGGACTGGATTTCGTTAACGTTACAGGTTCCGCCCAGAGGCTTGCCTGGAACACATTAAAGCATTACGACCTGAATTATAACATAACACACAAAGTAAATTCCCAATTTGATGCTTTTAAACTAGTGAAAAATTCAAAAAACCTGCATTGCTTTTTGAATGCAAGTTATTTTAAAGGAAATGAACTTTTAAAATTTGATACCAGACATGTAATCAGTTTAATTAAAATCAACGAAGATAAAAGCGAAGTTGATGAATTCATTGACTATCTGTTGAATGAAGGTCAGGAAGAAATAAAAAGTCAAGGATTTGAACCTATCTACTGATTACTTTTCAAATGCTCTCGGCAAATTGAAACATAATAAAAATATATAATATATGTATACAATTATGTGATTTTGTGAAATTGCACAAATGCGACATTCAAAACATTAAATAACAATAAAATCCAATATTAAATTAAAGAATAAAAAGGCGATATTATGGCAAAAAACAGAGATTTACTAGCAATTGGTCACTCTGCTCATGATTACATTATTAGAGTACCGGAATTTCCAAAAGCAAACTTTTCAGCACCAATTACAAAAATGAAAACCTTTAATGGTGGAGCTGCAGCTAATGTTGCATGCGTTGGTGCCAAACTGGGATTGAAAACCTCCCTAGTTTCAGCTGTTGGTGGAGATTTCAAAAAAACCGAATATTACGAACATATGCAAAACCTGGGCATTGATACTGATTCATTAATTATTGTTCCGGGTGAAGCTACCCCCACAGCATTCGTCTTAACAGATGACAACGATGACCAGATCAGTTACTTCTACTGGGGAGCGGCACGTGAATTTGCAGAAAGTAAAGTTCCGACTTCTGCAATTAAAAATGCGGAAGCCGTGCACTTGGCTACCGGTGATCCTGATTTCAACTGGAAATGTTCACAGGAAGCAAAGGATGAGGATTTGCTTGTCTCATTTGACCCGGGCCAAGACCTTGGAATGTATGATACCAAAAAATTATTGGATGTAATAGAAAACACCACCATACTGTTTGGAAATCATCATGAAATCGAAAGGATTTTGGATGCTCTGGAAGTTGATTTAGATGGACTCATACAGTTAGGACCAAAAATCATCGTTAAAACCTGCGGAGCAAAAGGTAGTGAAATATACTCAAATGAAGACAAAATCATAATTGATGCAATTAAAAGGGAAGCGATTGACCCAACAGGAGCAGGAGATTCCTATAGAGCAGGGTTTTTATCAAGATTCCTAAACGGAGAATCATTGGAAGAATCCGCAAAATTCGCATCTTCCGTATCATCATTCATTGTAGAACATCAAGGTTGTCAAACCAATATGCCTACTTTCGATGATGCATTTGAAAGAATGCAAGGATTTTACTAAATCCTTACTTTTTTATTTTTTATAAAGTTAACTTTATTTTTATCAATACGGCTTTAATTTAGCCATACTAAATGAAAAATTACTATTTTTTAAAAAAAAATTTACATATATCAATAAAGTTTGAATTAACATTAATCCAATTAATTTAAATACTATTAAATAAATATAAGTGATTATCAAACATTGATGAAAATAAAATAAATTAAATTTGACTGTTTAATCTATAAATAAGGAGGGTAATAATGACACAAATTAGTGATGCAAAAAAAGGCATTTTAACTGATGAAATGAAACATGTCGCTGAAATAGAAGGCGTTTCAGAAGATTTCATTTTAAGATCAGTTGCTGAAGGTACTATAGTAATCCCAAGTAATGTTAACAGAGATATCGAAGCATCAGGTATTGGTGCAGGATTAAGAACAAAAGTAAATGCAACCGTAGGTACTTCAACTGATATTGTTGACTTTGATGAAGAAGTCCTAAAAGCACAAATTGCAATTGACAATGGTGCAGACTGCTTAATGGAGTTAAGTATTGGAGGGGACCTTGATGTAATCAGGAACAGAGTTCTCGATATGTCTCCATTACCAGTAGGTTCAGTACCAGTATATCAGGCAGCAATCGAAAGTATCAGAAGAGACGGTTCTGTAATCTACATGACTGAAGATGATTTGTTCAACACCATCGAAAAACAAGCAAAAGATGGTATTGACTTTATGGCAGTTCACAGTAGTATCAACATCGAAACCTTAACCAGACTCAAAAGACAAGGCCGTGTAACCGGACTCGTCTCAAGAGGAGGTTCATTCATGTCCGGATGGATTGTCGAAAATGAAAAAGAAAATCCATTATATGCTAACTTTGATTATGTTTTAGAAATTGCAAAAGAACATGACGTTGTTCTTTCACTTGCTAACGGTATGAGAGCAGGATCTATCGCAGATTCAACAGACAGGGCGCAAATACAAGAATTGATCATTTTAGGGGAATTAATCGATAGATCTCGTGAAGCTGGAGTACAATGTATGATTGAAGGACCAGGACACATTCCAATCAATGAAATTCCAACAAACGTAATGATACAAAAGAAAATGTGTTCCAACGCTCCTTTCTATATGTTAGGACCTATTGTATGTGACGTTGCACCAGGTTACGACCACATCGTATCTGCAATCGGTGCTGCATCCTCTGCAAAAGCTGGAGCAGACTTCATTTGTTACGTAACTCCTGCAGAACACTTAGCTTTACCTAACCCTGATGATGTAAGGGAAGGAGTAATCGCTACCAAAATTGGAGCTTATGCTGGAGACTTAGCTACCGGCCAAATCGATGGTTCACAAGACTTGGCTATGGCTGAAGCAAGAAAACAGTTAGATTGGGAAGCACAATACGCTTGCGCAATGTTCCCAGATGCTGCACGTGCAAAAAGAGACCAAAGACCTCCTGAAGAAGAGGACACCTGTACCATGTGCGGTAACTACTGTGCAGTAAAAATCGTTAACGAATGGTTAGATCAATCCGATTCTGACTTAATTAAATAGATATCATTATCTATTTAACTTCTTTTTTTAATTTATTGACATTTTTGGACAAAATTTAGACAAACTTCCAAATACAATTCTTCTCTTCACTCTTCTCATTTCAAACAAAAATAGCATATATCTCAAACATACAAAATAATTGTAAATCTAAAATAACAATGTTAATATATAGTTTTTTTGGAAAAGTTTATACCTTATGAGGTTCATATATAATAATCATGAAAGTCGCAAAAATTGAAGAACATTTAACGGACAATGACTTAAATGATCTTATAAAAGAACATAAGGATTCGTACAATATTTATCG
>JAFQXD010000070.1 GCA_017407115.1 Methanobrevibacter sp. | reverse complement strand
TGAGTTAAATTAAAAAAATAATAAGGATTTAAGTAAAAAAATCAATGATAAATTTGAAATGAACAAAATTTAATAAAAATAGAAAAAATTAGTTAAAATATGAACAGTTATTAAAACACAATAATTTCTGCCAACACTCTATTTTCATAATGGCTTTTTAATTGTAAAAAAAGAATAAGTGTGGTGTTTGGTAAAAAGGCATTAATATACCTTTTTAACGTCTTCTGGTTTAATGGTAATGTCTTTGCGTCTGTATCTAACAGAGATGTCATCACCATTTATTGCATAAACTTGACTGGAGTATGTTTCTCCATCATGTCTGAATATGATTTCGTCTCCTTTTTTAAGAACAATATCTGCATTGCCCATTTGTATTTTAATGTTGTCTCTGGATGGTTTAGGTTTAATTGCTTCAACTTTAGGTTTTGCAAGTTCAGGTTCAGGAGCACTTCTTGTGTTGTTGAATAATCTGCGAGTATTTTCTTCTCTTATCACTTGGTCATAGTCAGGTTCATACACTTCGCCAAATTCATCATGTGTTTCATTGATGATTGGTTCGTATTCGTCATATTCATCTTCGAATTCGTTAACATTTCTGATATATGATTCCTGAATGTCTTCTAAAGGATCAACTTCAGGTTCAGGTTGTCCTTTTAGCCTGTCTTTAACGTCTTGGAATAATTTAGAACCTTTAATTGTGTTGGTGATTTTAGCCAAATCCTTTCTGTAGTCAAGATCATTTTCTTCTTGAGATTCAAATAAGTTACTGTCATCGATTGGAGTGCCTAATGTTTCAGATTTTTCTTCAATTTTAGTAGGTGATTTCAAAACTGGTTCCTTGATTTCTTCTTCGGAATTTAACAATGCATCAGTGATATTTTCACTTTCAGAAATGCTTTCAATTTCCTCTTCTTTTTCTTGAGATGCATTATCTATTGCTTCTGCAATATCCTTTTGTGATGCAATAGATGGAGATTCCTCTTCAACTGCAGTTTCGGGGGCTTCTTCAACATCCAAAACATCTTGAATTGTTGGTTCTGTTTTTTCTTCAACAGTTTCTTCAGTTGGTTCTTCGATGATTTGTTGAATTGTTGGTTCTGTTTTTTCTTCAACAGTTTCTTCAGTTGGTTCTTCGATGATTTGTTGAATTGTTGGTTCTGTTTTTTCTTCAGCAGTTTCTTCAGTTGGTTCTTCGATGATTTGTTGAATTGTTGGTTCTGTTTTTTCTTCGACATCTTCGCCGTTTAAAATTTCTCCAATTTCTTCATCAGCCAAGATTTCTTCAATGAGTTTCTCTTCCACATCATCATTTTCTTTTCTTTGTCTGATGCTTTCTTTAATTTCAGTTAAATCATCTTCATCGTCTTTTTTAATTTGCTGTGATTCTTTTTCTCTTTCACTATCTTTTCTTTTAGATTCTTTAATGAGTTCATCAATAGTAAATAAGTCTTTTAATTCATGTTTTTCATTGTCTGGAGTCATAATTTCAACCTGCTTTTGTGTTTTTGGTTCTTGAGTTTTTTTAAATTCATTATCATAATTAATCAGTACTTGATTTTGAGATTGGTATTCAATATTTTTATAGTTGTCATTTTCAACTTCTGGTTCTATATAAATGTCAAAGTTATCTTGTGAAACTTCTTCAATAGGATATGTCTCATTTGGGGGAATGTAATCATTTTTAGGTGCTTCAGATACTTTTTCCTTACCATATGGGATAATTTTTCCAATTGTATCCTTAGGAAGGATGGGGTCATTGTCCTTTTCTAATTCATCACCTTTATAACGTAGTTTAACCACGATTATGGCGATTACACCAATTATAAAAATTGTTATCCAAAGTAATAATGTTAATCCATTCATTTTTCCCAACTTCAATCCTAGTTTATATTATAATATATATTTGTAAAATCATAATTTAAATATTTTTATGTAAATTTTTTATTTTTTTAATTTTTGTTTAATTATTAAATATTTTAATCTGATATTTTGAATTTTACTCATAATAGTTTTTAGGGCATAATTTTTGAAATTGAGGCTTTTATATACTTTTTCAGTGAAATGATTTTGATATATTTATTTCTAGTTTTTTTCTTGGAAAATTAAGATTTTTTTCCATACATTCAATTTATATATTCTGAAAATAAAATATAAACTAGATTAATATTTATGAGGAATTAATCATGGTTGTTAAAATTAATGAAAACTATCTTAAATTAAAAAGCAGTTATCTTTTTGTTGAAGTAGCAAGAAGAGAAGCAGAATTTATAAAATCCCACCCTGATGCAAATGTAATTAAAATGGGTATTGGAGATGTAACTAAACCATTGGTACCTGCAGTAGTTGAAGCATTTAAGAATGCTGTTGATGAAATGGGAAATGCCGATACTTTTATGGGTTACGGTCCAGAACAGGGTTATGACTTTTTGGCTGAAGCCATTATCAAAAACGATTACAACAAATATGGAATTTCTTTTGACACTAATGAGGTATTCATAAGTGACGGGGCTAAATGCGATACCGGTAACATTCAGGAGATTTTCGGAATTGACAATAAGATTGCAGTAACAGACCCTGTTTATACAGTATATGTTGACACTAATGTAATGGCCGGAAGAACCGGTGAAATGGGTGATGATGGAATGTATGAAGGTTTGACATACATTAAATGTAATGCAGAAAACGGCTTTGTGCCAGAACTTCCATCCGAACCGGTTGACATTATTTATTTATGTTATCCGAATAATCCGACAGGCACCACTCTTACAAAAGATCAGTTAAAGGTATTTGTGGATTATGCTAAAGAAAATAATGCCATCATTTTATTTGATTCAGCTTATGAAGTATTTATTAGCGAAGATAATGTTCCTCATACTATCTATGAAATTGAAGGCGCAAAAGAAGTTGCAATCGAGTTTAAAAGTTTTTCCAAAACTGCCGGATTTACTGGAACCCGTTGTGCATACACAGTTGTTCCTAAGGAATTGAAAGGATTTGACTCTGAAGGTAATGAAGTAGAAATCAATCCGTTATGGAATAGAAGACAAACCACAAAATTCAACGGTGCGTCCTATCCTGTACAAAGGGCAGCTGAAGCAACTTACTCCCCTGAAGGCCAAAAACAAATCAAAGAGGTCATTGACTATTACATGGCTAACGCAAAAATAATCAGGGAAAGCCTGACTGACATTGGTCTTGAGGTTTATGGTGGTGTAAGCTCTCCATATATTTGGGTAAAAACTCCTAACGATATGGATTCCTGGGCGTTCTTTGACTTGTTGTTAAATGAAGCTAATGTTATTGGAACTCCCGGTTCAGGATTTGGTCCAAGTGGAGAAGGTTATTTAAGACTCACTGCATTTAATACTTTAGAAAATACAAAAGAAGCAATGGATAGAATTTCAAAATTAGAATTTTAGGTGTTTAATTTGAAAGCTAAATTTGAAAAACCAATACAGATAGAAGATGGCGATAATTTTAAAATGGTTTTATCCAAATATGGTGCTTTGGCACTTGATAAGCAGGAAAACCTTTCAGACTTGATTGGCGAAACTCTTGGCGATTTGGATATTGAAAAAGGAATAATATCTTTTGGGGATATGGAGATGCCTATCCAAATTTTAGGCTTTTTCTCAGAGCAATCAAATCAATGGTCATGGGCATGGGATAATGAATCAATCGGATTTGATGACCGATTAATTCAATCTGCACGTCAGATGAAAGCCATTGGTGATGAATTCAATATTCCGGAATTCAACTCAGCAGTTATTACAGGAGACATTAATGAATGTCATGCACTTGCAATGACAACCATTTCGGTTTTGAACCTTGATGGTTACTATGCAGTATCTGAAGATGGTTTGGACATTTTTGTTGCCATTGAATCTGATTTGATAAAAGAAAACGATTCCGTTCAAAAATTTAGAAATACTTTTGCAATTTTCCAAAAGAACTTTAAGGTATTTCCTAGAATTGCATTTGAAGGATATACAAAACTCAAAGGATATATCTATAAACCTCATGATGACTTTGCAGTAGCTAAAATAGGTGAAAGTAGAATCATTGTAGGATTTACTGAAAGAGGAAATGTCACTCACATTCAAATGCTTGTAGAAGAAGATTAGTGGTATTATGAATCAGGATTTAGTTGATGAATTGGAATATATGATAGATTTGCTGACTAAATCTGGATTTTTCAGCGAAGATGAAATTATAGAGATATTGCAGGATCAGTTCATTGAAGAAGACATTGACTTATCCAAGTTCAATATTTCCTTAAATAATTTCGATAACATTAATTTTAACAAACTAGAAAAAGTTTTTGAAGCATTGGCTGGCCAAAATATTGTAGCCATTCACAATTGCGGCTATGATATAGAAGAGGGGGTAGGTGATGCTTTTGAACTTTATGTTCATCTCAGAAATAATAAGTTCAATCCGGATGGTTTTTGTTTCTACACGTTTGAAGATGTGGAAGAAGCTATTGAAGAGAGAGTGCTAAAAATCACTTTTGGAGATTTTGAAAACAGTGAAACAAAAGCATTGCAAATTGGTGAAATTGTAGAAGAGGCATTAAAATCAGAAGGATTTTCTATAGTTTGGGATGGAACCATTAATGAGCAGATTGAATTAAATCCATTCAAATGGGACAAATCATTTGATGAGAATAAGGAATATGAAATTGAAGGAGCATATGATATTTTTATAGATAAATAGGTGTTAAAATGAATGCCAGATCACTAAAATTAATTCGTGATGTAGTTGTTAACTCAGGTAAATGGACTTCAATAGAAATAGCTCAGGATTCAATATATATAGAATTTAAGGATGTTGAGTTGGGAGTTCCTAAAGATAGTGAAGATTTTTCCTTGACTGTTCGATTTGCTGATGATTCATTCATTGCCGTATTTTATAATAATATTTGGGACATTGAATTTTTGGCAAAATACAATTTTAAAAGTCAACTTTTAAGCGAAGAAGTTTCATTCAACATCAAGGACATCAAATTTGTAGATTTTGAATATCTAAACACATTTTTCTATAATTATAAAAAACAAAAGTCAATATCTGTCATTGAGGATTTTGATATTCATAACATCCGCAATGACTTTTTCATGTTGGTTGAAACTGATGAGCTGGCTTTTGTGGTTGGCGGAAACCAAATGGATTTCTTCACTAATTATGAAAGGTTGGATGACTCATCACTTAGGGAATTGTCCAATCAATGGATGCTTTACTTTTTGAAATATCATTTGAAAAGAAATATTATTAAGGATCCGATGTGTGAAAATCATCCGTTGATGTATCCTAAAAAATAATTTTATTTTATTTTTATTTAATAAATTAAAAAAATTAGTTTAATAGATATTTTAATTAACTTTTTTTCAATATCTATTAAAATTATTCATTGACATTTTAATTAAACTGCATTTAGTGTGGAATGTTATCTGTTATTAAATGGTAAATGAACCACACTCCAGATACAAATCCGTTGAAGTTATTGTTGTGTATGTTACTCATGTCATCTTCAATACGGTCGTCAACCTCTTTTAAAAAGGTAGTATTGTTGTAGTCATGGTCTGTGAAATAATGGACCTGTATTGCATAGTTTGTATCCTCTTTAGGGAATACGTAACATACTCCAATGTGACTCCAAACTTCATCGTTGTCTCTTGAAGGATTGGTGAAATACTGTTTTGAAACAGGAACTCCACTTAAAGTAACTTTTTCATTTTTTAAAACTTTATATCCTCCATCTTCCATAGCCCTGAATTTGGCTTCTGAGATGGCTGTAATATGGTCCTCAGGCCAATCGTCCCAATGGTCTATTACAACATATCCGTTGGAAATTCCTTGTAAGGTTTTGGCAGCTCCAGTCATATTAATTTCATCAGTAGTATTCCATGCCTGCGGAACAACAGTCATACTGTGACCGAATTCAATTGTTTTATCGGTATGGAAACTTAAAAAGCTATTGATTCCATTAATATTTACTGCAATAAATATGATGAAAACAATAAGTAGAAATCCGCGAAGCATATCTTCTTTTCTCATTGAGTTTTACCTCCTTTATGCACTGTTTTCGCCCATTTTCTTTCTTTTCTTGTCATCATATTATGCATTGTAAGGAAAAACAATGGGATTAAGTGGAAACAATAAATGTAATATTTTACCATGTCTTTTATGAATTCAACAGGTCCCAGATTATCTCTTAAAAGAGCAAATATCATTCCAGGGAAAAATGCTATTGCAGACAATATCCCTACAAATAGCGGAGCTTCCATTCTTATTAAAGTGACGTTATGGAAAAAGAACCAGGATATTGCATTGAGGATTGTAATAACAAAACCGAAGAAAATCAGTAAGTTAAAACTGTAAAAAGAAATGTGTTCAATGACATTGAATTTCTTTCTCAGAGAAATGTTTGACCTTACGATTTGAGGAAGGTAAACGAATAATGTTTCAAAGTTACCGATAGCCCATCTTGTTCTTTGTCTAAAGAATGCTCTCCAGTCTGTAACTGCTTCCTGATATACAGCTACGTCTCCGCAGTAGCTAATTTTTCCTCCATTTAAAATAATTTTTATAGCTAAATTCAAATCTTCAGTTACTGCAAAACCGTCCCAACGGCCACAATCAATAATTGCTTGTTTTCTTACGAACTGACCATTTCCTCCTAAAAATCCGGTATGGTCAAGATTATCCTTGGCGATTAGTGTATTGCCGAATGTTGAAAATTCTACATGTTGCATACGAGCCAAAAAGTTTTCATTTTTATTAAACATCTTAACTCTTGATTGCACACCATCAATTCCCCCATTCAAATATTGAACAACAGTCTTTAGATAATGAGGTTTGACTTGTGTGTCTGCATCAAAAACACCTATGATTTCTCCTCTAGATAGTGTTAATGCATCATTTAAAACAAACCCTTTTCCTTTTCCTGATCGTGGAGGGTGTCTTGTAACAATCTTAACCTGCGGCAATTCCTTTTTCAAGTTGGATAAAATTTCACCTGTACTGTCGGTAGAACCGTCATTTACAACAATCAATTCGTATTGAGGTTCTCCTTCTTCGTTGTGGTAGTCGAGCCCACAAACGCTTCTTACAGTATCTTCAATTGTGTACTCCTCATTGTGTGCAGGAATGAAAATACTTACAAAAGGAAGTGTTTCAAATGGTTCTGGTTTCTTCTGCTTTTTAAGACTGAACATTGAATTGATTAACATGGCTCCTGTCGGCACTAACAGTACCCATTGAAGCCAGGTTGCATTTCTTGATAAAACTGCAATAATGATTAATGAAACACATAAAACTAAAAGCAAACTGGAATCTGACTTTTCAATCAAAAGCTCTACGCTTTTTTCTTTTATTTTTGATTGGGCTTCTTTAACATTTTGAATGTTCTGTTCATGTTTTCTTAAAGCTACTGCCATTGCCCTTTGAAGTTCGTCTTCTTCAATCGGTGCAAGCAGATAACCATAAGGATTGCTCATTAATAGTTTGTCTACTGTTTCGTTAAAGAAATCTCCAACAATAATTATTATAGGTATATGGAAAAGTTCCAAGTCTTCAGTTAATTCATCCAAACTTATATTTTCAATATCCAAATCTAAAAATACGAGATTGGCTTCTAATTCATCAATTTTCCTAAATATTTCATCTTTTTCAGACGCAGAACCAATGAAATCGTATTCATAGTTCTCAACATATCTTTGGATTTGACTTAACAGTTCTTCATTTGAACTTATCGCAAATATTTTAGGCTTCCCACTAATTAATTGGTATTCAGTCATTTTTAATCAGTTATTCTGTAAAACCACTTGCTTGATTTATTCTTTCTTCTTCTAATTTGGACCTTTTAATAGTTATTTTAAGGGTTTTATCGAGTTTTTGGATATCATATGGTTTTGATACAAATCCGTAGGATCCTTTCACATTGGATTTTTCAAATGTGTCTGTATCTGTGTTTGCTGTTAAATAGATAATTGGTATTCTTAATTCAGAGATAATTTCTGCTGCTTCAATCCCTTCCATATCTCCTTTTAATTTTATATCCATTAAAACAACATCAGGCACAGTTTCTGCAGCAGTATCGATTGCATCTTGACCAGTATCTACTGTATCAACTATTTCATAGCCCAATTCTTCTAAACTGTATTTCAAATCTAATGCGGTAATCGCTTCATCTTCTACAATTAATACTCTTTCATTCATTTTATCCTTCCATTACAATATTAAATTTTTATCCCTCATTTTATTTAAAGTTCATTGTTATAATTATCCTTCAATTGTATGTTCCATATCCAATGGGAATGTTAGTTTATAACCTGTTCCATTTTCATGTTGGTAAAGTTCAATATGTCCATCGAGCTGTTTGGTAAGATTTCTGATAATTTCACAACCAAGATTTTTGGTAATTTTGGATGGATCTTCAATACCAACACCATTATCCTTAAGGATTAGTTGACCTGTTTCATTGTCTAATTTAGTAATTTTCTTATAAATCACTTTATTAGGCACAGTTTTGTCTGGGAATGCGTGTTTAATAGCATTCATTGTCAATTCATCAATTACAAGCAATAATGGTGTTATTACTTCAATAGTCAAGTTAATGTCTCCATCAACTTCAGATTTAAATTCAATGCCGTCTCTTAAACCGATTAAACCTCTCAATTGACTGTCTTGATCAACAATATATTCTTTTAGGTTAATGTTCTTAAAGTCAGTTGTGTTGTAGGTTTTTTCGTGAAGAATAGCAAGTGAAGATAATCTGGATTGCATATGGTCGATAATTATGTTTGGCTTGTTTTTGTAAGCTCTTTTTTCCAGGTTTAAGAAACTGTTGAGAACTTGCAAGTTGTTTTTAACTCTGTGGTGAACCTCTTTAATTAGGATTGTTTGATGTTCGTTAGCTTCACGCAATTCTTGCTGTTTATTTCTTTCTTCAGTAATGTCAGTTAAAAATCCAATACTGTGGGAACTTTGACCAAATTCAAAGCGTTCCATATATAGTTCAGCAATTTTTTGATTATTTTCATCACCATGCACATTATAGGTTAATGTTTCTTGGAGTTCAGTTATTTCTCCATCTGCCATCTGTTTGATTTTGCATTGGATTGCTTCTTCAACAATGTTATCTAATAACTTTCGGCTATGCTTATATTCATCAGGATCAATTTCAATCAGATGATAAAAACCTTCTGAGAATTCATATTGTTTGATATTTAATGGGTCTATGAGTAATGCTAATTTTTTGCTGTTTTTAAATCCTTTAAGCAGGAAATCAACAGGCCGGGTCATTTTTCTAGATGAATCTGTACTGACATCTTTTATTAAACCATATCTGCTTAATAAGTTTCCTTTTTCATCAAATTTGGAATAGATATTAACTTCAATATATTTCAATACTCCATCATCTGTTTTAATTCTAAAGATGGTTTCATATGTGCTGTTACCTTTATCTATTTCATTAAGCAGTTTTTCGATAACCGGTCTGTCTTCAGATATGACCAAATCAAACACGATGTTGTAATATTCATCATTTTCGATTCTTCCACGATTGATGATATTGTAAATACCCTGTGTCCATGAGTATCTGTCATTGATTTTATAATAACTTCCAGTTTGTGAAAAGTATTCAATTAGATTTGCTTTTTCATCATATTCGTCATCTGGAACATGCAATTTAGTTTCCTGATTGTCTCTATGGTCTGAAATAATGATGAGTCTGTCCATATCATAGATTATTTTCACATTTGAAAATCTGGCTAATTTCTCGTGAAAATGATAATAAAACATCATTTTTTTGGTTTGATGGGTTTCATAGACCTCTTTCAACGGTTCTGCTAAAATTTTATAAAATCCTGGTGATGTTTTACTAAGTAAACGTCCTGCAACATCTTTTTGTGTTATTTCTCCTCTTACTAATGCGCCCAATCCCAATCTGTGAATGATAAAGTCATTTCCATCATTATATGGTACAAAAATATCCAAGTCATTTGAAAGTTCGTCAAGGGTTTTTTCAAATGGAGTGTATAACATTTCGAACTCTTGTGGAACATGTCTAAATAATTCGCTTTCTGATATGTCGTAGATATGGACCTCTTCCATATCTTCTAATTGTCGGTATGTTTTTTCTAGTCTCATAAGTCACCCTCTCCTCCGTAAAGGTGATATTCAAGTGTGTGTTCGAAGTTTTCAGGGAATATTATTCTAAATCCTGTCCCAACTTCACAATCTAAAATTTCAAGTTCTCCATTTATCTGCCTAGTTAAATTATTTATTATCTCCCATCCTAAGTTATGGTTAATTAAGGATTCAGGGCTTTCAAGTCCAACTCCATTGTCTTTAAGTATCAACTCACAGATATGATCATCAATATAGTCAATCTTTTTAGATATTGTTTTATTGGGCATATCTGGGTCGGGGAATGCATGTTTAATTGCATTCATTGTAAGTTCATCCACTATCAAAAGTAAAGGTGTAATGACATCCATTGACAAGTGAATGTCCGGATTAACATCAGATACAAAATTAATGTCTTTTGCACCAAACAGGGTATGCAGTGTTGAATCTTGATCAGTCATGTAGTCTTGGAGATTGACATTAATAAAATCATCAGTATTGTATGTTTTTTCGTGAAGCAGAGCAAGTGATGATAAACGTGCCTGCATATTGTCCAAGATGTTGTTAGGGTTGTTTTTATATGCTCTTCTCTCAAGATTTAAGAAGCTGTTCAATACCTGCAAGTTGTTTTTAACTCTGTGGTGCACCTCTTTAATGAGAATATTTTTAGTTGCATTTGATTCAATTAACTCTTTTTGCTTTTGGCGGGCAAGGGTAATATCGGTTAAAAATCCGATACTGTGATTTTTGTTTCCATATTTGAATCTTTCAATGAATAATTCACATATCTTCTGGTCATCTTCGTTTCCATGTACTTTATAGGTGAATACTCTGTTGAATTCCTCAATTTCGCCATTAATTAATTTATAAAGTTCCTCTTTAACGTCATCCTCAATAATATTTTCAATGATTGATTGTTCATGATGGTATTCCTCTTTTGGAATTTCAATCATTGTGTAAAATCCTTCGCTGAACTCATATCTTTTGCTTAACGGTTCGACAAGAAGGGACAGTTTTGAATTGTGGTTGAATCCATTTAGCATGAAATCCACAGGTCTTGTCATGTGTTTGTGAGAGTCAACACTAATGTCTTTAAACAATCCATAATGACTTATTTCTTCCCCATTTTCATCGAATTTTGAGTAAAGATAAGTGTCCAGGTATTTAATATGTCCTCTTGGTGTTTTAATACGTATGATATTTTCATAGGTGTCTGTTTCCGGACTCATGGTTTCAAGCAACTCTTCAACCAATGGACGGTCTTCGGGTATCACCAAATCAAATATGATATTATAATATGTGTCGCCAGGTTCTTTTGAACGATTAATAATGTTATAGATACCAGGAGTCCATGTATACTCATTTCTTGTTTTGTAATAGCTTCCTGTTTGTGAGAAATACTCTATCAAGGTAGCCTTATTTTCGTCATCTTCCTGTTTTTGTTCCTCTTCTGTCTTAACTTGTTCAAATGTGTTTTTCAAATCTGAAATGACATAAATTTCGCCTTCATCGATGATGATATTTAAATTTGCAAGAGTCCTGATTTTATCGCTTATGTAATAGAACAGCCTCATATGTTTTGTTTCTCCAGTTTTGAGAACCTCTTTAAAACTGTCTTTTAAAATGTCATAATAAATAGGTGCAATCTGACTCAATTTACGTCCTTCAACAGATTCAAGATTTATATTTGTTCTTTCTAACAAGTTCCAACCAATTCTTTCAATGATATAGTCTTCACCATCATCAATTGGAAGGAATACATTAATATCGGAGGGCACGTGCTTCATAATATTGCTGAAACGAATGTTTTCAGGCTTTTTAACTTGAGGAGCTTCATGATAAACTTCGTCCATATTAAGATTATAAATCCGAACCTCTTCGATTTTTTCAAGTTCATTATATTTTCTTTCAATATGCATGCAATTTACCCTAATTTTTTTTTAATACTGATATACATTTTTATTTTATATTATATTTATATTTATACAGAAATCGTTTTGTTAAAAACAGGCCTTCAAATTCGGAAAAGCTTTTTTATTATGAATGATATAATAATATTGGTATGGAAAATTAGCAATTTTTCAGTTTTAATTATTAATTATATAGGAGTTATTAAATGACTTGTAGTATTTTAGTTGGTGGAGCATGGGGTGATGAAGGTAAAGGAAAATGTATCACTTACCTTTGCGATGCTGACAAACCGAATATTATTGCTCGTGCAGGAGTAGGGCCAAATGCAGGCCACTCCGTCGAATTCAATGGAGAAAAATACGGTTTAAGACTAACCCCTTCTGGTTTTGTACACACTGATGCCAAGCTTATGATTGGTGCTGGAGTTTTATTAAATCCGGATGTATTATTTAAAGAATTCGAAGACTTGAAGAAATATAATGTAAAGGAAAGGATGTGTGTGGATCCGAGATGTGCAATAATCACTGAGGACCATATGTTAAGGGATAAAAAATCAGAGCATCTCTCAAAAAAGATTGGAAGTACAGGTTCAGGCTGTGGACCGGCAAACTCCGATAGGGTAATGAGGAACATTTCTCTGGCTCGTGACATTCCAGAACTTGAAGAATACATCACAGATGTGTCACTTGAAATCAATGATGCTATTGATAACGGTGAAGACGTATTCATCGAAGGGTCTCAAGGTTTTGCCCTTTCTCTTTATTATGGAAGTTATCCATTTGTAACAAGCAAAGACACTACAGCATCCACATTTGCAGCTGATGTCGGTGTCGGACCAACTAAAGTGGATGAGGTCATCAACGTATTCAAATCATATATCTCCCGTGTTGGAGAAGGACCATTTCCAACTGAAATGACTCAGGAAGAAGCTGAAAGCAAAGGTCTTGAAGAATATGGTGTTGTAACTGGAAGGCGTAGAAGAATAGGATATTTTGACATGGAACTTGCAAAAGAATCCTGCAGAATCAACGGTGCAACCCAAATAGCACTAACATGTGTTGATAAATTATTCGATTGTGCACGTGTACAAAACTACGATGAACTGTCTGCTGAGACAAAAGCTTTCATTAATGATATACAAACTGAAACTGGCGTTCCGGTAACCATCATTTCAACCGGGCCGGACTTGAAGGATACAATCGATTTAAGAAAAGAGTTATTATAACCTCTTTTTTCTATTTTTTTTAACAATTAATAACCGCACTCATCAAAGTGAGTTTTTATCTTTGAGTAAAATTCTTCACTTGTAAAATCAAAATTAGTATTGTATGAGTTGTAAGCTAAATTACAATCTGTTTTTAAGTTAAATCTAAAGTCTGGATGCTTATCGAATAATTTTTCAAAACAAATTTTCGAATGTTCAGGGAAGGGAACTTCATTAAAAGATATTTTCTCTATGGTCATTTTCATAGCACATGATAAAACAGTTAATTGAAGAGCTGATGCATAAGCATCATAATACTCCCCATAATCCAAATTAACATCGAAATAGATCATAAAGTTAACCATCACATGGGAAACCCAGATTAAAGAATTTGGTTTGAATTTCTCTAACTGCAAGTCTGTGAAACTAAAGATTAAATCTTCCAAATCTTTAGTGTTATTATCTTCACAATACTTAACAAACTCTTTAAATGAATAATTTGACAAATATTTTATGTAAGCATCTTTAATTTCCTCATTACAATCGTATTTGGAAATTTTTTTCAAATCTTTTCTTTTCAATGTTTTTGGATATGTAAACATGTCAATCAATTTTGTAAGATGATGGTTTAAAGTTCATCTAATGAAAATGAACTTAAATCCAATAAATCAAATGTCAATATTTTTGGAGCAACTGTAACCTTGCCTACTCCAGTTATTATCTTATAAGCTTCAAAAGCTTCAAGACAACCGATTAAGTTTGGGGTCGGCCCAATGACAGGAGGGACTCCTGAAGTCACATTTTTTAAATCATCAATTGTTTTGTCTGTCAAGTCTTTTCCAATTGATGGTAAGTTAAACATTTCCTCATAGGTTTTTTCACTGTTTGGTAAAAATACAGTAATTTGACCCATAGTTCCATGAATTGCACCATGTATATACGGAATTCCTTTTTCTTTAGCAGTTCTTGACACGATAACTCTTGTTAGGACATTATCGAGGGCATCGATTACAATATTTGAATCGCCAATGACTTTGTCAATGTTTGTTTGGTCCACGTGTTCATTGAATGTTGTAACTTTAACATAGGGATTTATTAATCTTACTTTTTCAGCTGCAACAGCACTTTTATCAAGACCTAAATCTGCAATTGATGCTAAAGTTTGTCTGTTGAGGTTAGATAAATCAAATGCATCTTTATCAACTAAAACTAGCTCACCAATTCCCATTCTTGCAAGCATTTCAATAGTTTCACCACCAATTCCACCACAGCCAATAACTGTGATCTTAGCATCTTTAAATCTTTCTTGTTCGCTTCTTGTAACTATACTCATTTGACGGGAAGCTATTTCCCAATATCCATCACCTATGTATCTTGTTGGCATTTTTTCACCTAAATATCTCTCCGTAATTTGAAGTATTTCTATAAATGTATTTAGTGCAAGTTCATAACTTTCTAAATCATGACCTTCTATTAATCCATTTTAGAATATTGTAATATATAAAAGTATTAATGAATCAAGAAAATTTTACAATTAAAGATTTGTTGAATGAATTAGTTATCTGCTCAAACTATTGTTGCAAAGCAAAATGGAAATCTTACAATTGAAGATAGTATAATTAATGATGGTGATGAGATTCATTTAGTCCAAATAATCTATGGCGGATAATTTTGCCTATTTACTATTTTTTTCAAAACTTTTATATATTTTTAAATTAATTAATAATTAGGGATTCGTATAACAATTGTTAATTAAAGTAGTAAGTAATTTATTTATAGTATACTTGTAAATAATTAATAATTGTAATTAATTTAAATTAATTAACGGTGATTATAAAATGAATAAAAAGATAACTTTTGTTTTAGTGTTGGCACTTGCTGCATTTTTAGTAATGGGTTCAGCTAGTGCTGGTCTCTTTGACTTCTTAGGAGGAGGAGACGACACTGTAAAAATAGGATATTTACCTTCTGATCACGATGCCGCTTTATTCGTTGCTGATGCTCAAGGTTTATATGCTGAAAAAAATATTACTGTTGAACTCGTTCAATTCAACAATGGTGGAGACTTAATGACTGCTATGGCTAGTGGTGAAGTCGATGTTGGATATGTGGGAATTGCACCTGTTTTATCATCTGTTGCAAAAGGAGTCCCTATTAAAGTTATTTCCGCTGCTCAAACTGAAGGAAGTGGAATTGTAGTAACTAATGAATCTGGAATCTCCTCTGCAAGTGATTTACAAGGTAAAAGCATAGCAACTCCTGGTGAAGCTTCAATTCAATATGTATTACTTTCATACTACCTGAAAGAAAACGGATTGTCAACTGATGATTTGAATATTTCCGCTATGAAAGTTCCATCAATGAATGATGCTTTAAAAACCGGCCAAATTGACGGAATTATTACTTTCCAACCTTATGTTTCAATAGCTGCAAATGACAGCGGTAACATAGTTTTAGAAGATTCTGCTGACATATTGCCAAACCACCCATGTTGTGTTGTTGTTGCATCTGAAGACTTTATCAATAACCATGAAAACGAAACCAAAGCAATTATAGCTATTCATGAAAATGCTACTAACTTCATCAATGATAACATTGAAAACAATACTACTGAAAAAGTTGTAGAATTGTTGCCTGAAGATATTGTTGCTGATTCAAACTTAGAAGCTCTTTCTGTTGAAAGTTTCCCATTCATTTCAGGTATTGACGACAGTTTCAAAGCAGATGTAGATGAATTCCAAAAACTTGAGGTTGAAATTGGTATTTTAAACTCTACAGTACCTTTAGATAACCTTTTCTGGGAAGCATAGTTTAACTATGCTTTTATTTTTCTTTTTTTTAGTTGATTTTTCAAAAATAGGTTGTATTTTTATTTAAATTTTAAAAATAAAAAAAAGAGTAATTTCTCATGTGAGAAATTATAATTTGATTTTAATATCGAGTGCACTTGATCCTTCTTCGTAAACGAAGATAGGGTTAATATCAAGTTCGGATATTTCTGGGAAGTCTAAAGTTAATCTGGCCACTCTTTTAATAGCTTCTTTAACTTCTTCCACATCACAAGGTGCTTCACCTCTGTATCCTGCAAGTAATTTGGATACTTTGGTTGATTCAATTTGTTCTTCAATTTCTTGAGAACTCATTCCTTTTGCAAGGTTGAATGAAACATCTTCGATGAGGTTTACATAGATTCCACCCATACCAAATGCAATCATTGGTCCGAATTGTTTGTCTCTAATCATTCCAACAATTACTTCTTCTCCGGAATCCATCATTTTTTGGACTTCTACGCCATCAGGAACAATATCTGGATGTGCAGCTTTAGCATTTGCAATGATTTCATCGAATGTTGCTTTTGCTTCTTCAGCACTGCTGATTCCTACTTTTACCCCGCCGATGTCGGATTTGTGTAAAATTTTGTCTGATGCGATTTTAAGCACTACTGGGAATTCCATTTCTTCTGCAAGTTCTGCTGCTTCGTCAGCACTTGTTGATAATTTGATTGGTGCTGCTGAAATTCCATAAGCTTCAGCCACTGCATAAGCTTCACTACCGAGTAATGTGTCTCTACCGTCAGCTTTAACTTTTTCGAATATTGCTTTTACTGCATCTTTGTCCACATCATCGATTTTTTCAATGACATCGTCATATTCTCTGCTTTCTAGTTTAGCATATCTTGTCATTGCTTCAAGTGCTGTTACTGCAGTTTCTGGGAATACGTATGTTGGAACTCCATTTTCTCTTAAGGCATCGTTTGCAGCTTCAAAGGATGGTCCTCCCATATTGACAACAATGATTGGTTTGTCGAATTCTTTTCTCTCTTCAAGTATTGCGTTTGCAATTCCATCAGGGTCTGCTGATGCTGTTGGACATACCATAACGATTAGACTGTCAACTTCCTCTTGACTCAATACGATTTCCAATGATTCTTTGTATCTGCTTACAGGTGCATCACCTAATACGTCAATAGGGTTTTTTGCGCTTCCTTCATCAGTAACGCATTCTTTTAATCTGGCAGTGGTTTCTTCATCAAATTGAACAAGCTGTAAACCTGCTTTTTCCATTGCATCTACGGTAAGTACTCCTCCACCACCTGCATTGGTAATAATTGCAACATTGTCACCTTTTGGAAGTGGTGCTTTGGAGAATGCTAGACCTAAGTCAAATAATTCCGCCATTGTCTCTACACGCATAATTCCTGATTGTCTAAATGCGGTATCAAATGCCAGGTCACTTCCTGCAAGTGCTCCTGTGTGGGAGGATGCAGCTTCTGCTCCTGCGGAACTTGAACCGGATTTAAGAACAATGATTGGTTTTTTGTGTGCAGTTTCCCTCATGGTTCTTACAAAGTCTTCATCATCAGAAATGGATTCTAAGTAACAGATGATAACATTTGTTTCGTCATCTTCTGCAAGGTATTGTAATAGCTCAATTTCACTTACTCCTGCTTTGTTACCTAGACTTATTACTTTACTGAATCCGATACCTGAGGTCACACTCCAATCGATAATAGCTACCATCATAGCTCCACTTTGTGAAATAAATGCCATGTTTCCGGTAGGTGGCATCATTTGTGAAAATGACCCGTTTAATGGAGTATGGGAGTCGGTTATTCCTAAACTGTTTGGTCCAATAATGTTTATACCATATTTTTCACCAAGTGCAGTTAATTCAGCTTCTAATTTTGCTCCTTCTTCGCCAACTTCTTTAAAACCAGCGGTAATGACCACCATGTTTTCAACGCCAACTTCACCACATTCTTCAACAGCGGTGTTTACAAATACTGAAGGAATTGTAATTATAGCTAAATCTACTTTTCCCGGTACGTCTTTAATATTTGCGTATGCTTGTTTTCCTAAAATCTCTCCACCTTTTGGATTTACAGGATATATTTCACCATCAAAGCCATCATTGATAAGGTTATCAACAATAATGTATCCTACTTTTCCAGGTGTATTGGAAGCACCAATAACAGCCACAGATTCAGGTTTAAACATTTTATTGAGATCTATCATAAGTTTTTCTCCTTACTAAATTTATAATTGCATTAGAATTATCATAATTTATAATGATAAATAATTAACAATTACTAATGATATAATGTATGGCATATTAAATATTTAAATATATTGTTTAAACATCATTCTAATTACTTAATACATAATTTCAATAATTGTTTATTCTTTTTTATATAAATTAAAAAAAGTAAATTTCTTATTTGGGGAAAAGATATTTTTTAAAATTACAATTTTTCTTAAACTATTTAATACATGATAAATATAAATATAATTGAATAATAAATTTTTGATATTTTATTAAATTAAAATATCTAATTTAGGGGATATTATGAGCTTAATTATTGCTTACATTGGAAAGAAAGGATGTGTAATGTCAGGAGACAAAAGAAAAATAGGATATTTTGGTGATAAAAGTAATTTGGAACAATTAGAAAAAGAGTTGTATGAAGGAATCATTGCCGGTGATGATGAGTTTGTAAAACGTGCAGATGAATTGGGCATCTCTATTAAAATTACTGATGATGCAACCAAATTGAAAATAGTCGGTAATACCGTAAGAGGTGAAGTGAGTACTAAAGGAACCTTTGAAACCAAACGCAGAAGAATATATGGAACAACTAATGGTTACCAATTAGTCGAATTGTTGGGTTCCGAGCAAAAATCACGTAAAGCTGGTGAAAAAGGAATTATCATTTTTGGAAACAATTATGCAAAACAATTGGCTCAGGATCTCATTCAGAAAAAATGGAAAGCTTCTCAAAGTTTAAAATATATGGGTGAAGTGTTTGAGCAAATTTTAGCAGAAGTTTCAAATAAAACACCAACTGTTGGTGATAAATTTGATACTTTAATTCAGCAGCCTAAGTTCAACCCCTCTCAAGCTCAACAACATCTCAATATTACAATCGACAATGATATAAAAGTTTTAATTAAATTCAGACAAGATTTAACAGAAAAACTTGTTCAACAAAGCATCGCAATTGACATGGCAAACAAAATAATTGACAAAGGAGAAGTGGGTAAAGTCGTATCCATTGATGGGAATATGTTGTATGTCCAATTGAATGATAAAACTCAAGCAATGGATGGAAATTGGAAACAACTTGCGGGTCCTGGTCAAAATGTATTGATGTTTACAGAATCAGACACTGTAAAAATTGGCGATAAAGTTGTCATTCAAGATGAAAATTTATGTCTTAAAAAGGATAAGTCATCTCTCAATTGCGATATAATATTATGTTCGTTATGATTGGGGGTTTAAATGAAGATTACATTTTTAGGTAGTGGTGGTGGAAGATTTTCTGCCATTTCACAGAGAAGAATGACTGGAGGATTTAGGATTGATAATTTGGGTGGAAAAAATTATCATATAGACCCTGGTCCAGGAGCATTAATCAGAACCTACCAATTCGGATTTGATCCTAGAAATTTAAGTGGGGTTTTTGTAACTCATGCACATACTGACCATTACAATGATGCCGAAATTCTAATAGAATCAATGACAAGGGGTATGACCCGTGATTTTGGTACCATTTTTGGAAGTGAAAGTGTTTTAAACGGTTATGATAAATGGGGTCCCTGCATTTCAGATTACCACCAATCCAAATCAGATAAAGTTCTTTTAAAGCCGGGTGTTGAAACTCCGGTCAACAATATCAAGGTTAAGGGAACTAAAACTGAACATGGTGATCCGACAGGTAGTGGATTTCAAATAGACTACAATGGATTTAAAGTGTCTTACACTTCAGATACGGGTTATTTTGATGGATTGGCTGAGGAACATAAAGATGCTGACATTTTAATAGCCAGTGTTTTGAGGCCGGGTAACAGAACAATAAACGGCCATATGTGCACTCGCAATTTCATTGATTTGATAAATGAAGTCGAACCAAAAGTTGCCGTGATGACTCATTTGGGTCTTAAAATGATATCCAGTAATCCTGTTACTGAAGCTAAAAAGATTTCCAAACAGACTGGCGTTAAGACAATTGCAGCATTTGACGGTTTATCGTTTAATGTGAACTATAATAATCCTAAAAGATTCAGATTGATATCACTTAAGGATATCGAATCACCAAGTCACAGTACAAATCATAAAATGTTCAATAATGAAAGAAGAAACTCATATCAATTGGCTTTCAAGCACAATGAGTTTGATGAAGTTTCTTTCATGAAAAAGAATTAAATTTCTAAATTTGTAGGATGAATGAATCCGGAACGTATCATATGGTCTGCAAGAACAATGGCAGTACTTGATTCAGCCACAACTGTCACTCTAGGGCAGATACAAGGATCATGTCTTCCTTTAATTTCTATTTTTTCATTTTCCATAGTTTCCAAATTAATCGAGTTTTGACATTTGGAAATTGATGGGGTAGGTTTGACAGCAATTCTTGATATTATTGGCATTCCATTGCTCATGCCACCAATAATTCCTCCAGAATTGTTTGTTTTTGTTGTTACTTTGCCATCTTCTATTTGGTATTCATCATTAATCTCATAACCAGTGTGGTTGGCCACATCGAATCCAAGGCCAATTTCAACACCTTTGACGGCACCAATATTCATCAAAATTCTTGCCAAATCACCATCGAGTCTGCTGAAAACCGGCTCTCCAAGACCTTGAGGCACTCCAATGGCTATTGTTTCTACAATTCCTCCGATGGAATCTCCTTTCTGTTTTTTGGCCAAAATTAACTCTTCCATTTCATCTGCAGCTTTCAGGTCACCACAACGAACTGGATTTTTTTCAATATTTTCTTTAAGGGTATTGAAGTCCTGAGGCTCTGCTTTGACATCCCCAATTTGGACTACATGGGATATGACTTCAATGTTTTGGGTTTTTAATAACTTTTTGGCGATTGCTCCGCCGATAACATGGCCGATTGTTATCCTTCCGCTGCCACGGCCTCCTCCATTGTAGTCGTAGTTGCCGTATTTCATCATCCATCCGAAGTCTCCGTGAGATGGGCGAGGTGTGTTTTTAAACATTGAATAATCTTTGGAATGCTGGTTTTTATTAAAGATAATTCCGGTAATTGGTGTTCCATCAGTTTTTCCTTCAAAAATGCCTGATATTATTTGAATTTCATCGGATTCTTTTCTAGGTGTTGTAACACTGCTAGTACCTGGTTTTCTTTTATCCAATTCTTTTTGAATGTCTTCACAACTTAATTCAAGATTTGCAGGGCATCCGTCAACAACAGCACCAACAGCAGCTCCGTGACTTGCTCCAAAACTTGTTATTCTAAATTTTTCTCCAATTGAATTTGACATTTTCGGCCTCTTTTTTGTATATCAATGTAATATTTGTATTCTAAACATTTAAATTTTCACAAATTTTTTTTGATTGGTCTAAGGTTAGGCCAGCTTTTACAGTTCCCATTTCAGTATCTAATGTGAAATCTGTATTGAGTTTGACAATTTCTTCTAAAAATAATTTATATGCTTTTAATAATTCATGACCATTAGGGCCTGCTTCCTTTTTTAACTTATAAATGTCATCTCCACAGTTAATGAAATCAAAAATTTTCATCAATCCTTTTTTTCGTGGAGATCTTCTTAAAACATCATCTTCAGTAGGGTTTTCAAATCCGTATTTGATGTTATAGGAACCTTGTGAAATTTCTTTAATGAGTAATTTTTCTTGATAATTGATGTTTTTTTCTAAAAGATTTGTTGAATAAATTGTAATTTCATTAAATTGTTTATTTAAGTTATTGATTGTATTAATGGGCAATGCTTTTAATTCATTTTCAAATTTTAAGTTGAAATTATTAACATTATTTATAAACTCGTTTTTATCTTTTAGGAATATGCCATAAATGTATTTCATGGTTTCATAATTTCCTTTAGTGCCGTGTTTTTCAGGATGTTTTTTAAGATATTCATTTGTTTCTTTCAATTCAAGTTCTATATCTTTTAGTTCTCTGTTATAATCTTCAAGTGTATTAAATAGCATATTAATCACACTCTATTAAATGTACAAATCCTTTTTTGATATTTGTTCTATCTTGGCCAAATAATATAAATAGGATTCTTCTTTTTTGATTAATGTATTTTATATAATCTTCCTTTTGTTGAGGGGGATATTTGTATACTCTTAAAATGGCATAGATTATTTGTATTTACTTTCGAATTATTAATTAATTCATCTACAAATTTTTTATCTTTTTTAGCATCAATTTTTCACCATCAAATTCAGTTAATGTGTCTATGTCTTTGGGATTTATTTTTGAAGTAACAAAACTCCCATCAATCCAATGGTCAAGACAGTAACCAGTCCTTTTTATGGCTGTTAATTGTTTTTTATATTCTTTCATAATTTTTTTTCTTGTTTCTGTCTTATTTTTTGAAAATAATTCTTCTACTTCACTTAATGCCATATTGTATATTCCCGGAGGGAGATATCCATTATTGTCAAATCCGTTAAATTTTTTTATTTTCATATTTTCACCTTAAAATTTAACAGACGTCTGTATATTATTATTTTTTAAAAATTATATAAATATTTTCTTTCCAAACTTATTCCAGTCAAATTACATGGTTAAATCAATTTTATAGACTAATAACAATTTTTCAATATCAAAGCAATTTTTCAAAAGAAAAATTAGTAAATTCTTAAATAATTTATAGACAATATATTTAATCAAGTGATAATTATGCAATTTCCAACAACAAGAATGAGAAGATTAAGAAAAAATGCTAAGATTAGAGATATAGTACGTGAAACCAAACTTCAAAAGGAAGATTTGATTTATCCTATTTATTTTAAAGAAGAATTAAAAGATATGGAAAAGGAAGAGATTTCATCACTTCCCGGTGAATTCAGATACTCTTTGGATGCAGGGGTTGAATTTGCAAAACAACTTGAGGAAAAAGGTTTAAAATCAATAATCGTATTTGGAATTCCAAAAGAAGAAACCAAAGATGAAATTGCAACTCCTGATTACTCCGCAACGGGAATTGTCCAAAAGGCAATAAGAAAACTCAAAAAGGAAACTAACCTTGTTGTCATAAGTGATGTCTGTCTTTGCCAATACACTTCTCATGGACATTGCGGAATGATAGTTGAAAATGAGGATACTGATGATGGAATCGAAATACTCAACGATGAATCCCTGCCAATCATTGCCAAGGTTGCATTGTCCCATGCACAGGCAGGTGCGGATATTGTTGCGCCTTCCGATATGATGGATGGAAGAGTAAATGCAATTCGTGAAACATTGGATGAAAACGGTTTTTACAATGTAATGATTATGTCATATTCAGCAAAATATGCATCAGCATTCTATGAACCTTTCAGGGTTGCGGCATGCTCATCACCTCATGCGGGAGATAGAAAATCTTATCAGATGGATCCTGCAAATGCGGTTGAAGCAATTCGCGAATGCGAACTGGACGTTATTGAAGGATGTGACTTTCTGATGGTAAAACCGGCACTCCCATACCTGGATGTCGTTCGCATGGTACGGGATGAATTTATGCTTCCGTTGGTTGCGTATAATGTAAGTGGAGAATATGCAATGCTTATGGCGGCCATCGAGAAAGGATTTTTAACCGAACGTGCAATTTTGGAATCATTGCTTTCAATCAAAAGGGCGGGGGCCGACTTAATTATCACTAATTTCGCACCATACATACTTTTGAATGAGTTGATATAAATGGATGCAAAAGAAATTGCAAAGATAGCGCAAATCGCATCAGCGCTTGAAGTAAGCGGATATCCAAAACCTGGAAACGTTCACAGGACCCGTGATTATGATGACATGGAGTTTGAGGATTTCATAATAAGTGGAATAGTAATTGGAGATACAATACGTGAAGCGTGCACAAACGTTGATGTGGAAAATCCCAAACTGGGAAAATACATCCTGCAGGCAGTGGCTGAAACTGACAGGTGGATTAAAAACAACACCAACCTTGGAATTGTCATGATGACAACTCCAATCGCAGTTGCCGCATCAATAAGCGATTCCTTTGATGATATAAGACAAAACGTTAAACTGCTGATGGCAAACACGTCAGTTGATGATGCATGTGATTTGTATGATGCAATCAACATTGCAGATGCCGGTGGAATGGGAGACCAGGATGAATATGATGTGGCAAGCGACAATGCCAAAAACGAATTAAGACAGAACAATCAGACAATGTATGATGTTTTGAAGATATCTGCTCCGTGGGATATGTTGGCTCGTGAAATGACAGGCGACATGCCGGCTGTTTTTGAAATAGGCTATCCGACTTATCATCACCTGAAAGATGAGAAATCACAAAACGACGCATGTGTCCTAACATTCCTGACTATTTTATCCCAGGTCCCGGACACTTTAATTTCAAGAAAATACGGATCAGATGAGGCTTTAAAGATTTCAATGATGACAAGGGATTTGCTTAACCTAAAAGATGAACCAGATTTTAAAGAAAAGTTAAAGCAATTCGATGATTATCTGTTTAAAAATAAATACAATCCGGGAACAACTGCTGATTTGACAGCTGCATCAATTTTTGTGAGCTATCTAAAATCAAATTTCAAATAAAGAAAAAAAGAAAAAATGAATTGAAAAATTCATTTTTTGATATTCATTCTACATCAGAGTAGAGTAAACCTACTGCATATGATTCAAATAATCCTATGAATGTATAGATTACTAAAATGCTTATGCATACTCCGATAATTGGAATAATGCTTATTAATGATCCAACTAATGAAATCACAGCTGATATTACTCCCATAACTATTATGAATGCTATTATTTTTCCAATTCCAATAGTTTTTGCTTCTTCAAATACTTCTGAGAAGCTTAAAGCTTCAGACATTGAATCTGTTTTGGCAAATCTTAATGTAGCTACGGTTAATAATACTCCAAATAATATTCCTAAAATTATTCCAATAATAGTCACGATTAATATTCCCACTGCAAATCCACTATCAAAAGGACTTGAGCTAGTGCCTACGACTATGTAAAATAGGATGAATATTATAATTGCTGGAATGATGTTATAAACAAAGCTGATAACAAACAGTTTTATTGTATTAATAATATTTTTTCCGATTTCAATTGCTGGAATGAGTCCTGAACGTTCTATACCTTCTTGAATTACTGAGAAAAGATAACCTGGTGCGATTAAAATAAATGCAATTAATCCTATAATGAGTAGTATGCCGAATATTCCAGTCAATGGACTGTTTTCAAGAAGAGTTCCACTAATCATCATTAATAGCATTGGTATTGCAAGAAGCCCAAATACAATTAAAGGATATTTTATATTATCCATATCGCTAATAGGGTATCTTATAGCTTCTGAAATTATTTCTCCGATATCCATATAAAAACCTCCATTTAAATTTTTTATTTAATGAAATATTTAAATATATCTAGTAATTTTGTTCATTAATAAGTCAGATTTGATTTTTTTTGATGTTAATGAAGTATCTTTTTAGAAAAATCTTTATTTTTCAATAAATTGATTTAATCATATTTTTTCTAATTTAACATTATCTTTATAAATTACTTGGAACATATATTATTATATTATATAATCTTAATACATGGTGTTTAAATGAGTGAGGATATTGAAAAAACCATTAGTGAATTGCATATTTATGAAAAGAAACTTTTAAAGGAACTTGAAGCTAAAGAGGATGCCACTCCTGAGGAAATTGCCGAAAATTCTGGCATGGACATTAAATCAGTAATGAGTGCTGCAGGTTCTCTTGCATCAAAGGATATCATTGAAATGCATAAGGACGTTGAGGAAATATATTCCTTAACTGAAGACGGAATGGAATATGCTGAAAAGGGACTTCCTGAACGTAGGATTTTGGATGTTCTGGCTAAAAAGGACCATATCCATATGAAGGATTTATCAGATGAAACAGGTGTTGACAAAAAGGAAACCAATATTGCAATCGGATGGTTGCGCCGTAAGAACTGGGCTCAAATCGATAAGGGAGTAGTAAATATCACAGATTTTGGTAAGGATTTCGCATCCAAATTGGATCTCGATGAGGAAACCTTGAATTATCTTAAATCAAATGCCGATGGTGTTAAACTTTTCACTGATGATTTGATGAGCGGAGTCAAAAAGCTTGCAGGCAGGAAGAATATTTTAAATGTTAAAAAGGAAACCTCACATTCTTTTAAAATTTTGCCTAAAGGTGAAGAAATACTCAAACATGGTTTTGAAATCAAACAACAGGCAACTCAATTAACTCATGAACACTTGAAAGAGGGTGAATGGAAAAGTCTTGAATACCGTCCTTATGATATTAATGCAGAAGCACCAGTTATCTTCGCAGGTAAAAAACACCCATTAAGAGTAATCATTGATGAAATAAGAGAAATATTTTTAAATATGGGTTTTTCAGAAGACAATGGACAATATGTTGAATCTGCATTCTGGAACTTTGACTCACTTTTCCAGCCACAGGACCATGCGGCCCGTGAAATGCAGGACACATTCTATTTGAAAAATCCTTTAACATGTGATTTGCCTGACATGGATTTGGTAAAACTCACTGCAGAAACCCACGAAACAGGTTCAGACACAGGTTCAATCGGATGGCAATATGATTGGAGTGAAGATATCGCTCGCCAAAGTGTTTTAAGAACTCATACAACAGGAATATCAACCAAACACTTGTTTGAACATGAACCTCCAATCAAGATGTTTTCTGTAGGAAGGGTATTTAGAAGAGAAACATTCGATTACAAACATTTGCCTGAGTTCCATCAGGTTGAAGGTCTTGTATGCGATAAGGGAATCAGCTATCAAAATCTCTTAGGAACATTAAAAGAATTTTATAAAAAATTAGGATTTGAAGTAAGATTCAGACCTGCTTATTTCCCTTACACTTATTTATCCACTGAAACAGAAATCTATTTGGAAGAAAAGGAAAGCTGGATTGAGCTTGGTGGTGCTGGAATGTTCAGACCTGAAGTATTAAAACCATTGGGCATCAACCAACCGGCACTTGCTTTCGGTTTAGGTATCGAAAGGCTCGCAATGATAAGATACGATGTAGAGGATATTCGTATGCTCTATAAAAGCGACATCAAATGGCTTCGTGAATTGCCTATTGATCAGGGAGTTAGGTTATAGTGTCAATCAAACTGGTTTCTTGGAATGTTAATGGTATTAGGGCAGTTTCCAAAAAGGAAGATTTTTGGAGCTGGTTTGAAAATGATGATTCTGATATCATCAACTTTCAGGAAGTAAGAGCAACCAAAGAGCAAATTCCAAAGAAATTGGTTGAATTGGATGAATATCATAAATTCTACAATGAAGCTGAAAAGAAAGGCTACAGCGGTGTTGGAACATATTCCAAAATCAAACCTTTAAGCATCACCAAGGGATTGGGCGTTGAAGAGCTGGACCATGAAGGCAGAGTTTTAAAAATTGAATATGAAAACTTTATTTTATTCAACATTTATTTTCCAAATAGTGGTAATGAAGGCTCAAGACTTGATTTTAAAGTCAAATTCTGCAATGAACTATTAAGGCAACTGGTTGAGCTTAAAAATGAAGGCAAAAACTTGGTTATAACCGGCGACTACAATATCGCACATAATCCTATCGATGTTTACAATCCTAAAAACTGTGAAGGAAAATCAGGATATCTGCCTGAAGAGCGCGCATGGCTGGATCAGCTGGAGGAGGCAGGTTTTGTTGATACATTCAGAATGTTTGATGAGGGTGAAGGCAACTTTACCTGGTGGAGTTACAGATTCAAGGCACGTGAAAGGAATTCCGGTTGGAGACTTGATTACTTCTTTGTAAATGAAGAAATCAGAAGTAATGTAAAATCAGCGGGAATATTAGCGGACATTTATGGTTCAGACCACTGTCCTGTAACTTTAGAACTTGATTTTTAAAAAAGTAGGTTTTGGTGATTATAATATAGTATTAATGTCACCAATATCTTCAACAATTGTAATGTCTAATTTTTCTTTTTTGATGTATTCTCGGTCATCTTCTGTAACGTCAGAATTGACTAGAATTGCACCTAATCCTGCATTTACTGCACCTAAAGCATCTGCTTTAAATTTATTTCCGACCATTACTGATTTTTCAGGATTTCCATTCATTTTTCTAAGTGCAACATCAAAGATTAGTTTATCAGGTTTCTCTTTACCTACCTCTTCTGATGTTATTACTGCATCAAAAAAGGAGTTGATATTGAGTCTAATGAGTTTTTCCCATTGTTTGATGGTGATACCATTTGAGATGACTGCCAAACGATATCCTTGGCTTTTAAGATAAATTAGAGTATTGATTGTTTCTGGAAACGGTCTTAAAAGCGCCATTTTTACATTGTGGTAGGTTGTCATTCCCAATGCTACAAGCATAGGATCTTCGTGGCCTAAAACAACTTGGGTCAACACATTAAAGTGTTTGCCATAATTTGATCCTTTTTCACGAATGATTGTTTTTAAAACACCGTATGCTTCATCTTTGTCTAATGGCAGTCCATTATCAACCATTATTCCGATAGCTGCTTTTCTAGCGGTTTCAGCAAAATTGCTGGTGTCAAGCAATGTTCCATCTATATCGAAAAAAACAACACGTTCATCATTGTTAATCATATAAATCTAATTTTAATTTTTGCAATATTTAAATTTTTAGAAAAAGGCGTCAAGACTTTGTTGGACTTCTCCACGTGCGAGGTCTTCTAAATCAGTTTTTGTATATCCGAAGGCATACATGATTCTTTCAACTGCTGGAATTAATTGGTTGTTGATATAGTAGTCCTTGTCATATGCATATCCTTGGCTGTATTCGTAAGGGACTGCACGCTGACTGATTGATCCTTTTCCCTTAACGATTATATACTGGACGATGGTGCCTCTTGTCACTTTAATGCCATGTTCTTCAATTTTTCTTGCAGCAACAACATGTGGTCCGACCTGCTTGTATTGGTCAAGTGGTTTGGTGATTTGTGTGTGTATAATCAGTTCTTTATTGTCAACTTCGCCCTTTTTGATTCTTTTTAAAACTTTTTTAACGGCTTTGATTGCTTTATCGGAATCTCCCTCTTTTAATATGGCCATTAAAATTTCTTCCTGGGTTTTTTTAACGATTGGTGCCCAGTCTCTTCTAACCAATTCCAATCCTTTTGCGATGATTTCTCCATCTTCAATTACTGCATATCTTTTTTTGCTTACAAAAAAACCTCGTCTGTAAAAACCTTCGTATTCAAGTTCCATACTTTCTGGAAGGGTGGAGTTAAGATATGTAATGAATTTTATTGCTTGCTCTTTTATTTCGGCTTCAAGAGCTAATTGTTCTGGGCTTTCTTCAACCAATTTTTCACCTATAATCTAATATGTTTCATCTTCTTAATATTTGTTTTTGAAACAATTTTACCAAATGGATGCAATTTTATTTCCTTAATATCGTTTTATTTATCTCAAAAATCTCAAATATTACTTTTCAAATGCTCTAGGACATTGTTGATATGTTTTATAATACATAGTAGGTATGAGGTTGATATCATGGAAAAAGAGATTTTAATATCAAGTTATGATGTGATAAACGACACATTCGTTGGAAAAATTGACGGAAAAAATGGATACTGTGCAAACTATACCATTTCAGAAGGCATTTTCTTATCAATAGATAAAAACAACATGCCGACTTCAGTATTGGTTGACAATGCATCTGTAGTATTTAATGTATCCAAACGATTTTTGGAAAATTCAAACGTTAAAATTGGCATTGACTGTGACAGCATTTGTCTGTATTTCAAAATGTTTATTGAAAATGTGGAAATATGTTCGGTCAAATGCAAAAACAACTTCGGAATTCCGAATATCAATTTTGAAATAGACAGTAACTATTAAAGTTACTTTCTATTTTTTTTAAGATTATGTTTATATAGGGCTAAATTAAATAATATTAGATAGTGTATTTTAACCATGATTGGAGGAAGATAATGAAAAACCAAAATATTGATGTTAAACCTGGTGACGAAATAGTCATTGTTGTGCCTGAAAGCGATGATGATGAAATTGTAATTGATTTGGATGAATTGGGCATAGACTTGGAGGCTCTTGGTGATGAGGTCAATATTGTAATTCAGGTTGAAGGTGAAGACGCTGATGTTGAGGATTTCATTGATGATGAAGATGAAATCATGGAACCCAATGAATGGTTTTTCGATGACGATCCATACAAGATAGTTTATTATGAGTTTCCGGACTTTGATTAGGTGATAAAATGGAAGATATTCCTTATTATGTTTATGATGACGATGAAAAATCCCATATCAAAAGCCCTGATGGCGAAGCATACATTGATGATGAGGAATTAAGAGAACTGCTCATAGATTTGATGGGCGATGACATTTCTGAAGTGGAAATTCAAAAAATCTTGAAGGCAGCCTCTGATGAAAATATCTCAGAAGAGGATTTCGACAAATTGGTTGATGATTTTATTTTGAAAAATAAATCCTGATTTTTCCTATTTTTGACTAAAAAATAAAACATTTATATATAATGATAAATTAATATTTTATTATCATTATTCTTTAAGGCTCTTTTTTGCTCTCAAAAATTAAGCTATTAATTATCTTGCAGATAGTTTAATTGAAAAGAGACTTATTGACTGCGATTATTATATTATTAATTATATTTATTTAGGTGAAATAATGGCAATTACTCAAGGAAAATCAACAAGAAGTCCATCAGGTGCAAGAAATGTTGCAAACCGTGGAAAAAGGAAATCTGAATTAGGCAGAGATCCTGCAGAAACCAGATTAGATGAGAAAAAATTAAGAAAAATCAGAACCCGTGGCGGAAACGAAAAACTCAGATTAGCTTCTGCTAACAAAATCAATGTTACCGATGCAAACGGCAAAGCTCAAGTTTTAGACATTCTTAATGTTGTTGAAAACACCGCAAACCCAAACTACGTAAGAAGGAACATCATTACCAAAGGTGCTATCGTAGAAACCTCTGAAGGTAATGCAAAAGTCACCTCTAGACCTGGTCAAGATGGTGTTGTAAACGGTGTATTAATTTAAGTTCAATACTTAAATTTTCTCTCTTTTTTTTATTTTCTATTTTTTTTCAATAACTTTTTTTCAAATTTAACCAATAATTATATACTTGTTTTGATATATTATATAATGATAATTTTTAAGGAGATATAATGTCAGACGATAAAATTAGTATGAATCATGGTGCTGGTGGAGAGGTAATGGCAAATTTGATTGCTAGCACCGTTTTAGATAATATCACTAAAAAAAGCGTAAATGGTGGTATTAGTTTAGATGCATTAGATGATGGAGCTTCTATTCCTTTAGGCGATTGGGAAATTGTTTTAACAACTGATGGTCATACTATTGATCCTCTGTTTTTCCCGGGGGGAGATATTGGTAGAATTTCCGCTGCAGGAACAATAAACGATGTTTCTGTAATGGGAGCACGTCCATTAGCTATTTCTAATGCAATTATTATGCAGGAAGGATTTCCAATTGATGATTTGGATAAAATCATGAAATCATTAAATGCAACCTGTGAAGAGGTTGATGTGGCTGTCATTACAGGAGATACCAAAGTAATGCCTCAAGATAAGCTTGATGGAATTGTAATGGTAACTACGGGTATAGGAATTGCTAAAAAAGGTGAAGTAATTCGTGACTCAACATTGCAGGTTGGAGATAAAATCATTGTTACAGGCAGTTTAGGCGACCACGGAATGAGTCTAATGTCCTTTAGAGAAGGATTCGGATTTGAAACTGATTTGAAATCAGATGTAGCTCCAATGTGGAATATTATCAAAAAAGCTTTAGACATCGGAGGAGTTACAGCTATGAAGGACCCTACCCGTGGAGGTTTTGCTAACGCTATTAATGAAATGGCTTCTAAAGCAGGCGTTGGTGTTGTATTGGAACAGGATGCAATTCCAATCCGTGAAGAAGTTCATGCAGTATCTGAAATGTTAGGTATTGATCCATTTGAAGTAGCTAACGAAGGAAAAGTTGTTATGGGTGTCAAGGCAGATAAGGCTGAAGAAATCCTTGAAGCTATTCGCAGCGAAAAGTATGGTGAAAATGCAGCAATAATTGGTGAAGTAGTTGAAGGAGATTATGTAGTTATCAACACTCCTATAGGTGGCGAAAGAATTCTTGAAGCACCTATCGCTGATCCGGTTCCAAGAGTATGTTAAGGTGATAAAATGGCAACAGTATTTTCAAGAAGGATAATTGCATATGTGATTGATTTTTTTGTAGTATCAGCATTCATGTGGATTATTTCATATTTTGTCTCCCTTTTGGTCAATCCTCTAGATTTGATTTCAGTATATAATGTATTTCCATTCATTGCTCCAATCATCGGTTTAGTTTATTTCATTGTTTTGGAAAAATCCAAAGGAGCAACTGTTGGAAAAGCAATAATGTATCTGGAAGTAAGGTCTAGAAATGGAGCAAATATTAATTGGGCACAGGCTATTGTACGTAACTTGACCAAAATCTATTGGGTTCCTATTATATTTGATTGGCTTATTGGCAGAATTATGAATACTGATAGACTATTTGGAAATATAACAAAGACTATTGTTGTGAATATGCTTTAATTAGCATATTTCTTACTATTTTTTTGAAAACATGATAAAGAAAGTTCAAGTTTTATGGTATCTGAATAAGGAAGATTTGGAAAATTATTGCATTGATTTTAAGGAATATAAATCTCATAAGCTTGAGGGATATGAGATTTGTGATGTTGATGAGGATTTGATTTATGATTTGTGCGATAGGGACCCTGACAGGCTGGAACCTATAGGATACTTCAAAAACATAAAGGAAATTGAAAACTATTTGTCTGACACTATCGAAAATAATGAATTTGACCTTGAAATAGGTTCTCCTGAACTCAATGAAAAAATTAGGAACGCTTGTGAAAACATCGAATTTTCAGGTGAGGATTACTATATCTCCATTGGTTCAGGCATCGGAGGTAGCGATACAAAAATTGCCTGCTGGTTTGATGCCCTTAAAAAGGAATACAATTCGTCATCAAAGGATAATATGTGGATTTTAGCAGTTACAGGCTATGACCCTTATGATTTGTCACTGACAGGCAGAACATTGTCATATGTTCTTGCAGATATTTTAAACTTAAATGAATCATCACTGGATAATCTGATTCCAAACAAGGGACACATTAGTGTTGAAGAATGGAATTCAATTCTGGATAAGATTTATAAGAAAAATAAGATTTATTTAGGTTTAAACAGGGTTGTATGATTATATTTCACCCTCTTTAAACTCACTCGGTTCGAAATATGATATTGTAGCCAAGTTATTTTCTATCAATGCCCTGTTTATGTCATCTGTATCGGTGTATACGATAGCCAGCGTGCGGCCGTACGCATCCTTTGGCTGTTCATCGTCAATATTTAGATAAACTATTTTTCCAAGACATTTCTCTTCAACGAATTTTTTGGCATCGCTGAATCCGGATTCGTTTGAGTTGGGTATTTTGATTTGGCTTAGCTGAACTCTTCCGATTCCGTAAACCTGTATGGTGTTCCCGTCTATTACCTCAACGCATTTTCCCGAATTGTCATAGTGTATCGTTTCATTGTTGATTGTTATCGTTCCGTTTTCAGCGTCAATACTGTTAGAATCATCCATAATGGTATTGGCTATTGTAAGGCCGATTGTTATTAGGAATATGATTAACAATATTATTGATATCTTTTGTTTGTTCATTTCTAATCTTTTTTGTAATGTTCGCAATAGCGAGAGTATCTACATGATCTGCATTTGTTAGGATTTTTGGTTGGTATGAATGGTTTTGATCCATCCAGGAGTCCTTGCATTCTATTGATTGTGAATTTGATTTCCTTTTCTATTTCAGGAGTAAATATCTCAATCCAGAAGAGATTGTCGGTTCCGCGCTCCCTTAGTGCTGATTTGATTATTCTCTCATCATCGGTCATGCTTTTATATGCAAGTGCATATGCCCTCACCTGGTTCATTGATGATTGATATGGGGTGCGCCCAGGTTTGTCATCAATAATCACAATTTCTTCAGGTTTCATTCGTATTTCGTCGATATATCCTCTGATTCCATATTCCGGAGCCACCACGAATACTTCTCTTGACATTGATGCGTTTTCTTTGGATGCTTCTACGGCATCTTCAAAAGTTGAAGGTGTTGCATCCTGTTTGAAGATGGTTTCAAGCTGTTCGTGAACTGCACTTCCCTGTGTCATTTCAGGTGTGGCTGCAGTTTCTATACCTTTCATGTGCTCGAGATATATCTGATATTCACAATATCCTTGTTTGTTGAGCCAACTAATGGGGAAATTGTTTTTACCTTCAATAATTTGTATGCCTTTTATGTCAGGATGGTTTTTAATTTCATATTTCTTTTCGTATTCGGTAATGTTTTTTTGTTCCATGATTTTAGTTTGTAAATTGTCATATTTAAATTACTTTGCAAATGCTCTGGGAATTTTTTTATATACCTGTTTTTCTAAATGTTATTTCATGCACTATGCAAAATCGAAAACAATATTGTCTGCGAAAAATGGAATGAATCTCTATAGGGGTTGCACACACGGATGCATTTACTGCGATTCAAGAAGTGAAATCTATGGAATGGACCATAAATTTGAAGATATTGAAGTCAAGGAAAATTCACTTGAACTGCTTAAAAAAGAACTTAGAAAAAGGCCTAAAGCCATGATTGGAACAGGCGCAATGACAGATCCATATGTTCCTCTTGAAAAGCATCTTCAATATGTCAGAAAATCTCTGGAGATGATTTACCAATATGGTTTCGGTTTTACATGCATTACAAAATCCGATTTGGTTTTAAGGGATTTGGAACTTCTAAAGAAAATCAATGAAAAATCAAGGGTCGTAATACAGATGACTCTGACGACTGCAGATGATGAGTTGTGCGGCATCCTGGAGCCGAATGTCTGCCCGACATCAAGGCGAGTTGAGGTTTTGAAAATCCTAAGGGATGAGGGGATTCCTACAGTTGTGTGGCTGTGCCCGATACTTCCCTACATCAACGATACAGAGGACAATATCAACTCAATAATCGATTGCTGCATTGAAAGTGACGTAAAGGGAATATTATGTCACGGCATGGGTTTGACTTTAAGGAATGGCAATCGTGAATATTTTTACACAAAGCTCGATGAACATTTTCCGGGACTGAAAGAAAAATACATTAAAAATTACGGAAATAGCTATTCTATTCCAAGTCCAAATAATAGGGAATTAATGGATTTATTTAAAAGCAGAACTTCCAAGGCAGGCATTTTAAATGATTTCGGTGAAATATATGTATATTTGCATAAATTTCCTCAAAGTTCATATCAAACTAGATTAATTTGAACCTCTCTGGCTTAAGCCGGAGAATTCTTGCACAATAATGTTAAATAGCTTATTTTTTAAATATAGATATG
Organism: Methanobrevibacter sp.; assembly: GCA_017407115.1. Lineage (GTDB taxonomy): Archaea > Methanobacteriota > Methanobacteria > Methanobacteriales > Methanobacteriaceae > Methanocatella. The sequence goes on along the minus strand of JAFQXD010000070.1, from coordinate 32,414 downwards.
ATGAATTTCGATGATTTGAATATTTCAGATGAAGTCAGAAAAGCCATTGGTCAAATGGGCTTCAGTAATTTGACTCCAATCCAGAGGATGGCTATTCCTCCTGCTTTGAAGGGTCTTGACATCACAGCTCAAGCACAGACAGGTTCCGGAAAGACAATTGCTTTTGCAATTCCTGTTGTGGAAAATATTTTTATAGATGACAGGTCTCCTCAGGCCATCATTTTATGCCCTACAAGGGAACTGTGCCTTCAGGTTGCAGGTGAAATGGAAAAAGTCGGAGCCAATATTAAAAAACTCAAGGTTTTGGCTGTTTATGGAGGCCAGCCTATTGGAAAACAGACAAGAGTCTTAAAAAAAGGAGTCCATATTGTAGTTGGAACTCCAGGTCGTGTAATTGACCATATCCAAAAGGGCAACCTGGATTTGATAGGTGTTGAAAGGGTTGTTTTGGATGAAGCGGATGAAATGCTTGACATGGGATTTAGGGAAGACATTGAAAAAATTTTAAATGAAACTCCTTTCAGAAAACAGACTCTGCTTTTTTCAGCTACAATCCCTCAGGAAATAAGAAAAATTGCTAAAAACTACCAAGACAATCCGAAATTCATAAAAGTGGCTGATAAAAAACAAAACATTCCAAAAATCACACAGCATGCCTTCAGGACAAATCACAAATACAAATTCAAGGATTTGGTAAGGCTGATTGAAGCGTATGATATTAAGTCTGCATTGATATTTTCAAACACAAAAAAGGGTGTTGATTTTATCTATAAAAATCTTAAAAAACAGGGATACTCTGTTGAATCTCTTCATGGGGACATGACCCAAAAGGTAAGGGATAAGGTCATGAACAAGTTCAGAAATGGAAATGCTGCATTTTTAATTGCAACTGATGTGGCTAGCCGTGGTTTGGATATTTCAAATTTGGATTTCATTATAAACTATGATGTGCCTCAAAACTATGATTCATATGTCCACAGAATCGGGCGAACAGCAAGAGCAGGAAGCAGCGGTTTTGCCTTAACGTTGGTGTCCAAGGAAGATTTCATAAACTTCAATAATATAAAGAAGGCATCTAATGGTAAGATTGTTGAAAAAAAGCTTCCGACGGACAGTGAAATTGAAGAGATTAAAAATAAGCGAGTTTTGGATGAAGTAAAAAATTCAATTAAACTTGATAATTTGGAAGAATACTTGAATTTAATAAAAATGAATTCTTCTGCAGACATTACCTCAGAGGAAATAGCTGCAGCTTTATTAAAAAAAGTGAGGGAAAATTAATTATTTTGCCCCGTCAATAATGTTGAATTTGATTTTTTCGTTTTCAAGTTCGCGTGTAAATGCTTTACTCATTTCTCCAACACAAATTGCCAGTACATTTAATCCTTTACGTGCGGCATTTGCGGTTGCTTGCGGAGCAGCATACTCAATATTAAGAGGCAAGCCTAATCTTCTAACTACGGCACGTGCAACAGTTCCAGCAACGGCCACTTTGTCAAATGCTACACCACTATTTGTTCCTTTGTCATAGACATTTTTAATTAAGTCCATATCGCAGGATTTGGATCCTCCGTCCTTTATTGTTGGAAGATTAATGACAGTAACTTCACCGACACTCATGTCAATAATGCCTGTAAGGTTGGTTAAAGAAACGTCCATATCGGCTTCTGCATCGTCTAGAACAACACCTGTTGCGTTTTCTTCTTTTTTATGAGCGTATAATACTCCATCTTCCATAAAAAGACCAACAATATCGTCTTTTTTCAAATCTTCTCTTGCAATAGCTGGCCATATTGTTTTATAATGGTTCATAGTTTCTAAAACAGAATCAGAGTATTTTCTTAAGCTTATTGCATCTTTTTTTACTTTGTCAATTCCTGCTTGGGTGATTTTATAAGGTGATCTTCCATCTTTTGATGTGATGTATCCTTGCTCTATTAATGTTTTAATATTCTCAGAGACAGCCTGAATTGTAATTCCCAATGTTTGAGCCAAATCTTTTTGTTTAAGGTGTGGATCTTGCTTGGATATCTCACTCAATATCTGAAAATGAGTTAATGCACCCCTTTTTTTAAATGATTTCATCATAGTCATTCCTCAATTAAACTTGATTAATTAATATTTTATATTTTAATGGTATATATACTTAATTTGAAATTTTGCCATTCAGCTCATTGTTGAAAAGTTCGAGAAATTCACTTTTCCTTTCAATTGGTATGTATGCACCACATGCCATCGAATGTCCTCCGCCGCTTCCGCCGACTTTGGAAGATATTTCGCGTATGATGTTACCGAAGTGAATTCCTTCATAGGAAAGCAGTCTGGAACATCTAAGGGAAATTTTAAGTCCGTCGCTGTCTGTTTGTGTAAATCCTATGATTGGCTTTTTCCAATTGCAGTATCCCAATATCATTCCGGTCACGGTTCCTACAATTTCAGGCTTGATTCCGTCGCCATCAAAATACTGCAGGTTTTCCATCTCAACGATGTTGGTTTCATCACTTCCCGCAACCTTTTCAATTGCCTGGGCCAAATTGCGTTTATGGTCTTTGCTGACAGCTTCGAGTTCGTCAAGAGCTACAAATCGGTCTCCTTTTAAAACTTCCATTGCTACCTTTTCCTGATGGTTTCTGCCGCATGCGTTCATTGCTGTTGAAAATTCGGATGCGTCTCTTAGAAAACTGGTCTCCTCTTCGTTTAAAAAGGTATATGAATCCCCAATAATCAGCTGTGGAATGTATCTTATGTATTTTCCAGGAACAGCTTTTGATATCATCTCAAAAAGGCATTTGAAGAGTTTGGTTTTATCTTCATCGGTAAGTTCATTCAATGTTTTTCGGTTATGCTTTTCATCAATTCCAAGTTCCTCAAGAATGGCCATGGTTTCGTTGGTGTTGTTGGTAATCGGCAGGTTCACGTCACTGAAATATGAAAGGGCAACAAAAAGGGGTCTTGTGTTTCTGCCGTAAATGTTCAGGTCATTTTTGGTAAGTTCCAGATACCCTCCGTCAATTGCATCCTGTTGGATGATTTCGTTCAATCCTTCAAAATGACCGGTTTTTGTATTCTGCATATCACCAATGGCTGAGAGAACACCAATCCAGCTTAAATCGTCATATCCGAATTCTTTTGCAAGAAAATAACATAATCCTCCTCCACAAACGTAATAAGATCCGTCGATACCGTGGTGTATGGGATTGATTTCCAGATATGTGTAGTTTTTCCCGTCTTTAAAGTCAAGGTCTCTCAATGGAGGGTGGTGGTCCAGGATGATGATCTTTTGATTATCACTTGCGTTTGTTGTGATGTTTTGGCCGGAACCCAAATCGGAAAAGATTGTAAGTTCATGGTCAAGTTCAATGTCATCCAAGACATCTAAATTTACAAATTCAATTTCATGTTCTTTGTTTTGTCTATCTAGTATGGTTGATAAGATTGCGCCTGAACAGATACCGTCACAGTCGATATGGGAATATACCTTAATGTCCTGTGATTCTTCGATTATTTTTTTGGCTTCACGGTACTGTTCCTGCATTAATTGTGGTATTTTCATAGTAATCATTTTCTAATTTCTTTAATTTTCAAGCTAACTTCCTTTAATAGTTCCAGTTTTGTGTCTTCCCATTCAACAAGCACTCTTCCGGATTTTTCATACCATTTTCCAGGGTATGCCCTTTCCTTGTCGGTTGAATATTTCAATCCAAGTCTTTTAAGTGCTCTTTCAATGTCTGAAATGCTTGGTTCTGCTACAGCATATTCCATTGAAACTTTGCGCCCTTGTGAAAGACTTAAGTTTTTATCCAAGTATTGTGGCCATATAGTAATCATTAAATCACCTATTTAATTTGATTTTCAAAGACTTCCAATGCTTCCTTAACAACCAAATCCATGTTGTAATATTTGTATTTGGCAAGTCTTCCTAAAAATATAACGTTCTCTTCTTTTTCCATTTCGGCTTCGTATAATTTGAACTTGTCCAGATATTCCTGTGTCGGATACGGATAGCATTTCTCACCATTGAATCCAGGATATTCCCTCATGATTGCGGTTTTGCCATCGATATCCTGCCAGGTTAATTTTTTAAACTCTGTAATTCTTGTAAAATATGGGTGGTTTGGATAATTGACGACTGCAACATCCTGATAGGAGTCCTCATCCAGGATTTCATATACGAAGTTCAAACATCTGTATAGGAGCTCTCCGTATTTGTAGTCATAGAAATAATCGATAGGGCCTGTATAAATCAGGGTTTCATAGTTGATTTTGTCAATATAATCTTTATAGTCCGCATTTAATCCGACATGGATTTTATCGGATTTGATCATGTTTTGACACATTTTGGTGAATCCCTCTTTAGGCATTCCCTGATATGTGTCTGAGAAATATCTGTCGTCATGATTGAACCTGAATGGGATTCTTGAAATGACTGATGGGCTTAAATTGGCCGCTGAAGTTCCCCACTGCTTTTCAGTGTAGTTTTTAAACAGCTTTTCATAAATGTCACGGCCTGCATTCTTAAGCACGACATCTTCTGAAGATTTCACCTCATCAATATCCTCCTTGTGTTCATCAATCCATTCTTTCATTGAGTCCTCATCCAAATCAAGGTCGTACAATGCATTTAAGGTATCGATACAGATGGGCATAGGCACGAGCTTGTCGTCTACGAAACTCAAGACCCTATGTACGTAATCGTTCCATTCTGTAAATTGTGAAAGGTAATCATGGACCTTCTTTTCACTTGTGTGGTAGATGTGGGGTCCGTACTTTTGAACTAAAACGCCATCATCATAGAAATCATAGACATTTCCTCCAATATGCGGACGTTTTTCAATTATAAGCACTTCTTCGTTTAATTCGTTTGCAATTCTCTCAGCAATCGTAAGGCCTGACAGGCCGGCTCCCACTATTACATATTTATAATCCTTCATGGTTTTACTCCTTTGATGTGAGTAGTTTGGTTTCTAATGCGGTTGTCATAGTTGTCATCAGCATTTTTGATTTCAAATCGTTGTCGTGAATCTTTTTGAGCTTTTTCACTTTACTTAAAAGAAGTTCGTTTTCGCTTTTGGTAAACGGTGACCCTTTCCATGTATGCATCCAATGAAGCAGATGAGGATTCAGGGACACGTTCTGAACCACGCTTGAAAAGCTTTCTGTTTTCTTTCTGCAGTATATGTAAGCTTCCATCAGTTCATCCAAAAGCCTTACGTTAACGTTATTGGTAATTGACTTGTCATCTGGCAAATCCCTGATGTAGTAATCGTAACTTATGAAGTTATTCAGATATACGATTCCTTCGGCATTGAGGAGAGCTTCCAGGGTAAATGCCATGTCGTCTCCTGTAACGAACTTTTTAAAGCGCATGTCATTGTCCATAATCAGTTCTCTTTTATAGATTTTACACCATACTGACGGCTGCATCTTCAGCAAATCAGGTTCCTGCTCGATGTTGTCGACACGTATGACGTCTATTGGTTTATCCCTTGGATAAGTTACTTCTAATGTTTTTCCATATAGGAATCTTTCAACGACATTGTCCCAAATGACATCCGGGATATCCAGGAAGTTTGCAGATTCAAAGGTCTCATCTGGATATGCGCTTTCAAGGTCATCTTCATATGGGGAGTATGATTTTTGGACGTATCCTCCATATTCAAAGATTCTTCTAAATCTTGCAAATGCCAAATCAACGTCATTTTCCTTGATTGCATTGTAGAGCACTTCACATGCGTCAGGGGTGTATCTGTCATCTGGATCTAAAAACATTATGTAATCTCCGGTGGATGCTTCAATGCCTGTGTTGCGGGGAGTGTGTGCTCCTCCACTGTTGGTTTCGTGGTGTATTGCCACGCAGCAATCATATTTTTCAGCATACTCGTCGATTATCTTATCTGATCCGTCTGTTGAGCAGTCGTTGACCATGATAATTTCCAAATTTTCATTACCGATAGTCTGGTTTATTAGAGAGTCAATTCCTCCCCTCAAGTGAGGTCCAACATTAAAAATTGGTAGGATAATGCTTATTTTATCATTCATGTTCTTCTCTCCATGTTTTGAATAATAATTCCATCATGTCTGGAACTGTGTAAGTGTCTGGGTAAATGTAGGTAATATCATATTTTTCCAAGACTTTTGCAGTAATCGGGCCGATGCAAACTGTTAACAAGTTATCGTTTACGATTTCAGCTAGTTTAGCTTTATCGTCAGCTATTTTAAAGAAGTTTTCAACTGTAAGTGGGCTTGTAAATGTAATGGCATCAATTTCCTTGTTTTTGATTTTTTGGATTAATTCTTTAACTGCCTCTTTATCCATTGGGAACAATGATTTGTATGCTTCAGCTAGAATAACTTTATTTCCAAGTTTTTCTAATTCTTCCGGCAAGATTGGTCTTGCAGAAGCGGTTCTTGGAATTCCAATGGTTTTACCTGTGATTTCACGTTTTTTAAACTCTGCGATGAGGCCTTCAGCTGTAAAATCTTCTGGCATCAAATCGACAGTCAGGCCATTTTTTTCGGCAAGTTTGCCGGTTTTATTTCCAATGACTGCCAGTTTGCAGTTTAAAGTTTTTATGAAATCTGGATAGAACTTATTTAAAGAAATTATTGTGGTTGGAGATGTAAAAATAATCCAATCAAGTTCATCTTTTCTTTTGATTAATTCTTTTAAAGATTCGCTGTTGACCGGTTCCAAATCAAGTGTAGGTGCAAGAATCGCACTGCCGCCTAATTTTTCTACAATCTCACAAGCCTTTTTAGCCCTATCTTTTGGCCTTGTTATTGCAACGACGGGTTTTGACATTTTATATTACCTTCATTAATTTATAATGTTATATATTTTGTTTTAAGTGGTTTATATTATTTGTCAATTTGATTTATTTTCAAAATTGATTTTACTTTGTAAAATTGTTTTTATAATGAAATATTGATTCAGGTTAGTTAAATTTAATTAATAAGATGTAAAACTTTATATTATTTAAATTATATAATATGTATGTCCTTAATTTAACTTTAAGGTGATTTTAATGGATTATGCTATAAATTATTTAATGGAAGTTTTAAATAAAATTAGGAATAATCCATATGGGATAAGACATACTAATCATTATTTGAAGAGATCCACTTATCGGGATGTTGATTTGAATTGTGTTAATGAAAAATTGCTGTCTGAAATCCCAGTTGGTATTCAAAAGACTTTAGGTTATGGTAATCGTTTTGAATTAATTTTTGAATACACAGAAAATGATGATTTATATATTATTGTGGACATAATTAATTCTAATGAGATAGTCATTATTACTGCCATGCCTAAAGATAAAAAAAGGAGGGAGCATTGATGAAATCTAAATTGGATTATGTATACGACTTTGAATATGATTTGATGGATATTACTATTGATGAGTCATTTAAATATGAAAAATCAATAGAATTGACAAATGGAATTATATTGGATTTAGATGAAAATGGCTTTCCTGCAGCAGTTGAAATGATTAGTGCTTCAAAAATATTGGGTATAGATAAACATAATCTCATATCTCCGGATATTGATATGGGCATTATTATTAGTGACGAACTAATCTGTATTCAAATTAAATTCACTTATTTTGTTCGTGAACAGGAACAAGATGTTTGTTTTAAACAAAATCTGGCCAATAATTATGGAATTCCGGCAATGGAGACTATTTTTTCTACTGTATAATATTTTTTTTAAAATATGTCAAATTGATATTATTTTCAAGTATTTATTTGATTTATGATAATTGTTGCGAGTGTTAACAATTATATATTATGAAAATTATATTAACAATCAGGTGAAAAAATGAGTAATGTATTAGTAGCATATTTCTCAGCAAGCGGAGTAACAAAAAGTGTAGCAGAAAAGATAGCAAGTGAAAATGGCTATGATATCTTTGAAATTCAACCTGTAGAAATCTATACTCCTGCAGATTTGGATTGGACAGATAAAAATTCAAGGTCTACAATTGAAATGAACGATAAGGAATTCAGACCTCCAATTAAAGAGACATGTGATGTTTCATCTTATGATATTCTAGCTATCGGCTTTCCGGTATGGTGGTATACAGCACCATCAATCATCAACACATTCATAGAAAGTGTCGATTTATCCGGAAAAACAATCAAAGCATTCTGCACTTCCGGAGGATCTGGAATCGACAAGTGTGTAGATGACCTTCAAAATACCTACCCTGAACTTGATTTCGCAAAAGGAATGAGATTTATGGGTAATACTTCAAAAGCAAAAGAGTGGATAGAAAATGAGTAAAAAAGTAGTAGTTATAAGTTCATCACCAAGAATCGGTGGAAATTCAGACACATTGTGTGACGAATTTGTAAATGGGGCATTGGATGCGGACAATGCTGCGGTAAAATACAATCTTGAGGAAATCAGATTTCACTCCTGCAAGGCATGCTACAAATGCAAAACTCCCGAAATGAAATGTTTCCAGGAAGATGGCCTTGCGGAAGTCCTTGACAAGATGATGGAGGCTGACGTAATCGTATATGCAACTCCAATTTACTATTATTCCATGTGCGGAACCCTAAAAAGATTCTTTGACAGATGTTATCCTATTTTCAACCAGCTTGAAGACAAGGAATATTATATCATAACATCTGCAGGTGCATCAAATGGAAATGCATTGACAGGAATCAGGGATTTCATTGGCTTTTCCAAAAACCCGACTGAAAAGGCAGTATTTACCGTCATCGGTGATGCAAAATCCCAACCAGATTTGTTAAAAGAAGTATATAATGCAGGTTTTCACTGCTAAAAATTAAAATTAGGAAAGAATTAAATCTTTCCTATCCTTTAAAAGGATTTGAACTGTCGTATGTTTTGCCATTGACCGTTAATTTATAGTTTCCGTAATTGATGGTACCTGATACGGTCAGATTGGATACTGAACTGTCACCGGTCAAAGTCCAGGTTGAACCGCTGTCGACATTGACGGTAGTGTTTCCGGTTGAATTGATGGCTCCATTGAATTCTGTATTTGTCATGTTCCATACAAGAGAGCTTATTTCATCAACAATAACGTTACCTTCTATTTTTTCATTGTTGGTGTTCAATTCGGCTGCCCCTCCATTGGAACCTGTAGTTCCCCATTGGTTTTGTGATGAAACCTCTATGAACACTCCGCTTCCAAAGCTTAACTCAGTATTTTCCAGATTAATAATACAAGCAGTGTTGGTTACATGAAACATCGGAGCTTCACTATAGACTGGTGAATCGGAAGGTATTGTCAGTTTTGAGTTTTTGGCTGTAAATAGAGATGTTCCAACATCCGCATCTCCACTCATGGACTGATAGATGAACACTCCGCCCAAATCGACATATGTTGAACCGTCTTGTCTGTTACCCTCTGCGTAACCTGTTAAGTCACAGTTTACAAGTTCAATTGAGTTTTTACCTTCAATACAGGCAATCTGTGAAACGTAAGCTGTACCTTTTGTGTTTTCAGCAGTAATGTTTCCGGTTGAATAAATCAGAGGTGAGCCTCTGCCTGAGGTTTTGCTTACTCCTGTGTTGATTTCTGAGTTTGTAACATGGACCTGGCCATCTCCACGGTCTGTTGCAAGAGCAGCACAGCTTTGACCGTCAGTGTTGATGACTACATTTTCAGCATTGATTATTCCGTTGTATGTCGCATCAAGGCCTCTTGACTTGTCGGAGTGGGTTGTAATCTTAACATTTTTGATGTTTGCCACGGTTGTTCCGGAAGCGTCACTTGCTCCAGATGGGTCTCCTCCACCGGAACCTCCTGCTTCAGGCGCCTGTCCTCCATCTCCACTGCCTTCACCGGATGGCATTTCAGGAGGTTGGCCTCCATCTCCTCCTTGTGAGTCTCCACCCGGAACCTCAGAAGGTTGGCCTCCTTGGGATGAATCTCCGCTGCTTGAAGCTTCAGCATTTGTTACAAAAATACCATTGGATCCTTTGGAATCAGTAATTATTTCACAGTTTGAAATCTCCAATGTTCCATTTGTGTTAACTAAAACTGCAGAGTTCACGCCATAAAAGTCGGCATCGTCACCGGAAGTAGCTGTGTCTCCAGTTTTATTGATTAAAGAATCGCTTAAAGTTAATTTACCGTTATTTGTTACTAAAATTGAGTTCAAGTCACTTGAACTAGATGAAATTAGTCCTTTTTGCTTTGAGTCTTCACTGGCATTTACTACAATATTTCCCATATCTTCAAGTGCACTTGCATCAACATTAACGGATGCGCTTCCGGAGGAAGTGTTGCTTGTGTTCGACAGTGCAAATGCACCTGCGCCTATTATAATCACGATTGCAATTGCCGCAATCAAATATTTTCTGTTCATATGAATAGTAACTCTTAAGTTATATAAGTATTTATAATATTTTCTAAAAGAATTGTTCAAATAATTAGAATAGTGTAGTTAATATTTCATTTTGTTTTTTTCCAGATAATTTAAACATGTTTATAACATATTTTTTTTAAATTATTAAATATGGAAAATTATGCTTTTGCGTTGATTTGGGAGGTACGACAACAAACTTTTCAGTTTTTATTTCAAAAGAAATACTGCATGAATGGACGGTTCCAACTCCTAAAATCAATATGGTTGAAATGCTTGAAAATGAAATCAGAAACGAAATGGCAGAGCTGAAGCTCGAAAGCACTGATTTTAAAGCCATTGTAGTCGGCATAGCAGGCATTGTAAAGGACGGCATTGTCCGCAAAGCCATTAATTTGAATTTGTCAGATTGTGATTTGGCAAGTGTTTTGGAGTCCCGGCTCAACATAAACGTGATAGTTTTAAATGATGTGAACTTGCAGGCAATCGGTGAATCCGTAAATTATGATAATCTATTTCTGGTAACAATCGGAACTGGTATAGGTGCGGGCCTTATAATAAACGGTCAGATTGTTGAAGGATATAATGGCATGGCAGGCGAAATCGGCCATATCTATCTTGATTCAAAAACTCCAGAAGAAAACGCATCAGCAGGCGGACTTGTAAAAACTGCAGAAAACTATTTGAAATCAAATGATGATTGCTCTTCCATGAGATGTTTTGAAACTCTCACTGCAGAAGATATTTTCAATCAGGCAAAAATAGGAGATGAAGTGGCATTAAAAATAGTCAGGGAGGCCTATTTGAAATTTGGAAAGCTGCTTGCGGTAATCTGCAGCGCATTTGATCCGGAAGTCATAATAATTTCAGGTGGAGTTTCAAATGCAGGAGACTTGCTTTTGGATACAATTAAAGAAGGATTTAGCGAAGTTGCATTTAAAAATACTGAAATTCGCATATCTGATTTAAAAGAGAAAGCTGCGGTTTATGGAGCCATGAGTATTGTTGGAAGTTCCTATAAAAATTAAGGTTAGAAAAGTGAATACATGGTACCTTAATTATCCAAATCAGGCTCCGCTAAATATCTTTATGTATGGGATTTTAGAGAAGATGTACGGCAAGAGCCATGATAGGAATATTGTTAAAACAAACATTGCAGGGAACAGTAAATTTGAATGAGGATTAATCTTTGACATGAACATGATTACGATGACATGTGAAAAATATATTCCGTAACTGTAAAGGCTTATTGAACTTATGAGTCTGCCTATAACGTTTTCTTTAACGGAGTCGAACCTGTTTTGCTTATCCAAATATTCAATGAAAATATACACTCCTACTCCCATGGCCACAACCAGAATGTTTTGATACATTAGCTCAACGGAACCGAAGCTGTTGGAGTATGTATATGCAACAAAAACGGCCAGTGAAATCAAAAGAACGCCAAGGCCTAAAAGAGTCATTTTGCCATCGCTTAAGCTGAACTTTTTGGTGGAAAGATAATATCCTAAAACAGGATAGCCGATAAAGCCCGCAAAATAATCAAGCTTAAAGAATGGAAATAGCGGATATAGGTTGAATGTGTTCAGGACAATGAAAATGCACCAGATTGCCAGAAAATACTCGCATCCCTTTTCGCCATACTCCTTGATGAATATGTTGATGATAGGTATGGCCAGATAGATTCCAATCAAAGTCCAGAAATACCACATTATGGATGGATTTCCGATAAATACGTTCCACATGTACTGATAGCTTTTATGGAAATAGACATTTGTCAGTGTGATTAAAATCATCCAGAATATAAACGGATATATGATTCTGGTGAACCTTCTTTTTAAAAAGTCACCCAGGTTGGGATAGTCACGGTTTAAAAGCAAAGCCCCGCTAATCATAAGAAAGATTGGAACACCAATTCTTCCAATATCGTGGAAGGTAAGTTGTGCTATGACTTCAAGGGGAGTGTTTAGGGGTCCGAAATAGAAGTCGACATGACAAATTATAACCGCAATGATTGCGAATGCTCTTAAAAGGTCGTAGTAGAATATCCTTTCTTTTTTGGTCTTCATTTAATTCTTTCCTAAAATTTCTTTTATTACATATTTATCGTCATCATCAAAGAATTTAATTAAATACATGACTGTAAGATATATTAGTATTCCAATAGGGACTGCCACCCACATGTTTAAGTTTAGGAAGTATAGGGCAATTCCTAAAACTGCAGATCCAATAGCAATTTTTATTAAATCGTAGTATAGTTTCTTGTTTGCTTTATGGCCAATTTTGTGAATTACATAGGTTTGTAGGCCTACAATTAACACATCACTGAGCACTGTTGTAATGGCTGCTCCATTGTATGAAAAGTAAGGAATCATAAAGAAATTTAAGATAACATTAAATACTGCGGCTATTGCATAAATTTTTGTAACTGTCACTTCCTTATGTGATGCATTTAATAAGTTGTTACTTGCACCGCTGATGAATAATAAACACACAGTCCAGATTAATATGGATAAAACGGATGCTGCAGCATCATATTGATGACCGTATATTAATTGTATAATGTCTAGTGAGTAAAATACTGTTCCAGTAGCTAGTGGAATCATAACAAGCATTAAATATTTGATTGATTTTTCATAACTTATAACTAATAGTTTTTTGTCATCTTTAAAGAATTTGCTCATTACAGGAAAGATTACTGCAGTATAAACAGAGTAAAAAAGATTTAAAACTGCGATTAGTTTGTATGTTGCATTATAAATTCCGGTTGCATAATCACCAACAATTTTAGTAAGCATTACTATATCAATTGAGTAATAAATTGTATATAATATTCCAGTTATTGCAAAAGGAAGAGATAATAATGTAATTTTTTTGCAAAACTCCCAATCTAATTCATATTTAGGTTTTACAATATGTTTGTTTAAGCTATAGTATACATAAATAAATGTGATTAAATTTGCTAGGATATATGAAATACTCACTCCTAAAAGTCCTAAATCAGCATAAATTGAAATTAATATGAAAACTAAGGTTGTTATATTCATTAATGTATTGCCAATTCCTTGATATTTTCCTTTTTCAAATGCTTGAAATACTCCAAAAAGAGAATTAACATATGATTTGAAAATTATTTCAATAGTAAACAGTATTGTGATGAATATTGTATATACATCTATTTTAAGTAAAACTAATATAATTGGTGTTACTATCAGGTTAATAATTGCAAGTATAATTTTTAATGGTATCACATTTCCCAAATATTTTGGAGCGGAGTCATTGTCCGTTGCAACATGCCGAACAATATGAGCACTTATTCCTAAATCATCGATAATTGCTAAAATTCCACTTATAGATACTGCAAAACCTAAAATACCATAGTTATTTACACCAAGATATCTGGCCATTAATATTGTCCAAACAAATCCACAAACACTGGCTATTATTTGTGAAATAAGTAACCAACTCATATTTTTGAATATTGTTTGTATTTTACTCATAGAATCATCTTTAAAATGGATATGCTTTATTGAATTATATTATTTTAATATTTATTATTTATAATTAAGTATTTAATAAATTAAATTAGATATAATATATTATTGATAATTATTAAATATGATATCTTTAAAGGAGTTAATAAATGTTAAATGATAAAGTTATTTTAATTACTGGAGGAACTGGTTCTTTCGGTAAAAAATTTACAAAAAGGGTTTTAGAAAAATATGAACCTAAAAAAATTATTATTTATTCAAGGGATGAATATAAACAATATTTAATGCAAAGACAGTTCGCAGAACATAAAAAAATAATGAGGTATTTTATTGGCGATGTTCGTGATAAAGAACGTTTTGCAAGAGCATGTGATGGTGTGGATATTATTGTTCATGCGGCTGCACTTAAACAGGTGCCTGCTTGTGAATATAATCCTTTAGAAGCTATTAAAACTAACATTGATGGTGCAAGAAATATTGTTGATGTCGCCATTGATAAAGAAGTTGAAAAAGTTGTAGCATTATCTACGGACAAGGGTGTAAATCCTGTTAATCTTTATGGAGCTACTAAAATGGTTTCTGATAAATTATTTATTGCGGCAAATGCTTACGCTGGAGCAAAAAATACTAGATTTTCAGTAGTTCGTTATGGAAATGTAAGTGGAAGTCGAGGTTCTGTAATTCCTTTCTTTAAAACATTAATTAATGAAGGTGCTACAAAATTACCAATAACTGACATGAGAATGACTCGTTTTTGGATTACACTTGATGAAGCAGTAGATTTAGTTATAAAAGCAATTGATGAAGCTACTGGTGGTGAATTATATATTCACAAATGTCCATCATTTAAAGTGACTGATTTAGCAAAAGCAATGCTCCCCGATTGTGAACTTGAAGACGTTGGAATTAGACCAGGTGAAAAACTCCATGAAGTAATGATTACTGCGGAAGATTCAAGATCTGCTTACGAATATGATGATTATTATATAATTTACCCTGAATTGGAATGGTGGGAAAATGTCAACATAAAAGAAGGCGGAAAAAAGGTTGAAGACAGATTCCGTTATGCTTCTGATAATAATACTGAATGGTTAAGTGTAGAAGAGATTCGTGAAGCTTTAAAATATATAGATATTGTTTACTAGATGATACTGTGATTTATGCAATTATTCAAGCGAGAATGGGATCAACAAGATTGCCTGGTAAAGTAATGATGGATTTGTGTGGCAGTCCTGTCATTGAACATGTTGTTAATAGACTGAAACATAGTAATTTGATTGATAAAATTATTATTGCGACTAGTTTTGATTCTAATAATCAACCAATAATTGATTTTTGCAAAGGCAATGATGTTGATTATTTTGTAGGTAGTGAAGATGATGTTCTAGATAGATACTATCAAACTGCTGTGGATAATGATATTAATGATGGGGATATTATAATTCGCATCACTTCTGATTGTCCACTAATTGATCCGGTTGTAGTTGATAAAGTTATTAATGAACATATTTCAAATGATAATGATTATACTGCTAATGTGTTGGATTGCACATATCCTGATGGTTTAGATTGTGAAGTATTTAATTTCAATGCTTTAAAAGATTCTTGGATTAATGCAAATTTAAGTTCTCAAAGAGAGCATGTTACATTGTACATTAGGGATAACCCAAATAAATTTAAATTAGGTAATGTAAAAAATGATGTTGATTATTCCGAGTTAAGGTGGACATTAGATGAAAAGGAAGATTTCATTTTTATCAATGAAGTTTACAAAAATCTTTATAGTCATGATTCTTTTTTTAATATGGGTGATGTAATACAATTGCTCCAAGAAAAACCCGAACTATTAGATATTAATTCAAAATTTACTAGAAATGAAGGTTTATTAAAATCATTAAAAGAAGATGTGGATTTAGGTAGTAGAAATGTTAATGAATAATTTTAGAAACTCAAAATATGAAATTTCTAAATTTGGATTGGGGACTGTTCAATTTGGTCTTGATTATGGATTCACTAAAAGAAAAACACAAGAAGAAGTAGATTCTATCCTTAATACTGCAAATAATAATGGCATTACATTAATTGACACCGCTCGTGAATATGGTGATAGTGAAGAAAAAATTGGAAATTTCTTAGAAAATTATAAAAACAATTTTGTAATAGCCACTAAATTAAGATTGATTGATAATTTAGATAATTTAACTTACGTTGATTTTAAAAATAACATTTATAATTCTGTTGAAGAATCATTAGAAAATCTTCAATTAAACAGGATTCCAATATTGCAGTTACACCAGGCTGTTGATGAAATATTCAAAAATGATGATTTTTGGACTGTTATTAATGAATTAAAAGATGATAATTTAGTTGATTTATTTGGAGTTTCAGTATATGAATTACATGAAACGAAATTTATAACTGAAAATCACAGCAGTTCTATTGATTTTTTTCAAATTCCTTATAACATTTTTGATAGGCGGTTCGATGACATTCAAAAAGAGTTAGATGAAAATAACATAGGTTTAATAAGCAGATCAACTTTCTTGAAAGGAATCATTCCGTGTGATATTACTGATGTTCCAAAGGGTTTGGAAGATATTAAACCTTTTAAACAGAATTTATTAACTATTGCTAATAAATGTGATGTTACTGTAGCTGAATTGGCCAGTGTATTTGTTTATTATAATGATTATATTAATTCAACTATTTTGGGGGTTAACTCTCCAGAGGAGTTAGAAACCAATATTAAAAGTATTGATAAATTTGATAAAACTCTTTTAGAAAAAATTGATTTTGATAGTTTAAGGATAAATGACGATTATTTGATTGATCCTAGAAAATGGAATAATTTTTAATTTGGTGATAAAATGGCGAACTATGAAAAAAGTAATGAATTACTAAAAAGAGCAGTTGAAGTAACTCCTTTAGGTGCTCAAACTTACAGTAAATCATATAGGTACTATTGTCAAGGAGATTCCCCGGCTTTCATTGAAAGAGGTGAAGGATGTTACATATATGATGTGGATGGAAATAAATTCATTGATTTTGTATGTGCATTGGGTCCTATTACAATAGGATATAACATTGAAGAAGTAAACAATGCTGTCAAAGAACAGCTTGAAAAAGGAATTTCTTTTTCTCTTCAAGCTGAAGTTGAAGTTGAATTGGCCGAAAAAGTTATAGAAATTATTCCCTGCGCTGAAATGGTTAGATTTGTTAAAAATGGTGGTGATGCAACTACTTCAGCTATTAGATTGGCTAGAGCATATACTGGAAGGGATTTAGTTGTATTGTCCGGATATCATGGAATGCATGATTGGTCTATTGGTTCAACAGAAAACAACAAAGGAATTCCAAATGATGTTTCCAATCTGACTAAAACATTTGAATATAATAATATTGAATCTTTAGAAGAACTATTTAAAGAGTATCCTAATCAAATTGCAGCAGTCATTTTAGAACCAATTCAAGCAAATGGTCCTAAAAATAATTTTTTACAAAAAGTTAAAGATTTAACTCATGAAAATGGAGCAATATTAATATTTGATGAAGTAGTATCTGGTTTTAGATATGCTTTAGGTGGAGCTTCAGAGTTATATGATGTTGTTCCGGATATGGCTGCTTTTGGTAAAGGTATGGGTAATGGATTACCAATTTCTGCTGTTGCCGGTAAAAAAGAAATCATGAAACAAATTGAAGAAGGAATTTTTGTTTCTACAACATTTGGTGGAGAAGCATTATCCATGGCGGGTTCTATTGCTGCTTTAAAAATATTAGAAAAACCCGGTTCTTATGATTATATTTGGAAACTAGGAACCATGTTGAAAGAAGGACTTGAAAGTCTCATTAAAAAATATGAATTAGAAGATGTGATTCTCGTTAGCGGACTTCCTCCACACTGTGGTGTTGAATTTGAAGATGTTGGAAGCCTTGATTATCTGGATATTAATTCAATTTACTCTCAAGCAATGATTCATAATGGAATAATCACTGTTGGAATTAATAATATCAATTTATCTCATACTGAAAAGGAAATTGAAGCTTTCTTGGCTGCGGCTGAAGAAGCGATGATTAATATTAAAAAAGCAATCGAGCAAGATTCTACTGAGGGCATATTAATTGGTAAAAAAGTAGATCCTGTATTTAAACGTAATATCGTTGAAGAAAATTAATTGGGGTGTTTTTTATTTCTAAATTTTTACCTTATGGAAAACAGACAATTGATGATGAAGACATTGAAGAAGTTGTAAAAACTCTTAAATCTCCATTAATTACTCAAGGGCCAAAAATTGAAGAGTTTGAAAAAGATATTGCTAAATATTGTGGTGCAAAATTTGCTGTGGCTTTTAACTCAGGAACTTCTGCATTGCATGGCGCTTATTTTGCTTTAGGTATTGGAAAAGGGGATGAAGTAATAACTAGCCCTAATACTTTTGTTGCTACTTCAAATGCCGCTTTATATTTGGGGGCTGATGTTAATTTTGGTGATGTTGAAATTGAAACTGGTAACTTAGATGCATCAAAAATCAAAGTTTCAGATAAAACTAAATTGATTTCACCAGTTCATTATTCTGGCCAACCTGTTGACTTAAAAGAGTTTTCAGAAATCGCTGAAGATAATGATGTTAAACTTTTTGAAGATGGGGCTCATGCATTGGGCGCTAAATATGATGGCAAAAAAATAGGTTCTTTAACTTATTCTGAAATGGCAATGTTTAGTTTCCATCCAGTTAAGCATATTACAACAGGCGAGGGTGGAATAATTGTTACAAATGATGAGGAATACTTTGAAAGATTACAATTATTTAGATCTCATGGAATAACTAAAAACAACTTAGTAAATGAACCTCATGGTGATTGGTATTATGAAATGCAGGAATTAGGTTTCAACTATCGCATAACTGATATTCAATGTGCTTTGGGCGTTTCACAACTAAAGAAATTAGATTCTTTTATTAAATCTAGACGGAAAGTAGCTAAAATTTATGATGAAATATTTGAGGATAATCCTTATTTTGATGTAACAATTGAAAAAGAAGATAGGGAATCAGCTTATCATTTATATCCGATTTTATTGAAAGATAAATTTGTTAATAATAAAAAAGAAATTTTTACTAAATTAAGACAAGAAGGGATTGGTGTTCAAGTACATTATATTCCGGTTTATAAACAACCATATTATCAAAAATTAGGATTTAATAATAGTTTATGTCCTATTTGTGAGGAATTCTATAAAAAAGAGATTAGTATTCCAATGTATCCAACATTAACTGATGAGGATATTGAATTTGTTAAAGAAAAATTATTCAAGGTAATTTCTGAATTTGATTAATATGAATGTATTTATTTTAACTGAAGGAGGGAAGAATATTGGTTTTGGGCATGTTGCTAGATGTAGCTCATTATACCAAGCTTTTGAACAGTTCGACATCTCTCCAAACTTTTTAATAAATGGTGATGATTCTGTTAAATCAATTCTTCCTAATATTAATGTTGATATAATTAATTGGTTAGATGACTTGTCTGTAATATCAAAAGCAGATATTGTTATTATTGATTCATATTTAGCTGATATCGATGTATTTAATGAAATTTCTAATATTGTTCCTTTAGTGGCATATGTTGATGATAATAATCGTTTAAATTATCCAAAAGGTATTGTTATAAATGGGACATTAGATGCTTCAAATATGGATTACAAAAAACGAGATAATATTCGATATTTATTAGGTAATGATTATATTCCTTTAAGAAAAGATTTTTGGGATATTTCTAAACTAAAGATTAATGATTCAATAAAAAATATCTTAATTACAATGGGAGGAAATGATTTAAGAAATCTGACTCCAAAAATTTTAGAATTATTAAATAATAAGTTTCCAAATGTTACTAAAAAGGTCATTATTGCTGATAGTTTTGATAATGTTTCTGAAATAGAAAATTTAAAAAATAGTAATGTTGAATTGATTTATTCACCGGAATCTAGTGAAATAATCAATGCGATGTCTTCTGTTGATTTAGCAATCTCCGCAAGCGGTCAAACATTATATGAACTTGCATGCATTGGTGTTCCAACAGTAGCTATTGGTATAATTGAAAATCAAAAGAATAATATTCTAAACTGGAAAAAACAAGGTTTCATTGAATATGCTGGTTGTTGGAATGATGAAAATTTATTAGATAATATTTTAGATAGAATTGAATTTTTAGAAGATAAAAATATTCGTTATGATAAGCGATTATTGGGTATTCAAGCTGTAAATGGTAAAGGTTCTATTAATATTGTTAAATCTATTCTTAATGAATTTTATAAGAATAATTTAGTATTCAGAGAAATTAAAAAAGAAGATTGTCTTAAAATATTTGAAATTGCTAATGATGATGAAGTTCGTGAAAGTTCATTCAATTCAGAGAAAATTAAATTAGAAGATCATAAAATTTGGTTTAAGAATGTTTTAAACGATACTTCTGTTAAATTTTATGTTTTAGAATATAGTAATGATATAATTGGTCAATTACGATTAGATTTTGATGAAAAATTTCCAGTAATTAGTATTAGTTTAAATAAAAAATATCGGAGTTTAGGTTTATCTAAAATTTTATTATCGAAGGGATTAGATTTAGTGGAGGGTAAAGTAGTTGCATACATTAAAAAGGATAATTTGCGTTCAATTTCATTTTTTAAATCAATGGGTTTTAAAAAAGATGAAGATATTATAATAAAGGATTGTCAAGCATTTAAATTTATTAAGGAGTAATATTATGGAATTTCAAATTGGTGATAAAAAAATTGGTGAAAACAACCCTGCATTTATTATAGCTGAACTTTCAGCAAACCATATGAATGATTTTGACATTGCGGTCAAAACAATTGAAGCAATGGCTAGATCTGGTGCTGATGCAGTTAAATTTCAGACTTTTACTCCAGATACAATTACTCTTGATTGTGATAATGAGTATTTTCAAATTAAACAGGGTACTGTTTGGGATGGACAAGTGCTTCATAACTTATATGAGGATGCTTACATGCCTTGGGATTGGCAACCTAAACTTAAAAAGATAGCAGAAGATTTGGGATTAATTGTATTTTCTTCACCTTTTGATAAAACTTCTGTAGATTTTCTAGAAGATATGGGAGTGCCTGTTTATAAAATTGCATCTTTTGAAATAACAGATATTCCATTAATCGAATATGTTGCAAAATTGGATAAACCGATTATTATCTCAACAGGTATTGCTGATTTTGAAGATATTAAATTGGCGGTAAAAACTTGTTTGGATTGTGGAAATGATAAAATCTCTCTTTTAAAATGTACTTCTTCTTATCCAGCACCTTTTGAAGAAATTAATCTAAATACAATTCCTGATATTGCTAAAAGATTTGATGTTGTTGTAGGTTTGTCAGACCATACCTTAGGCAGTGAAGTTTCAACAGCTGCTGTTGCTTTAGGAGCAAATATTATTGAAAAACATTTCATTTTGGATAGGAATATGGGAGGTCCAGATTCAGAATTTTCAATGGAGCCTCATGAATTTAAACAGATGGTTGATTCGATTAGGAATGTTGAAAAAGCTTTAGGAAAAGTAAATTACGATTTATCTGAAAAATCTAAATTGAATCGAGAATTTTCAAGATCATTGTTTGTTGTTGAAGATATTAAAGAAGGTGAAATTATCACTGAGGATAATGTTCGTTCAATCAGACCAGGGTTTGGTCTTCATCCGAAATATTTAAAAGAAATATTAGGTAAAAAAGTTAATAAAGATTTAAAAAAAGGAACTCCCTTTGAATTATATTTTGTTAAAGGTGATTAAATGTCAATAACTGTTGGAGTCATTGGTGCTGGAGCTATGGGAACTGCTGTTGCCCAAACTGTTGCTCCAAATGCAAATGTATTATTATATGCAAGACGTGAGGAAATTTGTAATGATATTAACAATAATAATGTGAATTCACAATATTTTCCTAATGTTAAATTACATGAGAATATTTCTGCTGTATGTAATTTAGATGACTTAAAAGATGTTGAAGCAGTATTTTTATGCATTCCATCATCTGTCATGAGAGAATTAGTTGAAAAATTAAATAAGATAGTCAGTACTGATTGTATCTTTGTCAGCACTGCTAAAGGAATTGAAAATAAAACTAATAAAACAATGACGGATATTATTGAAGAAATTACTAAAAGGCCTCCAGTCGCATTTTCGGGACCAAATATTGCATCTGAAATGGTGAAACGTTTGTCTGCTTCAACTACTATTGCATGTAGTGATGAAACTTATTTAAATAAAGTTAAAGAGATTCTTGTTACAGATTCTTTTAAAGTTAATGCAAATACAGATGTGATTGGGACAGAATTTTGTGGAATCATTAAGAATATTGTTGCAATTTCACAAGGGATTTGTGAGGGAATGGATATTAACAATAATGCAAAATTTGCAGTATTCACTAAAAGTTATAATGAAACAAAAGATATTATTGAAAAATTAGGTGGTAAAAGAGATACTGTGGATGATTATTGTGGTTTTGGAGATATTGTGACTGCATCTACTTTAACAGTTAGTAGAAATCATACTTTAGGAGTATTAAGTGGTCAAGGTATTGTTGTTGATGAAAAAGCTTCTGGAGTATTGTTTGAAGGAAAAAATACTGCTATTATATTAAAAAGTTTATGTGATGAATTAAATGTAAATTCATTAACTGTGAACTTTGTTTATGAGGTAATTATTAATCAAGCAAATCCTAAAAATGCTTTTTATAAATTATGGGAGCAATTATAATTAAGTGATTATATGATTTTTGCTGCAATATTGGCTGGAGGAACTGGAACTAGATTAGGAATGGGTGTTCCAAAACAATTTTTTAAGATAAATAATAAACCTTTATTGGCTTATTGCATTGAACCTTTTTTAAAAGTTGATTTGTTGGATAAAATTATTATTTCTTCCCCAAAACAATATTTAAATGATACTCAAGAGTTAATTGATAAATATTTTGATGATAATAGGTTAATTGTTATTGAGGGTGGAAAAACACGTAATGATACTATTTTAAACTCAATATATTATGCTATTGAAAATGGGGCTGATGACAATGCGATTATGGTTACTCATGATGGTGCAAGAATTTTTGTCTCACCAAAGTTAATTGAAGATAGCATCAAATATGCATGTGAATTTGGTGCGGCTAGTCCAGTTGTTCCTGCAGTGGATGTGATTTTTCAAAGTAAAGAAAATAATAAACTTACAAAAATTCCTGAAAGAAAACATTTGTTCCATGCACAAACTCCACAATCTTTTAATATTAAAAAATTTATAGAAATTTATGAAGATTTAACTGAGGATGAAATTAACTTATTGGATGAAGCCATGATGCTTTTCTATTTAAGAGATGAAGAAGTATATTTATTTGAGGGAGATTCATCTAACTTTAAAATCACACGTCCTTTTGATATAACTATTTCAGAATCAATTTTGGGTGATTAAATGGCAGATATTGTAATATTTTATGAACTACCTGAAAGAGAATTAAATAATGCTAATCTTTTAAAAGCAGAATTTGAAAGAAGAGGATATAGTGTTGAACTAAAAGATTATTGGAATTATCATGAAATTGTTTTTCCAATTAAAGAAAAACCAAAATTGGTAATTGCTCATTCTGGATACGATAATAGTGATTTAGAAAGATTTACTGCACGTTTTAGGCCTAAAATTGATAAAATGTTGAATATGCGATATGAGCAAGTAATTGCAGATAGAATTTTGAATTCAACACTTCATTATCCAAGAGAATACTTGAAACACATGTCGTTTATATGTTGGAGCGAACATATTAAAGAAGAAATGATGAAACAAGGCATTCCTGAGAGAAATTTGGCAGTGACTGGTGATATTAAGACAGATTTTTCTAACGAAATGTTTGATTCATTTTATAAAACAAAAGAAGAATTGGCTAAAGAATTTGGATTAGATTTTCAAAAAGAATGGGTCTTATTCATTTCCAGTTTCACATTCAATGAATATGA
This sequence comes from Methanobrevibacter sp., assembly GCA_017407115.1. GTDB lineage: Archaea > Methanobacteriota > Methanobacteria > Methanobacteriales > Methanobacteriaceae > Methanocatella. The sequence continues at coordinate 8,551 of JAFQXD010000070.1, read as the reverse complement.
TACTGATGAAAGATTAATTAGGTTGAATAACAATCTTGAAGATGGTAAATATATGCAAAAATGGGATATTGAGACTAAAAAAATTTTCATGGAATGGGTTATAAAATTTTTAGAAGAACATCCTGAAAAAGAATTTATTTATCGACCTCATCCTGCTGAATATAATGTAGTTACTGAATATTTTGATGCACAAGCTTTGGAAAAGAAATATCCAAATTTTCATTATATTGGTAAATATGCTATTCAAGAATGGATTAGACCATCTGATTACTTAAATACATGTTTAAGTACTTCTATTATTGATGTTTATTTATTAAAAAAACAGTGCAATATTTTAAGGCCTGTTCCTTTAGATTCTGATTTTGATAATCCATTATTATGTCATGCAGATTGCATTGATTCTTATGAAGAATTTGAAAAGTTTAATACAGGCAAATCTGATAAACCATTTCCTGTTTCTGATGAAGATGTTAAAAAATATTATTATTTTGGGGATAAATTAGTTTATGAAAATATTTGTGATTATGCTGAAAAGATGATTAATGATGATTCATTTAAAAGTGATTTTTATCCAACTAATCCAACATTTTCACGACTAAAATTCATAATTAAAAAATCATTAACAATGCCAAAGGGTCTTCCTATAGTTTTTAAATCTGCATTTAAAAATAAATCGTCCCACGAATCGGATATGGATAATAGTGATGTAAATGCTGAAAAAATTAATAAAATAATAAAAGGGTATTGAGGATAATTTAAACTTTACTAATGGGGCGTATTTATAAATATTGCATACCTAATTTTCTATTAAATTATATGTTGGAGAAAGAAATAGTTAAAACTACAAATATTATATTGTATTAAACATTAATAAATATAGAATTAAAGGGGTAATATGGTAAAATCAAAACGATATGACGATGAAACACTAAAACATTTACAATTAGTTAGTAAAGAAATCCTAAAATATTTCATTAAAATTTGTGAAGAAAACAATATAACTTATTTTATCTATGGCGGAAGTTTGCTTGGGACTATAAGGCATGGTGGATTTATACCATGGGATGATGATATTGATGTAATCTTATTTAGAAATGAATTTGAAAAGTTAAGCGAGATTTTAAACAATGAACTTGATGATAAATATTGTTTTTTTAATGAAACAAAACCTAATGATTACCACCACCCTTGGGGACAGTTAACACTAAAAGACACTATTATGGCAGAATGGTGGGCTAATCAAGTTAATTATACTCCAAATATATTTATAGACATATTTATTTTAGATAATATACCAAATAATAAATTTAAACGGTTTATCCATAAATGTTCTTGTTTTATACTAAACCAATTAACAGTATATGCTTATTTAAAATATGATAATGAATCAAAATTTAAAAAATATCTGCAACAATCAATCCATTATATTTTAAAAATAATGCCTATTTCTCCACAATATATTAAAAAGAGATGTATCAAAAGTTTTTCAAAATATGTAAATGAAGAATGTAATCAAGTTTGTGACTTTCCTGCAATATGTCAAATGCCAGTATATGATAAAAAAGATTGGTTGCCTTCAAAAAAGGCAAGATTTGAAGATATCGAAGTGAATATTCCAAATAATCCTGATAAAATATTAACTAGAATCTATGGTAATTATATGGAATTACCTCCAAAAGAAAAAAGATTCCGTCCTGCTCCAGAAAAGATTGATTTTGGAGAATATTAGGTGTAAACAGCATAAATAAAATTATAACTAGAATTGAATAAGGTTCTAATAATGGAGAATAAATGGGTCACTTGTATTTTATAATTCATAACAAAAATAAGAATAACTTATTTAGCAACATCAAAATTAAAATCTTTAAATATGATTAATTGATGTTTGTAAATTTATAATTATATATAAAATTTAATATAGAGTTATGTCTAAAAAGATAAATATAAAAAATTAATTATTTTTTTTATTAATTAAATTAATATTTAAATATTCTTAAAGGTGTTAAAATGTCTAGATTATATGGTGATAATGAAGATATCAGTCCAGATAAAGTAAAAGATTTTTTTAATGATAGAGCTAATCGTGATTTAGAAAGTGATTTGTCTATTGTTTTATTCCAAGATAAGGAAAATTCTGCTCAAAGACATGAAGAAGAGAAAAAACTATTCTATAATAAAATTGACACATCTGGTAAAAAAGTTTTAGAAATTGGTTGTGGAATCGGCAGATGGGCTGAAGCTTTACATGATAAATGCGAATCATATTTAGGTTTAGATTTCTCAGAAGAGCTTATAGCAATAGCTAAAAAAACATATGAAGGTTATGATGACTGTTATTTCCAGGAAATGTCTGCTACAGATATTAAAGTCGAAGAGTTATTAATTGAACCTCCATTTGATATTGTAATTTTTTCCGGATTTTTAATGTACATTAATGATGATGATTTGAAAATTATTATGAATGAAGTTAATTCAGTTTGCACTGACAATAAAATTGTATTTGCAATGGAGCCAACTTCTTGTATGGAAACAAGATTAACTCTTAAAGATTTCTATTCAGAAGGTTTGGAAGCGGATTATAATGCAATTTACAGGACTGAACAAGAATACAGAGATATATTCTCTGATTTAAATTGCAATGAAATATTTGCTGAAGATCTTTTCCAAGATTTAAGCGACCATACTGAAACAAAGTATATGTATTATGTTATTGAATAAATAGGAGATAATTTTCATGTTAAACTTTGCTTTAGGACCAGTTATGAGCAGTGATTTGGTTTTAGAAATAGGCAGTCAACAGACACCATATTTCAGGACTCCCGAATTTTCTCAAGTTACTCTTGAAAATGAAAAATTAATGAAAGAAATGTTATATGCTGATGAAGATTCAAGAGTCATTTTTTTAACAGGATCTGGAACTGCAGGAATGGAATCCACTGTCATGAACGTTTTTAATGAAGAAGACAAAGTATTGATTGTCAATGGCGGAGGTTTCGGTCAGAGATTTGTAGACTTATGTAAACTTCATAATATCGATTGTGAAGACATCAAGGTGGATTTTGGGTCCTGCCTTACTTCTGAAATGCTATATGAGTATGATGGTAAGGATTTCACGGCATTTTTAGTTAACATCTGTGAGACAAGTTCTGGTGTTCATTATGATTTGGATATGATAAGTGAATTCTGTAAAAAAAATAATTTATTGTTAGTTGTTGATGCAATAAGCTCATTTTTAGCAGATCCTTTAAACATGACAGAACAAAAAATTGACGTTGTCATTACAGGTTCTCAAAAAGCTCTTGCATGCCCGCCAGGAATTGCAATTATTACCTTATCCAAAGAAGCATTAAAACGTGTTGAAAATAATTCCTGCAAATCAATGTATTTTGATTTTAATGACATGCTTATCAATGGGGTCAGAGGTCAAACACCTTTTACTCCGGCTATCACTGTTATATTACAGCTTAATGCAAGATTAAAACAAATTAAAAATGATGGTGGAGTCGATGTTGAAGTTCAAAGGGTTGTTGATTTGGCCAATGACTTCAGAACAAAAATAGAGGAATTCCCATTTGAAGTGAGATGCAAATGCCTATCCAATGCAGTTACAACAGTTCATTCAAAAGAGATACTTGACGTTAATTTGGTTGAAATCCTAAAAAATGAATATGATATTTGGGTTAGTACTGCACGGGATGACCTTTCAAAGGACATGATATTCAGAGTTGGCCATATGGGAGATTTAACTCCAGAAGACAATGATACATTAATCAATGCACTTAAAGACATACAAAAAAGAGGATTATTCTAATGAAAAAAGTAATTACCTATGGAACATATGATTTATTCCATTATGGACATCAAAGGCTTTTAGAGCGAGCAAAAGATTTGGGAGATTATTTAATCGTTGGGGTTACTGCCGATGACTTTGACAAAACACGAGGAAAAATCAATGTTAAACAGTCATTAATGGAGAGAATAGAATCTGTTAGGGCAACAGGACTCGCTGATGAAATTATCATTGAGGAGTATGAAGGTCAAAAAATAGATGATATAAAAAGATTTGATGTTGACATTTTCACTGTAGGATCTGATTGGGTGGGGTACTTTGATTATCTAAAAGAATATTGTGATGTGGTTTATCTAGAGAGAACTGAAGGAGTATCCAGCTCAGATATAAGGTCTAAAAATAGAAATATTAATTTGGGCCTTATCGGTGAAGGTAATGTATTGAAAAAGTTTTATGATGAATCCAAATATGTAAACGGTATTGTGGTTAATGCAATTTCTGTTGACAATGAAAATGAAGAGAAATGCTATGAAAACGAGGATTTAATTTTAGCTAAAGATTATGATGAACTGTTACCCTTGGTTGATGCGGTTTATATTGTTTCCCATCCTACAAAACATTATGAGCAGGTTAAAAAAGCATTAAGTCAAGGAAAGCATGTTTTATGTGAGTCTCCATTTGCTTTAAATGAAAAAGAATCTATTGAATTACAGAATTTAGCTAATGAAAACGATTTAATCTTAATGGATTCTATTAAAACAGCTTATTCAACAGCATATAATCGATTATTGCTTTTACTTAAGGGAGGTAAAATTGGAGAAGTCTATTCTGTTGATGCTACCTGTACCAGTATAAGAGAATATGATGATAGCTCTTGGAACAGCATCACTGCATGGGCGCCAACTGCACTTTTGCCGATATTTCAGATATTGGGTGTTGATTATAAAGATAGAACTATTAATTCATTAATTATGGAAAACAAGGATAATTTTGATTTGTTTACTAAAATTGATTTTCTCTATGAACATGCTGTAGCATCCATAAAAGTTGCAAACAGTGTTAAATCTGAGGGGGAATTAATTATTTCCGGAAGTGAAGGTTATGCATATGTGCCTGCACCTTGGTGGAAAACAGATTATTTTGAATTAAGATTTGAAAACTTAGAAGATAATAAGAAATATTTCTATCAATTGGATGGTGAAGGAATAAGATATGAACTTGTTGCTTTTGCAAAATCCATAGAACTTAATAAAAATAATACATATATTGATAGTGACATTTCCAATGCAATTTGTAAAATAATTGAAGACTTTGAAAATAAGGATGTTAATTATATTCAAAAATATTAATTTCTGGTGTAACGATGTATAATGAATATGATGAGGAAGAGCTTAATCATATTAAAGAAGTCGAATTAATGATTTTAAACGATTTCGTTGAAATCTGTGATAAAAATGATATTGAGTATTATCTGATTTTTGGAACTCAAATTGGAGCTATCAGACATCAAGGATTCATTCCATGGGATGATGATATTGATATAATGATGTTTAGAGAAGATTATGAAAAGTTCCTCAAGGTAATGGAAGAAAATCCTAGCGAAAAATACACAATTTTTGATTCAAGATATAATAATGAATACTGCTTTCAATTTGGTAGAATGTCATTAAATGGAACATATTGGGCTGAATATTGGGATAAACATGTTTCATTTAAATTGGGAATTCATATTGATCTATTTATTTTGGATAATTTGCCAGATAACAAGTTTAAAAGATGGTTATTCATTCAAAGATGTTATGTGTTAACAAGGTTATATCCGATTTCAGTGTTCAAATTTGATAATTACTCAAAAATATTTAATCTAATACTTAATATAACCCATAAACTTTTTAGAACTTTTGGTTTTGGTCCGAAGTATTTTCAAAAGAGATTATATAATGTATTTACAAAATATAATTCAAATAGTGGGGAATATGTAACTGATTTGACTCTTGTTGAAAGACCTACTTTTAAAAGGACTGATTATAAACCTCCTAAAAAAGCATTATTTGAAGGTTATGAAATGAACATTCCAAATAATGATGACAATACTTTAATACCTATTTATGGAGATTATATGCAACTTCCTCCTGAGGAAGAACGTTTTAACCATGTTTTAAATGAAATTGATTTTGGAAAATATTAACCCTGCCTATTTTTTTCCAATTTTTCAAAATCTAAATCTATTTATTACTCTTTTTACAAAAATATTAGACATAATATTAATAGGAAAATGGGAAATTATAGCAGATAAAAACGAATGGGGCAGCAACCTTTCATTCATCCTTGCAATGATTGGTTCTGCTGTTGGACTTGGAAACATTTGGAGGTATCCCTACGTACTCTATTCTAACGGAGGAGGAGCATTCTACATTCCATATATTGTAGCAATTCTTTTAATGGGTATTCCTTTCTTGATTTTAGAGTATGGCGTTGGATATAATTTTAAATCTTCTTTTCCGAAGGCTATAAGAAAGATTCGCTCCAAATGGGAATATTTAGGCTGGCTTCTGCCAGTCGCTGTATTTATGATTATGATTTATTACTCAGCTATTCTGGGCTGGGATGGAATTTACATGATTTTGAGTTTCACTAAGGGCTGGGGAGCAAATCCTGACACTTTCTTTGCAACAACCCTTCTTCAGTCTTCAACCTCAATGTCTGGTCTTCTGACTTTCATTCCACTCATTGCCGTTGCAATGCTTGTCGGTTGGGTAATCATTTGGTTTATATCCCACAGGGACCTTGAAGCGGGTTTGGGTAAGGTGTCAAGGCTTTTAGTGCCTGCATTATTCATCATCATGATTATCATTGTTGGATTTTCACTTACTTTGCCGGGCGCCTCAATAGGTTTGGCTGAGCTTTTCGCTCCCGACTGGTCTTTATTGACAAATTTCAACATATGGATGGCCGCATTTGGTCAGATTATATTCTCCTTAAGTTTAGGCATGTCAATTGCATTTACGTATGCAAGCTACACTAAAGATGACGCTGATTTGATTACAAATACAATTTCAATCGCTCTTGCAAATTCACTTTTTGAAAACTTTGCGGCTTTAGGGGTGTTTTCAATTTTAGGTTACATGTCAATGCAGTCCGGAACTGCAGTTGCTGATCTTGTAACTTAGGAAACAGGGCTTGTATTTGTTGTATATCCTACAGTATTCAATGTGCTTGGTCAGTGGGCTTACGTTTTAGGACCTATGTTCTTTTTAACAGTTTATCTTGCAGGCCTTACAAGCATTCTCTCAACAATCGAACCGTTGTCATTTTCAATACAAAACAAGTTCGGCCTTTCAAGATCAAAAACCATGACAATACTGATTGTTGTCGGTGCATGCATATCCATGATTTATGCAACCGCCTATGGTGGTGATGTTTTGGGATTTGTCGATACGTTCATCAATCAGATTGCACTGCTCATTGGAGTGATTTTAGAATGTATAATATTTGCATGGATATTTAAGCTGATAAATTCATTGATTTCTTGAATTCCAGAAGTAAAACAATCAAGCTTGGAAAATGGTGGTTAGGCATTGTCAAATATCTTTTGCCGATAGTTTTAACAATCGTTTGGATTGGAGGTATGATTGATGTGGTAAAAGCCGCTACCTTTGAACAGCTGGTATTTACTGTAATTTCAGCAGCTATTTTGCTTGTTGCAACTTTGATATTCACTGTTCTTCCGGCCCAAACTCCCGATTGGGATGATGCCGAAGAGAGAGTTTAGTTTTAATGGTTAGAATTTTCTAATCATTTACCTTATTTTTTTTTTAATAAATTGCTTTCATCATGGAATATTGCTTTGAGAGAGTAGTAAACTTTAAGTATTAGTCATATCCATGTTTAATCATATAATCGCACTTCAAATAGTATCAAATATGCCAATAGATAATTTACAACTGTTGTTTGATTTTTAATTAGATTAGATGATTGAAAAATAACAGTCAAAACGACATATTCATTCGCCAAAAAGAGGTTAAATATGAAAGAAAATAGCATTCATGAAGTAATTTATAAATACGATATATTATCGGATACATTGGGAGTTAAAGTTAACAAAAAATTCCAGTATGGTGAAACTGTTGAAATGGGAGATGGAATATTGCTGGATTTTGATAATAATAATGTTCCTGTGTCATTAGAAATTTTGGATGCTTCAAACAGATTAAATTTTCCCCGTGAAAGCTTAAATAATATAGTTCTGTTTAAAATGGAAGTGTGTGTTGAAGAAAAATCCATTTCTCTTAATGCGATGATTTGCGTATTGGTGGAAGATAGAGAAAACACAAAAACCATTGAATATTTCACAAGCAATAGGTCTCATTTTCCAAATAGGATTTCAAAATTAGCTTTTGTTTAGGTAAAAAAGTTATCTAAACTACTTTCATTTCCTTTTAACTGCAATTTGATGGTGATTGTTCCGTTTGAATCTTCATGGATTACTTCATCATAATCATCCGGGTTTACAGTGCTCTCGCTGGCTTCTGTATAGTATACTCCCACTATCAAACCCAAAATGCATAACAAAATTATGAGAAGTATTGTGGTATTTTTCATATCCATGATTTTATATTATTTTTTGTAAACATATTAAATTTACGATTTTTTCCCATAATTGTACTATTTCAATAACTGCAATTGATAGTTATGTAACACCTCATATTTAAATTACATTATATCAATTTGAAATTCGTATAAAATTTAGCCAATTGATTA
>JAFQXD010000069.1 GCA_017407115.1 Methanobrevibacter sp. | reverse complement strand
GAATATATAAAACATATTATAATACATTGGATGAACTTATTACAATATTTAAAGAAGGATTTAATGAATTTGTAGGGCTAAAATCACTTTATGAAAATTGGTTGAATTATATGGTACAAACTTTCACAAAATAACTATAGTTAAATCATATAAATACTAAATGAAGCGTTATGGTAAACATTTTTTGCCTGAAATGGCTGGTCGGATTTATTCACCGTAAGTCAGATTTCAAGTCATTTCTTTCAAGGAGGTGATTGAAATGGCAGACATTATTATAGGAATTTCCTATATTTTTATGGGAGTTTTTATTCTTTTATGCTATTTATTAGCCTAATGTTTTTCACTCCAGCACAGTGAGTGAATGGAATCTCGGTTTTTAATAGTTCCTCCGGCGTACGCTGATTTATTAATTTTCCCGAATTGTTGGATTTGGAGGGTTCCCATTTAAAAAATTTTATATCATTTTTTTTAAGAAAAATAGGGTCATCCCGCCACTATGTCCAACCTAATTTTTCAAGCATTTTAAAAGAGTTAAATCTATTTTAAAGGATTTTCCAAAGACTTTTTTTTAGCCATCCTGCCACTATGTCCCCTATAGTATAGTAGAGGGGGATTAAAATTTTTGGGTAATACAATTCGTAATGTGTTTGATCAAAATTCTGCCATAGATGATGAAACACCAGACAAGTGGTTAGAGCCAGATGAATTTCAAAAATTGCAGCGACTAAATTATATTAAAAGTATCAAGTCACATGTTCCTCGCAGGAAATGTCCACACTGCAGTACATATACTATTGAAAATGATGGATGGGAGGAATACTGTACCTCTTGTGGCTTAGTTACAATGACCTCATATCCAGTATCTGCTGGAGAAATATATCATCCTCCTTATGGACGTAAATAAGAAAATTTTTTTGTACCGAAAACATGTTTTATTTTAGCAATTAAACTTACCATTTTTAAACCCTCTTATATTATCCAAAACTTTTCAATCCTTTTCCATTTTTAAAATTGATTACTAATTTTCAAACAAAAAAATACTCTTAGATTTATGGTTTGATTAAAAAAAAGAAGTATACATTCATAAAAGAGATTTATGAATGTATTTAAAATATAATTTATTTAATTATCTTCTCTTATGAGATCTAAGTTCTAATAATTTAATCATGTTTTCCATTGCTTTTTCTGTTACATCACTAACAGGAGTTGTCCAGTCACTGTGTATGTACTCAATTTTATCAAGTTGAAGTGCAATTACATGATCTAAAATTTTTAATGTTGACATCTCATTTCCAGATTCGGAAATTTCTTCTACTAAAGATTTTTCTAGTTTCATTTTTTATCACGATCCTTATTGTTTAATTTTTTGGCAAAAGAAAATAGATAATAACATATAAAACCCTACTGAAAGCATGTTACAACCTATTAATTTAATAATTTAATTTTTTTTAGAATTTTCTTAAGATTCTGTTCATTTCTCTTTCAGCGCGTTTGGCATCACGTTCTGCTTTTTTAAGGTCACGTTCTGCTTGGCGCAATTTACGTTTCATTTGCGAAACGCTCATATTGATTCACCCCCTATTTGATGGGAATGTAAATCATTAATAGGTTAATGAAAACTAAAAATAAGTCAAAGACAGAAATGAATAAGAAGCTTTTCCATAAAAAAAGTTAACATTTAAATATATCTAAGGATATATTATGTATTAACTTATTATGCTATTAGTTCGTAATTTGTTTTTGTCTTTTTGGCGTATAGATCATTACTAGCAGGGTTTGTTTTTTAGTAGTGATCTATTAAAAGACTTATCTTAATTTTTCTTATTTTAAACTTATTTCATTACATACAAACAAGTTTGTTGATTAACGTATTTAATAGTTTGGTTTATTATACGATAAGTGATAACAAATATTACTTTTCAAATGCTCTCTCTTTTCAATTAAATGATACTACTAATTTTAATTATTAATCATGACACATTACCATATAGATGTCCCTATTCAAAAAATACTTTTTTCTAATAAAAATATTATTCACCTTATATTTTCTTATAGAATATTCAACAACAAAGAGGTAAAACCTATGACTGAAACATACAAATACAAATCGAAAATAACAACTGCCATATCCTTCCTAGCAGGACTCATAGTATACTTAGGAAAAGACGAACTTGCAAAAATAATGCCCCCAGAATGGGCATACCTTGCATCAATAATAGTACTAATAGCAGGATACATCGCAACACAAAAAACAGAAAACATTCGTGTAGATGTAGCTGAACAAATAATGCTTGAAAAATTTGCAAAACTAATTCCCTTAGAAGAAAATGATCCAACTGCGGATTATGAAAACCAAAACGTAACAATAAATGATGCAGATGGTGAAGAAAATGACTACTGAACACATCTGCATCCACGAAGAACGATTCGCAAATCTTGAAGCAGAAATGGCAGAAGCAAACGCAAGACTCGAAAGTAAAAAAGAAGATATTCAGCAAATACAAGCTGAACGACTAAAACAAAACAAATTACAAATGGAACTCATAGAAAAAGTGACAGTAGTAACAACTTTACTCGAAGCAAGTCAAAAACAAAGAGATAAAAACAATGAAAAATTTGATGCTCTCGAAAAGAAAGTAGATAACCTACAAACAGACTTCACAGATTTTGTTGCTAGTCAAAGAAGTTTTAGAAGTACAATAATAATAGGAATCCCAATTATTATCAGCATAATTGTTGGAGTCATTTTCCATTTTGTTTAAAATGTTACAACCAAGAATGTTGTAACGTTCCAACCATTAAATGGAACATTCCAACAAAAGTGGAACGTTCCAGCATGTAACACTTCATGCAATACTCACACTTTTATGGAGATAGATATTGTGAAAAAAAATAAAGTTGAAAAGTCTCCTCATTATAATGAAATTATAGACTTGCTAGTTGCAGGTTACAGTGGAAGATATGTTTCTAGTTATTTGGAAGATGAATATAACGAAAAGATTTCCCATGCTGCATTGAACCGTTATAAAAAAAATAAACTAAATATCAAAGCAGCTGTGAAAAAAAAGATAATCGAAAATGAAAAAGAAAAACAAGAGAAGATAAAAAAATCTCAAGAAACTGCACGTGCTAATGCAATTGATAGGGAAGTTGAAAAAGAAATTCAAGCTCAAGAAAGTATTGAAATTGCAGCCGATTATCGATATCGTGATGTGAAAAAATTAGATGATCTTATTTCTGAAGCGGAATCAATAACGGTTGACTTGGATATTTCTCCTAATGATGAAAAATATGACCCTTATAAAGAGCGAAGTTTGAAAATTAAATATAAAAAATTAGCTTTAGATGCAATGAGATTGAAATATGACTTGATTGATGAGGATGAGTTAACTGTAAATGTTGAAGATGAAAATGTTGTAAGGTTGGCTGATTCAATTGAAAAAAGCAGGCAGAAATACCTCAAAGAAATTGAAAAATAATGAGTATTTTCATTATGGGGATTGGGGTAAAACTGCATTAAATTTTCTTTTCACTTCTGACGCTTGGATTAACATTGCTACAGGTAGTGTACGTTCTGGTAAAACTGTAGCATGCAATGCCAGATGGATTGAATTTCTTCAAAATTCAAAAAGTGATGAATTCCTAATATCTGGTAAAAGTTCACAGTCATTAAGAAGAAATGTGATACGGCCTTTAATTAAAATGCTGAATACTGAAGGCATTGATTATGATTATCATAAAAGAGATGGTGAATTAGAAATAGAGGACAAATTATGTTATGTGATGGGGTTCAATGATGAGAAAGCGGTTGACGTCATCGCAGGTATGAGTGTTGGTGGTTGGTATGCTGATGAGATAGCAAGATGTCCAAAATCAGCAGTTGAAATGGCCATATCCCGTTGCAGTGATATTGGTGCAAAAATGTTCTGGAACACCAACCCAGATAGTCCTTACCATTTCATTTATGAGAATTACATTAACAACAAAGAACTGCTTAAAGCAGGAACAGTTAAAACATGGAAATTTTTAATTGATGACAATCCAAATCTTGATCCACATTATGTCACTGAATTGAAAAGAGTAAATCAAAAAAGTGAAGTGTTCTATAAACGGAACATCCTTGGAGAATGGGTAATTGCAGAAGGTGCAATTTATGACATGTTTTCACCTAAGAAACATGTGTTTAATAAAATACCATTTAACATTCATGAAATGAATATCTGTTGCGACTATGGTGTCAGCACAGTCACAACGTTTGGAGTAATGGGTATTCATAAAGATGAAGAGTTAGGAAACAGTTATGCTTTACTTGAAGAAACCTATTATGATAAAGAAGTTGAAGGTGTTGCACAATCAGATAGTGAACGTGTAAATGATATTGTAAAATTACAGGACAAATATAAGTTAAATGAAAACAACACTGTATATCTTCCTCATGATGCTGCTAGTTTAAAGGCAGAATGTGAAAAAGACTCCAGGTTAAAAATGAGAGTAGAAACTTATGCACCTAACACCTTTGAAGACATCACTACAATTCAAAACTTATTTTCAACAGATAAATTCTTCATCCATGAAGACTGCACAAACAGTATCAGTCAAGCTCAAACTTACAGTTGGGATAAGAAAGCCCAACAACGTGGAGAAGACAGACCACTAAAAGAAAACGACCACTGCTGCGATATGTGGCGTGGAGGAATACTTGGACCAAGAAACAAAAGAGACCCAAGTCTAGAAATTATAGAATTGTGATATTTATGGGAATTATAGATACAATAAAAGGAGTAACATCTCATCTTCCAGGAATAAGAAGACCTGAACGATACAGTCTATATGATATGTTCATGGAAGAATATGCCTGGGCATTAACCACTCCTGACAAACACATGGGAAAATTACAAACTTACTATGATGCTTTCGACCAGAACGTTTGGGTCAGAAGATGCTGCATGGTAACCTGTGATGAAATGTTAAGTGAAGGATTCAAAATCAATAATCCAAACAAAGACCAGGTTAATTATGAACGAGTTAATTACTTAACTGATCTGTTCAATGCTCCAGCAGGAAAATATGCTGAAGAAACATTTTCATCAATGATAAAACAAATCGTCCCATCCTGGAAAGTTACTGGCGATGCATTCATTGAAGTTAACCATGATAAAGTATTTGATAATGTGCCTAATGGGTTTAAATTTATTCCTACTGAATTAATGGGTTTCAATCATGATGTTGGTGCATGGTGCATCCGTAATACTAATCATATCTTTGAACCTGAAAACCTGATTCATATTTACGAACCTAAAATTCAAATAAGAGGCAGTAAATGGGGAACAAGTTTGATTGATACTATTGCTCAAAACATTACCCTGGAAGTTTTGGGTATGAATCACAATAAAGATATTTTTGAAAATCATGGTTTAGATCCAAGAGGAGTATTGAATTTTGATAAAGATTTAGAGCCGAATGTTGTAAAAGCAAACATTGCACGTTTGAAAAAACAGAAAAATAAAAAAGGTTTAATTGCAGTTCAAGGAGGAAATTACCAACAAACCAATAACAGCAATAAAGACATGGAATTCCTAGAACTGATAAGATACTCTCGTGATTGCATCATAACAATGTTCGGTGTGCCCCCTCACAAAGTAGATATTATTGAAACTGCAAGTCTCGGAAATGGAACCGGGGAATCACAAGATAAAAACTTTGGCAAAGTCATTAACAGTAATTGTAAAGTTATTGAAGATGCTTTCAATAAGAATCTTGGCCGTAGTGGTTTCGAAGAAGTGTTTGAGATTATTCGTGAAGACCATGAAAACAAATTAAACCGTGCCGAGATTGAAGATAAAAAATTACGTAACGGAACTACTTTTATCAATGAAGTAAGAACAGGTTATGGATTGGAACCTGTTGATTGGGGTAATGTTCCAATGAATTACAGTCAGTATGCTATTGCAGCAAGCCCTGAAAACTTAGACCAATCAGTATTAATTACTCCTCAGGACAATACCGAGAAAGATTTACAGAAATCCATAATACTTGAAAGATTGCAAGGAATGTATTAAAGATGCCCATTTTAAAAGAAGAGCTCATCACAAATCATCTATTATTGGATTATTTTGATATGTGGGAAGAATTCAACATCAAAAATGTTGATGATCCAAAAACAGTAAGATATTATAATCTCCTGGAGAACCATATCAGTAATCAGATAGATGCAACTGTTCGTTGGTTGGAATCTGATGAAGCAAGAGATTATTTTTTCAGTGAGGCTGAATATCAGCAAGATGTTTTCCGTGCTTTGGAAGATGAATGGGATGAGATACTGGAAGGTAAATATCCGAGTGTTGAAGCATTATTATCCGAGGTTTATCGCAGAGGTAAAGCACAAGGATATGCTGACATGCGAGAGCATATACGATACACTGAACAAGATAAACTTGCATTAGAATTTGTTACTAATTATAATTTCGGATTAATTCGTAAGATTGATAATGACACTCGAAATCAAATCAAAAATAGAATAACTGAAGCAGTTATTGCTGGAGAACACCCTTATACGGTTACTTCAAAAATATTATCTGTTGCTGAAGAAAGGTTAGACGGTTCTAACTTCACACCAAAGCAAAGGGCAACAATGATAGCAAGAACAGAAATATCTCGTGTACAGAATACTGGAATCTTGCAGTCCTATGTGAATGAGGGTTATACTGAAGTGAAAATATTAACTGCAGAAGATAATAATGTCTGTACCATCTGCTTAAAATATGCATTTGAATTCAACAAAGACGATGAAATAACATTCGAAAACAGAGGGGAAGAAAAAACCCACAATATAATCAAACTAATTAAAGGAGGAAAATTCCCACCATTCCACCCAAACTGCAGATGCACATACCAATCAATATGGGAAAGCAAAGGAGAACCACCAGAAAATCCAATTATTGTTAATTTATCCCCGTGGGAGTTCCATGATTTAGTGGATAAACCTAAAGATATTAAATTTAAAAGTATGTCTGAAGATAAAATTCCTTTGGATTTGCCAGATATACTTCAGAGTGAATTATTAAACCTTGACCAATATTTTGAAAAGAAGTATACTAATGGAAAAAGAGGAGAATGTGGTTATCTTGCAAATTTAACTCATGAAGGTGTTAGTAATTATATTTATAGTCCTAAAAATAGAATTAACTTTAATGAAGCAAAATTAGCAGTATTTAAGAATGATGAGCTAATTGCAACACATTCACATTCAAGCAATTCTCCTTTTAATTTCAAAGATTTTAAAACATTTTTTGTTAGTCCAGATGTACATATGAGATATTTGGTAGTTCATACCCCTGAACATATTTTCATAGGAGAATTTACTAAAAATGCTTATGAACATAAAGATGAAATAATTCAGGCTGCAGAAGATGATTATTATAATATGATGGAAAGAAATTTAGAACTTAAAAGTGATGAAGTTGGGGCTGAAATTCTTTGGGATAACTATTTAAAGAATGAAATCTTAAATAAATATATATCATTTAGGTGGATATCAAAATGAAAAAAACTCAAGATGAAAAAAGAATACCTCTCGGGGAATTAAATATTTATTTTGATGATCAAACAGTCATTGACTTGGATCAAAAACTTTTCAATGGGGAAATTACTCTTGAGGAATATCGTGAAGCCATTCATAAAGCGTAAGTTTTTTTATTTTAATTTTTATTTACAAATTTTAATAGATTCCTCATGAATGTGCTGATTGTGGACTTTTTTAATAAACTAACTATTTTTAACGGAGGACAGTAAAAATGTCTGAAACTAATGAATTATTATTACAAATTTTGTTTCGTAATTACGATGAGGAAGTATCCCGTAATGAATTAATTGACAATAAGAATAGTCAGATGATTGTGTTGACTGGAACTATGTTAACTTTACAGGCAACATTGTTTACAACAGGTTTGTTGAATAAATTTGTTTATGATAAAATTATAATCAATCCGTTTAAGTTTTGGATTTTTAATTTATTTGTTAGTTCATTGATAGTATCAGTCGCTGCTATGATATGTTTTGTTTTTGCATTTAAGTTTGTGGGAACATTTAAACAAGCTCCTCAAGCGATTTATGTAAAAAATAGTTATGCTAAAAAGAAAAATCATTCTGAAGTTATTGATGACCTTTTTATGAGATTGCCAAAAACTATTGGAAAAAATAAGAAGATAATGAAAAGAAAAGTTAAAATTGCAAATATGGGATTCACATTTGTTATTTTAGATATTATATTAATTGTTTTGTTAGTATCTTTATTAATTTATTGTTTTATTTAAGAAAGGTCATTTTTTATTGACCTTTCTGTATTTCACCTTCAAATCCATCATCTTCGTCATCATCGTAGATGTGAACTTTTAGAATCACGAGTTATCACCTCCATTTTATATTTATGTTTTATTTTTATTCATAGTCATTTCGCTACTTATAAGACTCCACCTGAGCAATATTGTGGTTAAACTGCTCAATACCTACTCTCTCTTGTGTGTCCAGCAAATCAGCCGACAGATTTTGTGTGCTTTTTTTCCTCCTTTTGACAGGAAGACCAAAAATAAGTTATATGCTTTTGGTGGGGGAGCATTGAATACTATATGTCTTTAAACTTTTTAAATTCTAAATTCCCCACCTAACTTTCTAAAATTATCTTTTTGGCTGTGTCCGATTTGGTACTGATGCTTAGTTTTTGTTGATGATTACACATCGATTTATCCACCTGATGTTGTTGAGTGTTATTCTGATGAGCAGGCCTCTGTATGTTTTGAATATCCTTTTGATTTTTCCAGGGAGTGT
>JAFQXD010000068.1 GCA_017407115.1 Methanobrevibacter sp. | reverse complement strand
ATAAATATTGTACGAATCCTTATGTTCTTTTATAAGATCATTTAAGTCATTGTCCGTTAAATGTTCTTCAATTTTTGCGACTTTCATGATTATTATATATGAACCTCATAAGGTATAAACTTTTCCAAAAAAACTATAATAAGACAATTTTGAGGGACAATGATGGATGCATTAAGGGTTAAGAAATTTATCGGTGAATATTATCCGTTCATATTATTTTTCGCATTGATGTTTTTAATGCATCTGGTGATGGGAGTAAACGGGGACGATATCAAATATTCCAAGGTCCTGTCTAATCAGACATTGCTTGGCTATATCAGTTACAGATATTATAATTGGTCAAGCAGATTGGTGATAGAAAGTGTTTTGATTGTATTGGCACGTCAAAACATGTTCATATGGGAGATTCTTGACTGCATTCTATACACTTTAGGAGTTTATTACTCCATAAAACTTTTCAATCATAAAAATTCAAAACATATTGCGTTTTTAGGCGTTTTGCTATTTTTAATGTATCCTTTTCACGAAATGGCATCTGCAGGATGGATTGCAACAACCCTAAATTACCTATGGTGTTTTTCACTTGCCATGATCTCATTGATTCCCTTTATAAATCACTTATACGGCAAGAAAACCGATGCCTTAATTTATGTTATTTCGATATTGGCACTGATTTATGCAATTCAGCAGGAGCAATGTTGCGCTTTGATTTTTGGTTTGAGTCTTGTTTATCTGATGGACAAGTTGGCCAAAAAGGAAACCATAAGCAGATACCATATTTTCATTGTCGTAATGTCATTCATCTCCATGATTTTTATTTTGACATGTCCCGGAAATTCTGTGAGATTTCTGGCCGAAGCAAGCTACTGGTATCCCCAATATGTAAACTATGGAATCCTGGAAAAGATTTATCTGGGAATCATCCCGACATTCACACTGCTTTTGGAAGAGAAAATCATATTTCCGCTATTTTATCTAATCTTAACATTGGCAGCACTCACAAAAGTCGAAAACAAATATTTAAAATATGCCTTATGCTTGAACGCACTCTTTATTCTGTTTTTGGTTGTCTTTAAAACATTCATCGACATTTCAACATTGGGGGTCGCATTAAACTCAGCCGCCCTTTCCCACCTGACCGCTCCTTTTGAGGCAATTTCAAATTCAATCCCTCCTTTAAAAACCGCCCTTGCAGTGATGAGTTACGAAACAATTGCTGAAATTAACATTCTAACAATAGCAATCGCCATTTATCTCCTGATAGGCAGTTGCCTGATGCTAGTCAAAGCATTCGGCAATTATAATTATTTAATATTGTTCCTTGCAGGGTTCATGTCCAAATTCATAACTGCATTTTCACCAACAGTATTTGTCTCAGGCCCAAGAACATTAATGTTTTTTTATTTTATCCTAATCTGGATAACTCTGAAGTTGATTGTAAAGTTATTCGATGAAGATAAGATTAATGCCAAATGGGATAAGCTAATGACACTGTCATTCGTTGTATTGGCAGGTCTTAATTATTTGCTGGTGTTTGGAATTGTTTTTATTAAATATGGTCTTTTTAGTTAGGATTTAAATAATATTTTCATCTAATATATCAACATGTATGAAAAAAGAGATTTATTAGGTATATTATTTTTTGGAATAGCAATTTTAACATTTGCTTCCATGTTTATTTCCCCTCTAACTAATTTTTTCATTCATGTCGATGAGTATTGGACTTACACCTTGATAAATCTTCCATTTATGCAGGCAATGAGTGTAATAATTCACGATGTGCATCCGCCATTGTATTACGGGATATTGTATCTCTTGACTCCATTTGGTCTTGACAACCTTTATCTTTTGAAAGTAATGTCTATGATTCCATATGTTCTCATAATGGTGGTTTCAGCTACTAAAATCAGGAAAGACTATGGAATGTTAACTGCAGGTTTATTTGTCTTTTGTGTAGGAGTAATGAGCGACTTTTTCGTTGAGTTTTTAACAATAAGGATGTATTCCTGGGGACTGTTCTTTGTTTTGATGGCATTCATTTACTATAATGAAGTTGTAACCCATTGGGATAAGAAATCATGGGTGTTACTTACATTGTTTACTTTGCTTTCGGCTTACACCCAATACTTTTTTGCCATTACTTGCGGATTGATGTATCTGCTGATTTTATACGAAATCCTGAGTGAACATAAGGACAAATTAAGGCAATTCGGCAAATCCGTTCTTGCAGTGATTATTTTATATGCTCCTTGGGGAATTGTTTTTGCACGCCAGATTATGACTGAAGCCGGCGGATTCCATGAGGGTTTCCATTTGGATAATCTCATTCATTTTCTCTTTTCTTTTGCAATCAAAAGCGAAGACTTCCGGCCTGAAATGATTGTTTATAAGTTAATTGCGTTGGTGTTTTTAATTTTTATTTTGGTTTTGATTTATCGCCAAAAGGAAAAATTTTCAAGTGCAGGCATATTTTTAATGTATGCAACAATCGCAGTGGGAATATTATCTTTGATGTTTTCATTTGAAAATACAATGAGAATGAGATATCTGGTTCCTGTAATGGGAATATTCTGGCTTTCCGCTTCAATTGTGATTGGAAAGATTAAAGACTATAAAATTTTGGTTGCAGCACTTGTTCTGGTCATGATTCTAGCTTGTGCAAGTTTGCAAATAACTCAGGAAGATATCACTTCTAGAATGATATTCAATGATGAAAAGGCGACTTTCCTGGATTCAATTAACAACAATAGTACTGTCATTGTATATAATACGGATTATGGATATAGGATTTTGCATGGTGATTTAAACAACACTAAACAGTACACTTTAGGAGATACGTATTTCTATAGTGATGATGTGGAAATCTGTAAGGATTTCAATAAGATTTTAGAGAATAATCCTGGTAAAAAGGTCTATTTGGTTAATTGGAAGCATAGTGGTAGGAATGAGCAGTATGAAAATAATTATAATTTAACTAATGTCTATGATGCGGGCCATTATAGTTTTAATTTAGTTAGCTTTTAAGTGCATAAATCATGCACTTATTTTTATTTCTTTAGTGATTATTTATTGGTTTTATAAAAATTTTATTCTAGGTTTGTAATTAAAGTTTACCAATAATTCAAGCAAGTCAAAATAAGGGATTTGGCCATTTGCGGTATGGTTGACAAGCATTCCTAATGTGCCTACTTGCTTATTTTTCATAAACTCACTGAAATCGATAATATTAGATGCATTCAATTTTCCAGAATAAAAACATAATTTATAGTCTAATGATATAGCATCAAATTCAAGGGCGGTTTTCCTATTTTCTGTTGTTGTTTCAAAAATTAAATAAGAATAATTAATTCTTTTTTTTCGTTCATCCCATTTTCTTTTTGCTTCTTCAAAATCTGTATAATGGTTAAAATAAATATATATGTCATCTAATTTAGCAACGGGATAATTTCTTTTAAGATTATGTTCATATTCTTCTCGGTCAAAAACTAGTTCTTGATCAATATAATATAAAAAATTTTTTGATATTTTATTGAAATCTTCATCTAATATAAATAAGTTCACGAAGGGGGAATTAAATTTGAGACCTAAATAATTATATAGTATTCCTCCCCAGCAATGTCTACTAATAATGCTTGGTGGATTTTGCAGTATTTGTTCATATTTTCCAAAATCGAAAAGAGGGATTTCAAAAACACGTATTGGGATAATTTTTTGTTCAAATCGGTACACATTTGAAAGAATATCGAACCAAGATTTATCATCATCTAGTAATATAAAATAGTCAAAATAAACTTCTTTAAGTTCATCTAGTGAATTAACAATATTGAAGTTATCTAATACTGCATATTCAACTTCTTCATTGAAAAATGCAGCTGCAACTGAAATATTTCCTTTTATCATTTCCCTATCAATCAAATTAAATTTTGACTGGTAACTTTCTATATCTCCAATTAATACAATTAAAGCCATATTTACAACCTATCAATAAATATAATAATAATCTATAATAAATTATATTTAAATATACCATAACAAAATTGGCATAATCATAAGTTTATTTTTAAAATAAATAAATATAACTGAGGGTAATATGAAAATAATTTCTATAACCACTATTAAAAATGAAGCAGATATTATTGAATCATTTGTAAGGTATCATTTAAATATTATGGATTTGATGATTTTTTTAGATAATGGAAGTACTGATGATACATTAAATATTTTAAATCAACTTAAAAAAGAGAATTTACCTATTGAAGTTATTATTGATGAAGATAAATATTTTGAACCATTTATTAAATATAATTATTTGTTAAAAGTTGCTTTAAATGATTTTTCTGCAGATATTATTTGTCCTCTAGACTGTGATGAGTTTATCATTTCGGATTATGATAATCCAAGAAAGTTAATCGAAGAAATTTCTGATGATTCATATTATAAAGTTAAATGGAGAACTTATGTGCCGACATCAAAGGATAATGAGAATATAAAATTTATTCCCTCAAGAATAACTAATATTCGTGACGAAATTTTAGAAACTAATTATAAAGTTATTATTACTAAAGATTTAATTAATAAATTTGGTATTAAATTAAGCATTGGTAATCATGATGTTGATATTGATGACATGTTTAAACATAAAATAAATTGCATTGATGACACTAAATTAAAAATTGCTCATTTTCCTTTAAGATCTGTTAATCAAACAAAATCTAAAGTATTACTAGGTTATCCTAATACTCTTTCAAGAAATACTGTTGTAAAGGGAACAAGTTTTCATTATGAAGTGATGTTTAATAAAATTAGAAATAATAATGAATTATCTATGGATGATGTTACTAATTTGGCAAAAAAATACTCACTCGATTTTGATAAAATTTCTTCAGATTATTCTGATGTTAATCAAATAAACCTCAAAAAATTGCCAGTAAATTTAAATTTTTGTGAAAATTTAGATATCAAATACTCGTTCATTGAATCTCCATTTAATAATTTATTAGACAATTATATTTATTTTGCTAGGGAGATAAATAGGTTTAAGAACAAATCTAATGATATTAATCATTTAGAGGGTATTGTTGCAAAACTAGAGGGTTATTGTGAAAAATTAAAAGAGAATAATTTACAATTAAAAGATGAAAATTTCAAATTAAATGATAAGATTAATAAAATAAACAATGAATTTGAAGAAATAAAGGAACGCAATATCATTTTAACTAAAACAAAAACTCAACTATCTCGGGAAATCGTTGAACTTAAAGAGGTGTCTTCAAATCAACAAAAAGAAATTAATCGATTAAAAAATAAGAAACTTAAGGACTATGTCAAAGATATTATTCGATAACTGATAATTTTAACTGGGCTGGGGGAAATAAATGGAATTTCAAAATTTAAAAAGATATTCAGATTTAAACAAGTCTAGTGAAGATAAGCAAATTGTTGGATTGCTCATTAAAGGAAAAGGTAAATATATTGCAAGTACGTATATCAGGTTATTAGCGGCTTTTAATAATTTTAAAAACGATTCATTTGAATTTTACATAATTGATGATTTGGAAATAGATAAATTTGTCGAAGATTTAGAAAAAGAAAATTTAATGTTGGATATTGTAATTGCTCAAAGAGATGTAATTGACCTAACTGTTTCTAAATTATTGGTTGAAAAATGCAGTCTTTATGGAATTAAGTTAATTTATGAAATAGATGATGATTTGGTAAACATTGACACCACACAACCTGACTTTAAAAGATATGAGGAAAAAATAAATGTTGTAAGGTATTTAGCCGAAAATGCAACATGTATCACTGTCACTACTGATTCTCTAAAATCTAGTCTTTTAGGTTTTAATAGGAATATTGAGATTCTTCCAAACGTCTTGACTGATTCTTGGAACTTGGATGAAAATTATGAGGTTTGTGATGGAGAAACTATTAAAATTGGATATATGGGTACAACTACGCATGCTAATGATTTAAAACTAATAGAGGAAGCTATTAAAAATATTCAAGATAGTTCTGATAAGAATGTAATTTTTGAAATGGTTGGTGGAACAGACAGTTCATTTGAAGGTATGTCTCGTGTCAATGTGCCATTTGATAAACGACACTATCCTGACTTTGTTGAATGGCTTCAAAATGCAATCAAATGGGATATAGCAATAGCACCTCTTGTTGAAAATAATAATATTAATCAAGGAAAAAGCGAATTGAAATATTTGGAATACACAGCATTAAATATTCCGGGAATTTATAGTAATGTTGGTCCATACGCCAAATGTATTTCACATGGAGATAATGGTTTACTTGTAAAAAATAATTCAGTAGAAGAATGGGAGATAAATATGAAAAAATTAATTGAAAGTAAGGAACTTAGGGAAAAAATACTTAAAAATTCAAAAGAGGATATTTTTAAGAATTATGTTCTAGAAAATTTAGAAGCAAATTGGGAAATTACTTTAAATAAGTTTAAAAGGGATAAAAATTCATTATTATATCAAAAAATAAAACAATACAATGATAATGATGAAAATATAAGTTTCAATGATTTTTTACTTAAAGAAAGTGAAGACATTATAATAAAATCAGGGTTGTTCGATGAGGAATATTATCTTTCAAAATATCCGGATGTAAAAGAATCTGAATTATCTCCAATAAATCACTACTTGAATTTTGGCGTTTCCGAACGCTGTAACCCTTCAAATACTTTCAATACTGACGAATATATTAAAAAACACCCATTCGTTGATAAATTTAATATGAATCCTCTTGTTCACTATATTTTATATGGTGATATTAATGATAAATATCCTATAATTCATGCTACTGATAAAGATAAAAATATGGATATATTAAAAAAATCTGAATTGTTTGATCCAGATTGGTATTTGGATAGGTATCCAGATGTAAAAAATGCGGGGATGAATCCTTATCTTCATTATGTTATTTATGGATATAAAGAGAGTCATAGAAAACCATTTCCAAATTTTTCCAGTTCATTTTATAAAAATGCTTATTTAGATAATTCTAATTCATGGAATCCATTAACCCATTATATTTTGATAGGTGAACATAAAGGATATAATATTAATAGTTGGGGCAGGGTTGATAATTATTATAATGGGTCTGTGGTGGAATCTATTTTAAATAAGTTAAATCAAAAAATTTCGATTTGCATCTCAATTTTTAATTATTCTCCAGATATTATTAATTCAATAAAATTAATTTTGAGAAATACTAATGAAAATTTCGAATTTAAGTTTTTTATCTTTAAAGATTGTGCTGAAAAATATGATGATTTTTTTAAACAAATTTCAAAACGTCATGATTTAAATTTAATCACAATCGATGGGGAAAATTATAGAGCTAAGTTTAGGAATATCATTTCAGCTTGTAGCAATGATGTTGTAATACTTAATGCATATACTAAAGTTACACATAATTGGTTAAATCGATTAATAACAAAAGCATATTCTAAAAAAGAAATTGACATGGTATCTCCGGTTTCAAATTTAATTACAAATATTGTTCCATTTGATAAGTTGAGACCATATAATGAACATAATTTGACTATTGAAGGTATTTCAACTTTGCTTAAAAAATCATCTAATTTCAACAATTTGTCTTCACAAATATGTGAACCTTTTTGTATATATATTAAAAAGGAATCAATTGATGAATTGTTATCAATAACTGAAAATCAGGTAGTTTTTGATTCTGAAAATGAAATGGCTTTCATTTATCTTCCAAAAAATATTAATCATGTTATTGATGATTCGGTTTATGTTTACCATATGCATAAGTCATTTTCAGAGGAGTCTAATTTATTTTATAATCATGAAAATGATTTCTTCACCAAATTAAAAATTAAGAAGTTTTTAGGTTCTTCTTCAATTAAAAATATTAAGGAAAGATTTGATGATGCAATCATTGATAAAAATGATGTTACTTTGTCTAATAGAGTGTTATATGTTGTAGATCAAATGAAAGTTCATTTATTTGCAGATTTTTTAAATTATTATAATTTAAAACATTATGATTGTTATTTTTTAACATCTGATAAAAATGAGTTTAAACTTTGGAAAGATGGTGAAATTATTTGGAACAGGGATAATATTAATGCTAATTTCAACAAAAAATTTAGATGTGAAACTCTTAAAGAGATATATTTCAATATATTATCAAATTTTAATATTAATATAATTCATATTGGGGATTTTAAATTTCATTCGTTCGATTTAATTGATGTTGGGAAGTTATTAAATTGTTCTTTTGTTTTCAATGCACCTATTAATCTAGATGATT
This sequence comes from Methanobrevibacter sp., assembly GCA_017407115.1. Classification (GTDB taxonomy): domain Archaea; phylum Methanobacteriota; class Methanobacteria; order Methanobacteriales; family Methanobacteriaceae; genus Methanocatella. Next base: position 3,489 of record JAFQXD010000068.1, on the reverse strand, counting down.
GTTTCAATGAGCATTCTTCTCTTGTTGGTGAAAAATCAAATTTTAACGAATTAAATGAAAATTGGAATATTTCTACTTCTGAATTATTAAATTTATCCACAATAATGTATCCCAATGTTGAATCTTTAGATATTTATAAAAAATTCAACATATTTAATGGTAATAATAATGTTATCAACATGCCTTCATTTGATGATAAATTATCAAATATTTTTGATAAAAAGCAATCGAATGTCATAAAGTTATTCATTCCTGGAAAGTTATCTGATAATGAAAAGAATTTAATTAAAAGTATTGAAGGCACCTCAGATAGGTTTGAAGTTCATTTCGTAGATTCTATTCAATTAAATTTAGATGATGTTTCTCAAAATCTTAGAGAAATTTCTCCGGATTTTGTAGTTTTATTAAGTCCATTTCCTGAAATGTTTAAAATAATCAATGAATGTAGTTTGGCTAAAGTTCCAATAATTGTTGATGAAAATTCCTTTAGGGATTTCATTGATGAATTTGAATTTATAAGTTGCACAGATTTTAAAAATAGTAATGATGCGCATAATTATATTTTAGATTTATTCGAACCAGAAAATTATTATAAATTGCTTAAAAAGTTATATTATTCAGATATCAATTTGAAAAAAGAAATAATAAAATATGATAATGATTTGGATGTGGTGTATCTTGGTTTGGGAAATAATGATCCTAAAATGTTTGTTGAAGAAGTCCATTTAAGTGATAGAGGTTTAGACAAAAAGATTAATTTCTCCGATTTCGAGGGTTTTCTTGCAAATTCATATGTGTCTCCAATTTTATATGCTCCGTTTGTTGAAGAGGAAAAACGTTGCTTTGCGGTAATGGACAATATTGCTAAATATCTGATAAGCAATGTCGAAGATAATTCCAGATTAGTTTCAATTATAATGCCAGTTTATAATAGGGTTGATTTTGTTAAAAAAGCAATTGATTCAGTTCTAAATCAGACTTATACTAATTTTGAGTTGTTAATTGTTGATGATGGAAGTACTGACGGCACTCGAGAGTTGCTTAAAAGTATTGATGATGATAGAATCAAATTAATTTTTAATGAAACCAATATCGGTGCATCTGCTGCCCGTAATGTTGCTTTAGATGAATGTTCTGGTGAGTATATATTTTATTTGGACTCTGATAATGAATGGGATTCAAGATACTTGGAAGCAATGGTCGGTGCATTTATTGAAATACCTGATGCTAACGCAATATATTCTGCTCAGCTATTGTATGATAATATTAGTCAACCTCCTTTTGCAGTGCGTTTTGGTTCTCTAAACCGGTCCCTTCTAAAAAATGGAAATTACATAGACTTAAATTGCTTTGCACACACTAAAAAAGTTTATGAAGAAATTGGAGGGTTTGATGAGTCGTTATATAGGTTGGTAGATTGGGATTTGATATTAAGAATTTGTAATAATTTTAAAGTTTATTCAGTTCCAATTCTTTTATCTAAATATTACATGAGTGTGACAGATAACAGTATCTCTGATGCAAATGCAAGAAGCAATGAAAAAATGTTAGGATATAAGAATCTGACAAGAGTAATTCAAAATGACAATGACTTTGATATAAATCTTGATTTTAAATTAAATAGAAAAGTAACTATTATCATTCCAAGTTTCGAGTCTTTAAAAGACATTCAAGAGTGCATAAATGCAATTTTAGAGTTTAATAATGAAAAAATCAAAATAGTTGTTGTAGATAATAATTCAGGAAAAGCCGTTAGATATTATTTAGAAACTCTCAAATCAAATGGTTTGATTGAATTAATCCAAAATGATATTAATTATGGATTTACTTATGCTGTAAATCAGGGAATTGAAATTTCAGATAATGATTCTGATATATTGTTATTAAATAATGATGCAATATTGATGAAAAATTCAATTGAAGCAATGCAGAAATTTGCTTATGAGCATGATGATTGTGGAATCGTTGTGCCTCAGCAGGTGTTGCCTGGTGGAACTCCAACCATGAAACAGCATGTTCCATATGCATCGGAAGGGTTTGACTGTGATGTTAATCCATCAGCCCATCATAAAAATATTATAAATATGGATAATTTCCATGATGGCGAGTCCTTGGAGCTCAGTTTCGCACCATTTTTCTGCACATACATCAAAAGAGAAGTTTTAGAGAAATCCTTCGGATTAGATGCTGAGTTAGGAAGACATTATCGTTCAGATAGGATTTTTTCAGAATATATAAGACATATTTTGGGTTATAAAATTTTCCATGTCACTGATGCAATTGTTTATCATAAACTTCAAAAATCCACACAATCATTAGCGAAAAATGAAGAATCACTAGACAATATGTTGTTCAAAAATAGGTGGGAAGATGATTTAGCGGACAAATTAGGATTTAAACGCCCAGAATGGGATTTAGATGATTAATTTGAAATTTTTACAAAAGTTTATTTAAAAGAATTAATATATAATAGTTAAAGAGGTATTTTTTATGGAAACAATTACAAAAGAAGACCAAGTTGGTAATTTAGTTGAAAATAAAATCATTGGTTCATTTAAGTTAGCAAATTCTAAAATCAATTTCGTTGGCAGGAATAATATTCTTGTATGTGATAGTAATATTAATTTTGTTAATGCTCGTCTGACATTTAATGGAGATAATTCTTTAGTATATATACGTTCAGATGTAGGTGATGCCTTTAGATTATTAATTTACAATAATTCAACTCTTTACATTGGAAAAAATAATTTATTTGGTGCAGGTGTAGATATAAATGTTAATGAAAGTCAAAATGTCGTAATTGGGGACGATGGCATATTAAGCAATCAAGTAAAAATTTTCTCTTCTGATTATTGTGCTATTTATGATACAAAGAATAAATCTAGAAAAAACTTCTCAAAAAGTATTTACATTGGGGATCATGTCTGGTTAGGGCGCTTTTCATATATTTCTCGTGGTGTTAAAATTGGATCAGGTTCAATCATCGGAGATTCTTCTTTTATTTTACCTAATTTAAAAATTTCCTCAAATAGTTTAATTTATGGTAATCCTGCAAGAGTTGTTGATAAAGATGTTTTCTTCACAAAAGATTTTGTTGCTCAGTTTAAGCCAGATGAATCATTAAAATCTCAATATTATAAAAGTGATGTATTTATTTTTAAATTTGTTAATAAAGAAACTTTAAATAGTGATAATATTGATAAAATATTAACAGATTTGGATGTCAATTCCAGACTTGACTTTATTAAAAAGTTATTTATAAGAAATAAAAGAAGGAATAGATTTTTCATCGATTAATTTAGTAAATTAACTATGCTCTATAATATTTTCATATGAATCTGCATATAATGGCTGTGTCCGATTTGGTACTGATGCTTAGTTTTTGTTGATGATTACACATCGATTTATCCACCTGATGTTGTTGAGTGTTATTCTGATGAGCAGGCCTCTGTATGTTTTGAATATCCTTTTGATTTTTCCAGGGAGTGT
>JAFQXD010000006.1 GCA_017407115.1 Methanobrevibacter sp. | reverse complement strand
TCTTAATATATAAATATATCAAGAAAAACTATATAATTAATTATCTAAAAATATATTTACTCTCTATATAATTATAATAATAATATAATATAAAATATATAATATAATTAAATATCTAGGAGAATAAAAGAAAAATAGATATTTTATTATATAGAATACTTGTTCTATACCCCATACACCCCCTAGAAGATGTAATATATATAAGGGTATCCATTTTTTTTGCTACTATAATTTTTCCCCTAAAATCTAAATATACTACTCTCTATATAATATATATATAATAATTATAGTATCTCTATCTAGGCAAAGAAAGGTCATTTTGAGAAAGAGCCGAAAATAAGGGGTTATTTTAAGAGAAAAAAGGTTGGGTCGAATATTTATACTAGAAATATAGTTTTATTTGTTCTAGGTGGCAAAGAGTGGCGAATTTAGGGGTTTTTAAGTGGTAGTGGAGAGTTTAAGTTTCAATTTAAGTGTTAAAAAGTATTAAAAAGTGTAAAATTTTATAAATAATGTAAATATTTTCTATACAAAAATTAAAAAATCGTGTATAATAATAACAAAGACACAAATTTGAAAGGAGTAGTGCTTGACTATGAGTAAAGTTAGGTTAAAGCCTAGAAGAATTGCTTGTCTTACTGATGAACAACAAACTTATTATGAGAGTTTGGCAGTGAGACAAAGAAAATATGTTGATTTTAGGGCGCAAGGATATTCTAAATCGCAGTCATATAGAATGGCTGGGTATGAGGGAAATAATATTGGGCAAGCGGCTCATAACCTTGAAGCAAACAATAAAGGAATTGCTGAACTTATCCAAACTATGTTGGCAGTAAAGCAAGCCAAAGATATTGTTGAGAATAATGAAGAAAGTGCAATCAATAGGAAAATAGACGCACTTGCATTACAAGATGGGGCGGAAAAGGCACTGGAAGTTGTGGAAGGTGCTGATGGAGAAACTGCTAGGCGAATACAATTTTATAGAGATATTGCTAGTGGGAAAATAAAGACAGTGAGAAAGACTGTGCAAAAAAACGCCGAAGGTGCTGTGCTTAAAACAACTATTGAAGAAATCAGTGATATTGACACAAGGATAAAGGCACGAAAGGAACTTGATAAGATTTTAGGGCTTAATTCTATCGTTGACCTTGATAAGTTAAGAGTTGGGGATATAACGATAAACATTGTTGACGCAAGTAAAAAGGAAGAACTAGAAGATAGCCGAAATAAAGTTTTCCTTGACCCTGATAGTGTTGAGATAATTGATGGGGAACAAGTTGTGGAAGTTCAAGATGTCGAAGAAAAGCCACCATCAAATGAAGAAAGTGGCAAAGACAAATTCTTTGAAACAGTAGGAGAGCAGTAATATGGAAGAAGAAAAAAAAGATATACTGCCATCTATGAGTGAAGAAGAAAAACAAAAACTTTTGAACAGCAATGGCTTGTCAGCAAATAACTTGCTTATTCCTGATGTTTATAAAGAGATTTTTTTAGACAACAAAAGATATTTTATTTTGTCAAGTGGTCGTATTAGTGGAAAGACAAGTATATTGGTTGCTAGTTGGTGGGTTACTACAAATAAATTTCCAGATAGAGATATAGTTGTGTTGCAAGCAACTGCCACCGAAATTAAAGATAGTATAATTAACGAAATCGAGAAATTTTTGCGAAATTCTGGTTTTGATGTTGGAGATGACCCAAATTGTGAGTGGTATATTCCAAAGGCGAAAGATAGAGTTATCCATAAAGGTCAAACTGGTGGAACATATTTTTATCCAATAACCGATAGTAAAGGTGGTCAAAGAACTCGTGGTATTACTACTACAAACAAGTTGTCATTAGTTCTCTTTGAAGAAGCACAAAAAAACAAAGACGCAAATGTTGTTGAGCAGTCAGTTGCAACCTTTATTAGACAATTAGACTTGCAAGCCAAAATGATTATTGTTGGAAACAACGAAACTATTGGTCATTGGTTTATTGATTATGTTAATGATAAGAGACAAGACCCTGATTGGTGTTATATCTATGCAAGTTGTTATAATATTTGGAATTTACTAAATCAGCAAACAAGAGATTACATTGATAACTACAAGAAAACGAACTATGTAGAGTTTAGGCGAATGTTCTTGGGAGACATAAATGCAAACACAAGTGATGTTGTATTCCCACAATTTACAAGAGATAAGAATTACAAAAAGGTCTATCAAATAACACCACAAAGAATTATAACTTTGATTGTTGGAATTGACCACGCAACTGCAAATGACACTTTTGCTGTTGTGCCAGTGGCAATTTTGGAAGATGGAACAACACAAACACTTGAAGTTATGTATAATGACCCGGAAGAAACACAGCGAACACTTGCACCTACGGAACAATGTGATTTACTGGAAGAATTTATGGACTTTCTTGATGACAAGTATGGAATAGCATACAATAATTTGAATACTATATTGAGTGTTGATGGTGCGGCGGCACCTTTCATAGCACAATTAAAGCACTTGAAAAATACTGCCAAAAACAAAAGGCTTTGGAAGATGATAAAAATCAAGAGTTTTACTATGAAGAAAAAAGACATCAATATGGGAATTATAAAAAATGCCTTTGCCTATGGAGTTTTAGTCATACTCAACGAAGGTATGTATCAATGGGATAAATCTCTAAATAAACATCGACTAGCCAAAGAGATTGAAAAACAAAGATATAAAAATGGGAAATTAGACCCGGCAATAAAAAATGACTTGTGCGACGCTTTGGAATATGGTCTTGTGCCATACTATAATAATTGCTACAATATTTCATTTCCAGTGAGAAAGAAAGAATTTGAGCAAACATCACATTATCAAGACATCCAAAGGTTAGCAAAAATAATAAAATAGGAGAATTGTTATGGAAGAAAAAGAAAAAACTGCCGAACAAAAATTTGAAGAAAGACAAGGAAATAATTTGTTAAACTTCATCATAGCAAAAACTTATGTTCGACATTCCAAAATGGATGAAAAAGAGTTTTTGAAAGAAATTGGCTTTGAAGGAACTGATAAAAGTGAAGATGAGGCCATTAGAATTGCCAAAATGAATGTTTATGTTGAAACAACAAATCAACTCATAAAGGCAACAAATACAATTAAACAAATCACAGCATTGTTAAAAATTTATCTAGGCGATGAGAAAATCGTTGAAGAAAAGGGAGAATAATTATGGAAGATAAAAAAGTAGAAGTTAAAAAGGCTGGAATTGACCCAGAAATCTTGGATATTATGAAACAAGAAGATGTTTTGCAATCATTGAGCAATGAAAAAGACTGGAAAAGAGTTGAGTTGAACTTTGCTTGTGAAATGTTAGGTGTTGTAAAGGAAATGAACACTGCATTTAATGATATGATGAACTTTTTGACAATTTGTTCAGCCGATAAATTAAAAAGTTTCTTCAAAGAACTGCAAAAAAATGTTGATGATGAAGAAAATAGAGTAAATTTACAAGAAAAGATGAAAAAATCACATCTTAAACCTAAAAATCGTAAAAATTTTGCAAAAAATGATGATAAGGTTGTAGAAAAATCAAAAAATAGTGTAAAATAAGTATATAAGGAGAAAAAATTATGTCGCAACAAGTATTTGATATTGACACAGTAGGCTTTGGAGACCAACTAGGCAATTTTTTTGACTTTTATGTAAATAACACTTTTTATTTGCTTGCACCACAATATTATTATTCATTTTATTCGATTTATCTTAATCGTTGCTTGGCTTGTTATGATGGCTGGGTAAATGGTTGGCATAATAAAAAAAGTGGTCTTGTTCCACAAAGAATGTTGCAAAGTATTGCAAATGGCTTAAATAATATGCTTTTTGCTCACGGAATTGATTTTAGTGGTGCAAAGGCTGACTATGATTTTGCTATAAAATGGGCAAAAAAGACAAAATTTTACAAGGCTCTTAAAAAAGCGCATAAATTTGCTATTGCTGGTGGAACATCCTTAATTAAACTTAATAGGCAAAATAAGGAACTTTATACAACAGCACATAGAATTGACACATTTTTTGCCGATATTGATGGCAGTGGAAAGATTACAAGTGTTAAAGTTTTCTTTGACGCAATACACAACACAAACCCAAGTGGCACAAAAGACCATTTTGGTATTTGTGAAGAAAGGTATTTTAACGAAGAAGGAAAGGCTTGTGTAAAAGCAAGTGTATATAAGTCATCTTCAAACTTGCAAACCGAAGTTCAAAATAGGTTAAAGGCTGGTTCATCAAGAGTAAATTGGAAAAATTTGCCGCCATCAGTTAAGGAATATATTAAAGACCATTATCCAAGCATTATTGTTGATGAAGAACAATATTTGCCTTTCCCAAATTCACTTGGTTGTTTCTTAATGAAATTTACTGATGATATTCCACAAATTCCAAATACACCTTTTGGGCAACCTATTGGAGATATTTTATTTACTGAAAATTTCCAATATGACCAAATGAAATATTTTGAAAAGAATGAAGTTGACCTTGCAAGAGCAAGAGCCTTAATTCCAGAAGAAATGTGGAATAAAGATGACCCTGAATATGATAGTAGGGCAATGAGTGAGAGATTTTATCAAAAAGTTTCCAGTGTTAATGGAGATAGTGATAAAGTTACACCAATTCAGTTCTTACTTCGTGGCGAAGATATTAAAACTCAAATGGAGAATATCTATAAAGATTGTGCATTTAAGTTGAATATATCAGCCAGTTCAGTTGCTTCATTTTTAAGTGAAGGTGCTGGTGCTAGAACTGCGACTGAAATTATCAGTGAAAGAACAAAGAGTGATACTTGGATAAAAGGTCAAATTAACCTTAATGCACCAGATATTAACGAAATGCTTAAACTTGTTATGTTTTATTACAATCACGACGCTGTTGAGATTATACTTAAAGCCGAAGACCAAAGCCCATTTATTGAGAAATTGAAAACCAATAGTGATGTATTTGGTGCTGGCAATATGTCTCCACGAAGATTTGTCAAGGAAACATATAGAAATTTAAGCCAAGCCGAACAAGAAGAAGAAATTGCCTATTTGGAACAAACAAAAACAATGAAAGACCAAATGCAAGAGGCAACAATTAACTCTTGGAACACAAAAAAACAATAAATTCTGAAAAAAATTAAAGTTTTTTACAAATATTGTGTATAATAATTATAAGCAAGGGCGAAAGCACAAAGGTTATTAGCCTAAATTTTGCTTATAAGCAATAAAGGAGAACACTAAAAATGTTTAAGGAATTGCTTTTAGACGCTCTCCAATCTTTGTCTCCCGAAGAAAAAATGAATGTTCGTGATATTTTAGAAGAAAAAATTAGCGAAACTGGGGAGAAAAATAAAGAAGAAGAAAAAGGAGAACAAAATATGCCAGATAAAAATGACAAAACAAAGGTTGACACATCAATCAATATTGATGAAAAGACCAAAGACAACAAGGTTGACAATGGTTCAACCGAAACTTCAAAGGTAGATGAAACTACAAAAGTTGATGAAACAGTTAAAACCAACGAAGAACCTAAAAAAGATGGAGAAGTTGAAAAAACTAATGACAAAACTGATGGCAGTGAACCTACTGATGAAGCACAACAAGTTCAAACTACTGAAACTGCTGGTAACGGAGTTCGTGTTGAAGATTTAGTAACAAAAGAAGAATTAAGTGAAAGACTTTCATCACTTGAAGCAAAGTTTGACGCAGTTTTGAAAGAGAATGTGGACTTGAAAGACAAACTTTCAGCAATGGAAGAAAAATACGAAAATAAAGACTTTGGCAATTTTCAAAGACAAGGAGTTATGGAAAAAAACAAAGAAGCAAATAATTCCTTTGATGAATATTCTAAACAATTTATGTAGTATTAAAGGGAACTCAAAGCCCTTAACTTTGGGGAAAATTTGAATTTAAGGAGAAAAAAATTATGGCTTTTGTCGCTGTTAATGGATATGATGTTGAACACGCAAGTTCACTTCTAGTCTATGAAAACCTTTTCCCAGAAATTCAACACATCAATGGAAAAGGTTGTATTGATAAATACACAAAAACTGATGATGTTGAGAGCGTAACATATATTGATGTTATGAGAGTATTGCCTTATGCGCCAAGATTTAGACAACTTGGTTCATTAAACAATGGTGCTTACCACAATGCAAAGAATGTTGGTGGTTATGGCAACGCACCACAAAGTGTTCACTACACAATTCCAGTAGATTTAATCTATGACGAAGGTGTAGCAATTACACAAGCACAAATTTATGCAAACCCAGTTGCATTAAAGCAAGTAGTTCTTGCACAACTTGTTAAAACTGCGGGTATGGCAATCAATGTCATTACTTATGCAAAACAAATCGAGGCTTTCTTCCGTAATGGAGATAACTTTGATAAGGCTTTGGCTCATTCAAAAGGTTCTATCGTTGCAAACGATATTACAACTGATGAAATCGCAGCCGCAGTATTTAACTTTGACCCTGCTGTTGCTGGTCTTAATGCTGGTAGCCCAACACTTGCATATCAAAATGCAAATGCTGAACTTGATGATGGTATTCCAGAAATTGGTGCTTTGGTTATCCCAAGAGATGAGAGACAAGCATTTATATCATCTCAATTCAATACATTGATGAAAGGTCAATATGCTCAAAACGCAAGTGAAGCAGCCGCTAGAATACTTGCTAATGGCTTTATTAACCCATTCAATGATAGTGAAGGCAAGAGAATTGATGAAAGAACTGGTCTTGTTGGTATGTATGATGGTGTCGATATGTTCTTGTTCAACAAAACACAAAGAAGATTTGTTTATGTTGCACTTGGCGTTCTTGGCACAGCCGATGACACTGCTGGTCAACTTCCAACAATTAGAGCAGAACTTGACAAAATTGCTGGTTTCATCGTTTATGGTGCTGGAACTTGTCGTGGTATTGTTGGTCCTTCAATTACTGCTAACCCAAATGTATATCTTGGTGGAGTTTATATTTTGCCAAAGATGAAAGTTGGTGTTGAAGTATTGCACGGTGCAACAATTAAAATGATTGTTAATGCTGGCGCTAGCCTTGCTAATGCTTGGAGTAGAAGTGTCGTAGCATTGCTTATGAATAACCTTACATTCACACCTATTGATGGTGCTACTGTTACTGGAAACGGTGTTGTTGCTGGCTTCAATGATGGAACAACAAATTAAGCAAATGATGATAATTAAAAAATAGGTAGGAGTTTTCTTACCTATTTTTTTGATTATTGTGTATAATAATATAAAGGAGAAAATTATTTATGGCGAAATTTGCATTAGTAGGATATGGCAGTGATGGTCGTGGAGTTGGAAGAACCGAACAAGGTTACACTTATGTTGTAAATGACAATGTGAGAACTGGCGATACAATACAGCCTATTGCAACATCGAGCAAGGGAAGAAAATTCGCAACAACTGGTGTTGTAAATCACGCATATAAAGAGACATCAGCCAAAGGTCAAGGTGCAAAGCAACAAGCACAAGAAAATGGTGTTGAAGATGTAACAAGGGTTTATAGTGGAAAAGAACTTGGTGCAAAAGGTTCAAGAGTGCCACCAAAAGTTCCAGAAGGTATGCAACCTTTACAAAGTCAATATACTCAACAAACTCGTGCTGGGAATATTGCAATGCAATTAAAAAAAGACCCAAACACTGAATTAACAGCAAAAGCAAGACAAACTTTTGATGAATATAGCAAACAATTTATGAACAAGGAGAATAGGTAGTATGAATATTTTTGTAGCACCTTATTATACAAATGCTCAATTAGAGCAACTTGATGAAAGTCAAATTACATTTCCATATAGTGGAGAAGACGCAACGTATGTAGGTCTTGACCATCAATACGAATTAACAAGCAAATATTTTCAAGAAAGGGGAAGAAATCTTGAAATAGAAATTGAAGGAAATCAACCTGATAAAGTAAAACTTTGGCTTGCAACATTGAGAAGAAAATTTTATACAAAGATTTATAACACAAATAAAAGCACGAGAAAGCAAATCAATTATATGATAGCAAAGCGTGGTTTAAGGGGTTATAATATGTTTGAGTATAGACAAGCATTTTTGGAAGCAATGTTTATAGAAGGCGAATATTTGCTTGATAACGGAGACATCAGCAGTGTTAGTGGCATTGACCTTGACACAATGCAAAATATGAGTGAAGATGTTGTTAGAAGACAAGAGAGAGATTTCCATAAAGACGCATTGGATATGCTTAAAACTCTTGGTTTGAGATTTTATGGGAAATATGATTTTATCCCACAAGGAAATGACTGGTAATGGAGAAAGAAGAAAAACAAAAAGAAAATTTGTGGAAAAAACTTTGGAATTTTACAAAGCATAATTGGTTATATATTATTATAGCCGAAGCAATATTTTGGGCTGATTTAGTTGTTATTGCAATTATATCTTTATTCAACCCTATATATTGGACTATATTTGCGGCAGTTTTTGGAGTTCAAGTTACTCTTTTGCCAGCAATTCCTATACAATTAGCCATAGCAGTAGGAATAAAATTGTTATGGGAAAAAATAATAAAGAAATTTAGGAGAAAAAACAATGAAAATGAAACCTAAAAGCACTGTTCACAACCCAAAAGCACTGGTTTATAGAAGATTTATTGGACTTGAAAAAAGTGTAAATCTTAAAACCGTGTATTTTACAACTGTTGATAGTAAATATTGGACTTTTGATGTTGAAACTTTAACATTTCAGCCTTTTGATAGTTCATTGATTATTACATCAACAAATATTGTGAATATTGCCACAAATACAACAATTTTAACATATTTAGACAAATATTTTGCCTATGTCAGCATTAGTATTCCCGGCTTTCCTACAATATATGCTTGGATGGAACCACAATCAATAGGAGACAATGCAACATTGCTGTCAGCAAAGTTTAATAATATAGGCAAATATCAAACAAATAAGTATTATTATGTTGGCTCTTTTGATTATATGGTTAAAGGCAGTATAGAAGGCACGACATCTCAATATATAAAGGGAAATATTATACCTTTAACATCAATGAATATAAAACATTTTAATGATGAGATAAATTTGAATGTTGATGACCTTGTTGTTATAGGCAAAAAACTTTTTTCAGTGGAAAACCCTGAAACAACAATGAAAATGCAACCAAAACCACTAAAAATTTACTTTGCCACACTTAATGCTATCTTATAGGAGTGATTATGGCTGGAAGATTTACTCAAAATTTTTCATTAACTGACATTTTTAACAATAAAAAGTTAAAAAATAAAATTCCTTTGATAAATTATAAGGAAAAAGAGTTGGAAAATGGCAAAATTTCAAGAAGAACAAATGCAAAAACTATAAATAGACTGGTTTTTGACATATCAACAAGTGCCGCTCGACCTTTTTATAAGCCAATAAAGACACATAGGGCTGGAAATAGGATGGAAATAGGTGGAAATCTTGTAGGAGACCACAATTCAGCCGTTGAAGCCGTGTATAATGCCCTTATATCACAAAAACAAGTAATGATTTACACCGTAAATAATGCTGATATGATAAGAAGTGCATTAAAGGAAGCCGAAAAGAACAAGAGAAAGTATGGAATTGACACAAAATTAAAATTAAGGGCGCAATCAATGCAAGAAATTGAAGGAATGAGCAAAAGACAAATTCAAGCATTGTTAAGTGATATAATGGAAAATATAGTTTATGGGGATAATTTTCCAGAAACACAAAAAAAATATGGAGTGGAAAATTTGCCAGTAAAAAGCCCATATAATTATAAACAAAGACAACAAATATGGAAAAATAAAGTAGGAGATTAAAAATGAGAACACTTTTTACATCTTATGATATTAAAGAAATTATAAAAAGAATTTTCAATGGAAATTTAGATTTGCATAAAATAAATAATAATATTGCTTATGTGAACCCAAATAGTGAAACAATAATGCTTATAGATGAAGATAATGGCACTCAAACACAAAAAGATTTAGCCGAATATCTTAATGTTAAGTTTTATTCGTGGAAAAATAGGCTTATTGAAAAGAGTGAACATTCTTTAACTGATGAGCCAGTTTTAACCGTTTTCGATGACTGGGTGCAAAGTCTTAATTTCTCAATGAATGAAAGTTATGCACTTGTAGAACTTATTGATGAAGAAGTTACTGCAAGCCAAGATATAGATAGTGCAACAAAAATTGGAAGAATAACATTTTTAATTCAAGCCGATAAAATCACAAATCTTGATTATTATTTGGCAAAAATTAGAAATACTTATTTGGGAAACCCACAAGACATTCAAAATTCTTATGGAGACATCGTAAAGGCTTACATTACAATGGGAACTTTGCTTTATGATGAAGAACCAAGCACAATTCAATTAGGAGAATGTGTAGTTGTTAGTTGTAATTTTAGGATAAGTTATTTAACTGACGCTTTATCATACAATGATACACAAATTGAAATCTCACTTGATGGAGATGATACTTATGATGAGAGTGGAGAAGTAGTAGGGGAAACAAAATATCTTACAATGCCTTTAACAAAAATGACTTGGCAAAATATTTTTACATCAACACCATTGCCTACTGCTGAAAGACCTGATTTAACTGGTTTTGTTGCGACATCATTATCTAATGTAAAAACTCTTACTTTCTATGATTTTAACAAGGAATTATCAATGAAATTTAATGATTTGTTTTGGAAATGTGGTTGTTATAGATATGATGGAACACTTACAACTGTTCAAGATGTAAATATTCCAGTTTATATTAGAATAAAGAGCAATAAGCATACTTATGTTTTCAAAGATATGGTTGACCAAATGCAAAAAGTTATTACAAATAATGACTTTAACATTTCAAGCATTACATTAAAAGGTTGGGGAAAAATTTTATCATCATTAACTTAAAAAGGAGATAGATTATGCTTTATCAACAAGGAACACAAAGAATAGAGATAATAGTTCGAAAAGAAAGCAATGGTCAAGATGGTGCAAAAGAAAATGACACTGAAAATGTTTCATCAAATGGCACACAAAATGACACTCAAAAGAGTGGTGGACTTACTGCTAGACAAAAAAGAATTGTTAAAACTAATTTAACTCACGCACTTGCTGTTACAAAGCAAGTTGTTGACTTGGGTGTAGAATATTATGTTAGTGGAATTGGTCAAAGAAATGGAGACCAAGCATTACAAGACCAAGTTAGTAGAAATGTTGAAATTGTTAAAGATGTAACTGGTTTTGCTTCAAGTGTTGCGATGGGTGCATTGTATGGTTCTTGGGGTGGTCCGGTAGGTGCTGTTTTAGGTGCAACTTTTGGTGCTATTTCAACTGGTGCTTCCACTTTTGTTAAGTATGCAAATCGAGAAAGAGAATTTAATTTTAAGATGTTTAAGGAAAATAATGCTATTGAATATCAAAGAGCAAGGGCTGGAATAAATCTAACCACTGGGAGATTAAGATAATGATAATAACAAAATTATATTTATATGATAGTTCACAAGAGGCCAATAATTATCGTGGCACTGATTATTCAAAATATGTAGTTTTGGCTGATAGTGATGTCGATGACCTTACCGAAGTTCTCGATACTGTTGAATTAACTTTGGCAGGTTTGCCTTTTAGTGAAGAATTTGACCCAAAAACAAAATTTATTTATGAAAAATGGGAAGAAATCAAAAATGATGATGGAACCACATCTTTAAGTATGTGGAAAGATTGGCATTTATGTGTTAATGAAGATATTGTTTCTCAACCTATATTAAGTGATGATAATTATTTCAATCATACAATTTCATTTATTGAAGCAAGTGCAATAGCACAAGGAAGATTAGTTGATAATATATCAGTAACATATAGATTAAAAGATGTTACATTGGATGGAAAAACTGCAATAGATGAAAATGCAAAAGCAAGTGTAAATTTGCAAAACTTGGAGTGGACACCAAGTGAAAATTTTGCTGTTTGGAATAACTATTTTGACGCCGGGTTAAGAGTAGGAAAGCAATTTTATTGGAGATTTCCTAATTGGTATGACCCAACAAGCCCTTATTATGGAAGAAAAGAAGATTGGACTGATTTTGGTTATTATCAATCAGTTGACCCTAGTTTAGGATATAAAACAATTTCTTTGCCAGTTCCATTCTTGGAAATTCAAACTGGTGTATTTAGTTCAAAAAATTTCCGTAAATTAGGATATTGTTCAGTCATAACAGTTGTTCAAGAAACTAATTTAGGAACAAATGAAACAAGGACTATATTAACACAAGAAACAAACCCAGCAACATCAAATGCCGAAGAAAATAATTGGTCGAATGACAATGAAATATCTGGAATTACAACACCGGGAAAGGGTTGTATTTTGAATAGAGTTTGGTTCCCATCTGGAATTGGCTTTAATTCTTATTGGTATAGCAAACAAGTTTCAGTTTTTGATAGTCAACCAACAAATAGAAAAATTACATTTAATGCCTTACCGAACTGCTCATATACTATAAAAGTCTATCTTAAAGATTTTAAGTCTCCAACTGCTGGCGCACCATACGGAAACAACTATGATATTGAATATCCAGCACTTTGGCAAGCGTCAAGTAGGATAAGTGGTTTTATATATTGGGGTGGCTCAAATCACTATGAAAGTGTTAATAATGATTATCCAACAGCAACTTTAACATTTAGAACATATCTTGCTGGTAGTGATAAAAGAATTTGGTTAAAATCAGCACCAATAGAAAATGCTTATAGTCTTTATCAAAAAGCACAAGTAAATACTCAAAATGTTATAAAAGAAAGTGGTGTTATAATAACTGAAACTCCACAAGCCTTTTATCTTGACCCAGCCGATAAAGAAGAATTAAGCAATACAACTATTGTTGAAAACTTTTATAATCAAAAAAATTGGTGGGAATTGCAACTTGAAATAGGTAAATATATTCACGCAATACCAAAAATTAGATTTGGTAGTGATGATAGATTTATTACTACTTGGCAAAGATTAGGTTTGCCTACACAATATAATGAAAACTCAAACAAAATCAGTATTTTTAATAGCAAAAGTATTGAAAATTATATTGCCGCTTGTTCATCATATATTACAAATATGGTGCAACTTGGTGGAGTTATAGATGAATGGGTAGCACCAAAATCATCAAGTGAAGATTATTTGGTTTATAATGATGTTGCCGAAATTAAAACCAGCAAAAATATAATTGAAGTTGTTGATTTGGAAATCAAATGTATAAATTCAAATAGTTATGGAATAAATGTTAATGAAATAAGAAATCTTGCTGGAAAAGGAACACACGGAGAAAGTTCTAATGGTTATATTTTTGAAGAAAATGTTTATTCATTATTAGATATAACTGCAACATCTTTGGCAAATAAAGGTCAAGCAATTTATTATTCACTTGGTAGCAATATTATTAAAGGTCTTACTTATAGATTGCCAACAATAAATACGGGAGATGGAGACAATGATTATGCTATCAAAAGAATTATTGGTTTGGCATATCATACTGACCCTACGACTTGGAAAAATATAAAAGTAAATGATTTTATATTCCATATTATTTATAGAACAAAAGACACAGTTCGTAGCGACCAAACAAGACCTGATTTAAGAAAATATTTGCTTAATTCAAAATATGATAGAGTGCCACAACATAATCAATTTAATAATCAAACCGATGTAGTTGTAGATAGTGTTAAGTTTGGAAATAACATTTATGGAAAACTTATAAGAACTGGCAATAGTTCATATACAGTTACTGAATGGAATACAAGTCTTAACCAAATAAAACAAGCCGGGCAACTTTATAAAATTCGTGGAAATATTTATTATGTTGCAAAAGTTAAAAACACTTATTATCAAGACCATATTATAAGTGTTGTTACTTACTCAAAAGACTATAACCAATTAAGTGAAATTATTGGTATTCCTAGTGAACCAAGATTTTACGAAATTAGTGAACAAAGTCTTATTAAAAGAGAAGTGCCAATAAACGATTACATTGTGGTTGGAACATCAATAAAAAGTCAAAATAACCCATTATCATTTATAAAAAATAATGGTTGGCAATATATCAATGATTTATTGTTAGGAAATGAGACTGATTTCCCAAAATATAGCATTACTGTTTTCAAAAACGATGAAGATAGAAAATATGGAACTGTTTTAGGAAATGAAAACTTTTATAAAGATGTTTGTCATCCAATAAGCACTTATTCGATAGAAAACACTTTGACTATGGAATGGGATATGGTTGATAACTTTTCAGCGGGAGATGAAGTTGATAAAACTGTTTTATCATTAGAACCAAGTAGCACTGTTGATACTGCTTATAATACTTTGAACCCAGTTAGATATACTGACGCTTATGGAAGAAGTGATTTGTTAGATTTTATAATTATGAGAGATTTTGGACTTAATGGAAATGGCTTATCAGCAAATCAAATTTTAGATTTGCCAAATTCTCCAATAAGAACAAGGTTCCCAGAATATAAAGTTTATGTTGGCACACTTGAAGGCAATACACTTCCATCATCAACAGCATTAGATAATTATGTAAATTCTCAATTATCAAGACAGCCACAAAATGGAGATGGCATTATATTTATTTTGACATCAACAAATAATGGAGAAACAACAAAAACCAATTACTTATATCTTTATGAAGATGGAACTTGGGAAAGCAGTGAAATTGATAACATTGAAGAATATACAAAACCACATATTAGTGATTATTCATCTAAATATTTATTTGGAAATGAAAACATTGATACTATGGGAGACAATTTGCACGGACTTGGGCTTATAAAAGACAATAGAGAGCAAATAAGTATAAACTACAACTTACAAATGCTAACCGATAGTGATAGATTTGTTTTATCAGCATATTTGTGGGAACCAGCAAAAACTGACTTAAAAATTGCATTATTAAGCCAAGAAATCAACAAAATTTCAAATGAAACTATACCTGAAAGCATAATATTGGCAAATAGTATATATGATTTTACTACGAATGTTGATACTGCAAATGGTGTAATTACAATTAACATAAATTCAGTATTACAAAATGTTGATTTAACAAATGTTAAGGCAATAGCAATTATTAGCACTGCTGAAATCAATGAAACTATTGCTTCTGGTGCAAAATACTTTGTTATGGGGCGAAACATCAGTGATTTAAGTGATGAAGAAGCAAAATCTAACTGGTATATTTCAAACTACGATAAAAATATGTTTCCACATCAATAATAGGCAAAATTAAGGTCGAAATGGCAAAAAACACATCAAAAACTGCCATTTTGACCAAAATAAGCCTTAAAAATCAAAAAATAAAAAACAAAATTCAAAATTAAGTGTATAATATTATAAAAGAACACTTATTTAACGAGGTTAAAGGAGTTATTATGAACACAATTAAAATTTTTTTAGCGGAAAGTGGTAGAGTTGCCGATTTGCATAAGGACTTTCCATTATATCAACATCAATATCAAAATAAATTATTGAATGTTTATGTTCCTACAAGCATTTTAGCACCTGAATTTACGACATTGAGTGATGAAGGGCAAACTTTGAATGAATATGTTGCGGGAACTGCTGTCAAAATAGGAATGAGATATTTGACACGAAGTGGAGAAATCAAAGTTAGTGAAAGTAGATATATGAGATACTTGAAAACTTTGACATATCAAGGTGTTGAATATGCCCTTTTTGAGAGAAAATTACCAAAAGAATTTACACTTTATGCTGGTCAAGGACAAAATGCACCAGTTTTAATTATAAATGTTGTTAATATAGAGACTGATACTGACCCAAGTGAAATTTTGTCTCTTATTCCAAGTCAAAGTTGTAGTCTTGATGTTATGCCAAGTTCAAATTTGGATAACGATGAAACTATTGAGCCAAGTGAAGTTGACACAATAAATGCAAGACTTAATGCAATAGATGAAACATTGGCTGAAAAACAAGACAAAG
Organism: Methanobrevibacter sp.; assembly: GCA_017407115.1. Classification (GTDB taxonomy): domain Archaea; phylum Methanobacteriota; class Methanobacteria; order Methanobacteriales; family Methanobacteriaceae; genus Methanocatella. The sequence continues at coordinate 24,501 of JAFQXD010000006.1, read as the reverse complement.
TTGATGAAAGTATTAACTTAACAACCGATGAAGATGACAATGTAACGTGGCAAGACAGCCATAGTGTTGTAGGCTCTATAAATAATAACACTCAACAAAATGAGATAAATAAATCTAATATAGCAACTAATACAAGCGATATTGCAACAATTCAAGGCGATATTGCCTATTTGTATGCCCATTTAAGCCAGCCAGAAGAATACATTGGTCAAATGGAAGGTTCTTCATTGCCAACAAATTCTCAATTAACAAACTTTGTTGAAGAAACTGTTGAAAGAGAGCCAAAAAATGCCGATGTTATTATCTTTATTTTGCAAATTGCTGGGGAAACTGATAAAAATTATAAATATATTTATGCAGTTGATGGTTGGAATGGTTATGAAATACCACCATTGGAAGAAGCAAGCAATGGTTCACTTGGTTTAATTGAAGGAACTTACAATGTAGGTTCAACAAATGACACATTGGTTGATATTAGTGGTGGAAAAATTGCCAATATTTATGTTAAAGATGGAACAAATACTTATAGAAATATAAGAGAATATTTGAATACAACAACAACAAATATTGCAAATATTATCAATGGTTCAACAAGTGTAGGCAAAGCATTAACTGCGATCGCCGATGAACTTGGCAATAATATTGTTAATACTTATTTAACACAAAGTGCTGGTGCAACAAAAGACTTTGTTAGAAATTATGCACTACCAAGAACATTTAATGATATTTTCTTTATTTATAGAGACCCAAACGATGTTAATAAAGGAACTTATGGTGGGGATGTTCCATCACAAACACAGCAATTTACAAAAACGACAAGTGCTGTTGGAGATTTCACAATATGCGAATTGACAATGGGAAATATCTTGCAAAGAAGATTTGAACTTTCAAGAAAAAATAGTTGTCAAAACTCATTTTGGATAACAGCAAATAGAAATTGTGTGGCAACATTTAGATTAACAACACAAGTCAAATTGGCTGGGGAAGATTATGTTGATTTGGCAGTTGAATTAACAAGCCCTATCTCAATTACTGCTGGTTCATTACAAAGAGTTGACATAACAAGTGTTTTCTCATATTTGAATGATACTGTTATCAACTTTTCAAGTTTAAGTGATATGATTAAACAAACATTGGAAGTTATAACACAAGAAAGCACATCAACAACATTTTCAGTTTATTCAAGTGAAACTTATCCAAGCACATTTAATCTTAATACAACATCTCTTGTTATTTATAACACATTGGGAAAACTTGGAGAGCAACCAGTCTATGAATTGACGCCAAGTGGGGCAATAACATCAAACGGAGTTGATTTGGTTGGCAGTGATACAGCACAAATTTATAACAACACTGAATGTTATTTGAAAATCACAATTCCTATGGATACCGAAGGATATAGTGATTACTTTGGAGAAAATTGTTATATTCACTCTATAACACTTGGTGGAGATAGTATAAGATTAGCAACACCATATAATTACTTGTATGGTCAGCCAAGATTTAGTGATTTGAAACAAGTTATTCACTACTTTACTGACCCAGTTGCCGCTTACTATATGATGAAATGCTTTGTTCAAATTGATAGTGGAGACAATATTACATTTATTGTTGATGAAGATAATGTTTCTGGAAAACTTGATAAATCGAGTGAGACAAACAAAGTCTATGGAACTGATAGTAGTGGAAATCAAACAATGATTGGTTATGATACTACTCCAACCGGGAATATTGCCCGAAGAGACACAAATAGTCAATTAAGTGTGCCACTTACTCCAACAGCAAATGAACACACAACAAGCAAAAAATATGTTGATGATAGCATTGCTACAAGAGAAAAAGTGCTTAATGAAGAAAGCCATACAATTCAAACAACTGATTGGCAAGATTTGAGTTCTAGTGAGCCATATAAGTTTAGTGCTACAATTACAGCAACATATACTATTGGAAATGACACGGAAGTTGGAACGATAAATGACCAACCTGTTCTATTTGGAAACTATGGTTTTGTAGTTGGTGCATTGAATGGTCAGTCAGTTACAATTTACGCAGTTAAGAAACCTGAAACAAGTGTAACCTTGCTAATAGGTTTTAGGGGGTAGAATATGGGAAAGATTAGAAACCCTTTAATTGTGGTAGGTGGTGGAGAGCCAAACTTTGCTCTCTATCACATAACACAAGTTATAAATGGAAATAATTGTGAATTGCAAATTGTAGATATAACAAATGAGCAAACTGACAATTATTATATTGGAGAGAATATCTCACAAAATACACAACAACTTTATATAGTTGATAAATAAGGAGATTATTATGGCATTAGATACAACAAAAAAAGTAACAAAAATTAGTTATAATGGGGTGGAGTTTCCACTTCCAGAAGGTAGCCCTTACAAAATAACGACTGCCGAATTGCCTAACACAACCATTGAATTAAGTTTTGGTGGTTCAGTAGTTTCAACAAAAACAACTGACGCAACAACTGGTGGCAAAGTTTCATTTAATGTTAATGATAGTGGAACATATACTATTAGGGCATTAGATAGCAATAATACTGAATTATGGACTAACACAGTAACTGTTAGTGATAATGGGGAATATATTGTTAAGAGTGGAAAAGCATTATCAAGTTATACTTTTGCTGAATGGCATACAATTTTACAAGGTGGCTATTTCTCAATAATGTTTAGTCTTAAAGATAGTTTCACATATTCACAAAGTGGAAACATCTTGCATAATCATAAATTCTTTGTTGAAAAGATAACACAAGTTGGTGGCAAGGAAATTGTTGATTTTAGAATGGCAAACAAATATAGTGGTGGAAATTATAATATTTTCCCTTATATTGCTTGGGTTACAAGTAGTTCAGCAAGTTCTTGGACTTCAAATTATCGTTCTTTTGGTGGCTATAAATATTCAGCAATGAGACAAAGAATGATGGAAATAGGGGAAGATGTTTATTCACAAGCAACTGGAATTTTGCCAGATGATTATAGTGGAACATTAACAACTGGTATTAAGTTTAGTGATTTGAAATATACCGATACTGGTTTGGCTTGTTCTATTTATTCTTATAGTTCAAGTGCCGATACTTTAACTTTACTAAATGCACCTTTAACTGCCGCACCAAGCAATACAGCAATAATGCTTATTAAGGGTTATTTTAAGAGTGTTGGTCAAATAGATGAGACAACATTTAATGCTGGTGTATATTACACAGCAACTACTGTTTCAAGTGCAACAATATATACAAAAGCAACAACTTATACAAGTGGAACAACATATTATGGACTTTATGAAAAATTACAAGAAGATGGAATATTTGCTGGTGCATTAAAAACAAGTAACTTTGCTTCTTATCTTGTAAAATTTAGTGATAGTGCAAGTGCTGGTGGAACACAAACATCAATGGTTAGTTCGTTTAGTGATTATGCTGATATTCCAGCAGTTGAAGAAATAACTGGTGTAAATAGAAATACAACTCTTATGAGTGGAGTTTCAGCACAAAACATAGGTGCTTACAATCTTGCTGGGGAAGGAACAAAGAAACCATCTTATGATTTTAGTGTTCAAGCCACTGGTAGTGATTATTGGACTAGGTCAGCCGCCTCCAACTACAACTACACCTTTTGCCTCATCGCCAATTCTGGCGGCATCTACAGCTACGGTGTCATCACCACTTATGGAGTTCGTTTAGGCTTCCGCCTTCAATAACCCCCCAAGCCGAAAGGCTTGGATAAAAACCAAAAGGAGAGAAGAATATGGGAGTTCCAGTATGGAGAAGAAGTGAAAGTCGAATGGAATATGTGAAAGTTGCAGTTGATTTGGTAAAATACACAACACAAAAATGTTTGAAATTGCCAAAAAGACTAACTTTCTTCATATCCACCGATATAGTTAAAACGGCACAAGACATATACAAGGATGTCATTTATATAAAAACTCTTTACTCAACAACAGCCGAACACGAGACCAAGAGAAAAGAACTTATAGAAAGTGCCGTAGCAAAACTAGATTATCTAGTTTCAATGTTAGATATTTTATATATCTATGCTGAAAAGACCTTTACACAAAGCCAATGGGATAGATGGACTGAATTGATAGAACGAGAAATGGTTTTGTTAAAAGGACTTAAAAATAAAAAATAAAAAATTTGGGTATATGCTATACTAGGTCAGCCAACTCCAACAACAACAACAACTTTTGCAACATCAACAATAATGGCAACATCAACAACAACAATGTCAACAACACTAATGGAGTTCGTTTAGGATTTGATAAGAAATTTTGCTAACAAAGTAGGTTTAATAACCGAAAAAAGCATTTTATTGAAGGAGCATATAGCCCATCCTAGAAAGGAGAAACAAGCAAAAATGCAAACAGCAATAAACTACTGTAATGCTAAAACTTTTGCAGTTAATACGAAATTAGAAGATGTATTTACCTTTGAGCATTTATATGAAAGTGCAAAAAAATGTTGCCGAAATGTTAGATGGAAAACAAGCACACAAAATTTTGAACACGAAATGATGTTGAATGTTCACAAATTAAAAAAGAGTGTGCTGAATGAGACTTTTAAGAGCAAAGGTTTCCACCAGTTCACTATATGTGAAAGGGGAAAAACGAGAGAAATAAAGTCATTGCATATAACTGAAAGAGCAGTGCAAAAATGCCTATGTGATTATTATTTGACACCAGTTTTTACACCATCATTTATTTATGATAATGGTGCTTGCTTAAAAGGGAAAGGAACTGGCTTTGCAATTAAGAGATTAAAACATCACTTACACAAATTTTGGCAAGAAAATCATACAAACAAAGGATATATACTCTTACTCGATATAAAAAGTTTCTTTAACTCAATAAATCATCAAGTTTTGATTGATATTGTGGGAAAGAAAGTAAAAGACCCAAAGATACTAAAATTATTTGCTTACTTGGTTCACTGCTTTGGTGGAGAATGTGGGCTTGGGCTTGGTTCACAAATATCACAAGTTAGTGCTTCAATTTATCTTAATAAACTTGACCATTATGTAAAAGATATAAAAGGACAAAAGTATTATGGAAGATATATGGATGACGCCTATGTTATTAGCAAAGACAAGAAAACTTTGGAAGATTTACTTGAAGGAATTAAAGTAGTCTTGGGAGAACTAAAACTACAATTAAGCCCTAACAAAACACATATATTAAACTTGTCAAATGGCTTTACTTATCTAAAAAGAAAGTTTAGACTATTTGAGAATGGCAAGTTGAATGTAAAACCTTACAAGCCCAATATACGAAGATATTGTCGTAAATACAAAAAACTATTAAAAAAAAATTTATCTAGGGAAAAATTAAAGGCTTTGGAGATAACTTTTAAGGGTTACTTACAAGAATTTAATTATATTGATAGATATACAAGGAGAATTATTTATGGTTATTTTAAGAGAACACATACTTGGCTTGACTTCTAGCACAAGCCGAAAAATAAATGCCGATGTTTATATCAAAGATGGCATTGTCTATGTTAATAATGGGGAGTATGAATATAAATACCAAAATGACTGCTGGTTTATTAAGGCTGGCAAAAATTGGGTAAATATGCAAGGTGGCATACCACTTTATACTCTTGAAGAAAACCCAGATGAAGATGTCTTCAAAACACTGGAAAGCGAGGCCAAAGATGAATAATATGATTTTGGAATTGGCAAAAGCAGTTCAGTTTAATGAAAAAGCCGAAGCACAAGCAGTTTTAGATTATACTGAATTTTTACAAATGCTCGATGGTGCCGAAGATGTTGAAGACCTTGACAAGAAATTTATAAGAGAGACAATAAAGGAAATTATAAGTGATGAATTGAACCATCAATCAAAACTTAAAATGCTTTATAAAACTCTTTCTGGAATTAAGGAAAATAAAAGTTAAGGAGAAAAAAATATGTTGTGGAATAAAGAGAAAAAAGATGTTCAGCAAATGATTGATTGCATATCTTGTCCTTACTTTGACAAGAAGAAGAAAAAATGTATGGGTGGAATTGGAAAAAATTGTTTTGAATATGACCCCAAAACAAAAACAGCAATAGACCCAAAGACAAAATTGCCTATAAGGTTAGATTAAAAAAGGAGATAAAAGATTATGGAATTTTTGAATGAAATTTGGATATGGATAGTTGGAATATTAGGTGGAGTTTCATATACTGGAATTATTGCCGCAGTTATCTATGGATGTTTGAAAGGTGGCTTTAATAGAACCTTACAAAAAATGAACATTGAGAAAATCAATGAAAATTTGGCTAATAAGCAAATGGAAAGAATTAAACAAGTTTCTTTTAAGCAAAATATTCAGCCTATTGTAGAAAGTGAACTTAAAAAAGTTACTGAAACGGCAAATGAATATATTAAGAAACAACTTGAAGAAGTGCAAAAAAAATACGACAATGTTATTGCAGTTCTTGAAAAGTTTTATGCTTATTTTGATGATAGTTTAGTTAGTGATAGCAAAAAACAAGACCTTAAACAAGCCTTGCAAGACGCAAAAACTGAAACATCAACACCAAATGAAATTGAAGTTAGCCAAGTTGTTATAGAAGAACCAAAAGAAGAAAAGAAAGAAAAAATCAAAAAGACAAAAATTGAAAGGTAGGTGTTGTTATGAGAAAAAAAGAATTAACACCCGAAGAAATTTATAAGAGAAATCAAAAAATATCAAAACTCTTAAAAATTCTTGCGCCGATTTGTTTTTGGGGTTTCTTGGCACTTGCCGTTCTTTGCTTAATCTTTGCAATAAAGAATAGTTTTGGAAATGTAGCCGAAATTATAAGATTGTTAGATAGCAAAAAATACACTGGGGAAGAATTAAGAGCCAATTATGAATTTTTAACTAATAAATATGGAGAATGGGTCATAGGAAATGGAAATGCTGGTTTCCAAATAACTTTTGTTAATATTGCAAAGGCATTATTTAGTGGGCTAGCAATAACAAATTTCATCCTATTTATAGTATTTTTGGTTTCAGCCTATGTGTTTGGAAAATGGGTATTGCCAAAAGTTTCAGCACAAATCATACAAGACAATCAAGATATGGTCAACTTGACTATTTTAAGAAAAGAAAATAAGGAGTAATGTATGGCTGATAATAACAAAATAACAACAACAATTAAAGATAGAGCAAATACAATTCGTTTAAGAACTTGGACTTTGACTTTGGCAATCGTTGTTACATTGGTTTTCTATTTCCTTGTAACCGTTTCAACAAAGCAAGAAATCAACCCTATTGACTTTATATTTTTGTGTTTAGTGCAAATTGTAACTCATTGCCTATACTTTCCTGATGGAGACCTTTATGGGCAAAAAACAAAGACTTTTATTGATAATAAACAAGCATATAACGATAGGGCTACGGAAATTAACCAGCATAAAAAAATTGGTCGATTAAGAGAATATTGTAAAATTGAATTTGAAGAAAGAAAGGAAAGATATATTCTTAATGAATGTGGCTCAATAGATATAACACTAGATGAACTTAATATCTTAAAGCAATTAAAAGAAGAAGAAATCAAAAAATTGAAAAGTTATGAGTTCAAATATAAAGATAAAGATACTGGCAAAGAGAAATCAAAAATTGTAAATTTCTCAAAAGCAAAAAGAAAAAGACTTTACAATCTTATTTTTAAGAAATTGCCAGTAGAACCAAATTATCCTGAAACAATTATGAGTGCTGTCGAAAATGACGGAAATAGTGCAATTAAAGATAGTTCTATTTCATACAAAGCACATTCTTATATAAGAAAAATATTTCAAGCCGTTGTAATTGGTGGAATATTTGCTTATATTGGATATACGGTTAGAGATGGCATAGGAATTGCCGAAATTGTGCAAATTCTTATGTATTTAACTGCTTTATTCTCAACAGCAGTTTTAGGTTTTTCTAGTGGGGAAAATTGCTCTAAAATATATAAAAGTAGGTTTTATGTAGATTTAGTAAATTTCATTGATAGTTTTAATGAGTGGGAAATTAAAAACCCAGTCAAAGCCGAAGATACTCTTATTGAAGATGTAGAAGAAGTCGAAGAAACAGCCGATGAAATCGAAGAAGAAATTGAAAAAACCGATGAAAAAATAGAATAAAATTAAACTCTCCATAATTTTGGGGAGTTTTTTGTTTGAAAAAAATTATAAAAAAATATTAAAAAGTAGTTGACAAGACAAAAATAATCACATATAATAATGGTGTAGGCAAAGAAAAGACCTACAAAAAAAGAAAAAAGGAGAAGAAATCAAAAATGAAGAAGAATTTTATTTGTGAGATTTGCCACTGTGAAACACCAGTTGAGTGTGAAGGCAGTGAGCCAAATACTTGTGCTGATTGTATGCCACTTGATTTTGAGTTTATTAGGTATTGCAAAGCACGAAACAATGCTGGTTTGAACAATTTGTCAGCCAAAGAAGAAAAACCTTGCCAAAGGGCTAAAAATGGGCTTAATGGGGGTGTTTATGGTAGTTAAGTATTCAACTGAACATTTAATTTGTTATTTAGACAAGAATGATAGGGGAGAAATCTATCATAAAATATTTGAAAAAGAAGATATGAAAGAGCCGATTGCAATTTATGTTAATAGAACAACAATGCACTTGGCAAATCGTTTCCCACAACCTGAAAACCGATACAAATACTTTAATGAAATGTGTGAAATTGTTTCAGTATTATATGATTTGGGGGAATAGTTATGACTAGACAAATTAGTTTCTTTGATGGAAAAGAAGATTTTAAGATAAGAAAACCGATAAGGTTGATAGAGTTCTTTGCTGGATACGGAAGTCAGTCAAAAGCATTAGAAGAATTAAGCAAATGGGGGTTAAAGTTCCAGCATTGGAAGATATGTGAATGGGCTGTAAAAAGCATACAAGCCTATAAAGATATGCACTTTGAGAACGACAATACTGATTATTCAAAAGATTTATCAAAAGAATTTATTGTTAATAGATTATTTAAGTGGGGAATATCAGCCAATTATAATGAGCCGATGACAAAAGAGCAAATTATAAGGCTTGGAGAAAAAGAGCAAAGAAAAATTTATAACAATATTAAAGCAACACACAATTTAGTTAATATTCAGCAAGTTGATGGCTGGAAATTAGATATAGTTGACACTGACAAATATGATTATTTCTTAACATATTCATTTCCTTGTCAAGATTTATCAAAGGCTGGGCTTGGAAAAGGTATGGAGAAAGGCAGTGGAACTAGGAGTGGTTTGCTATGGGAAGTTGAAAGAGTGCTTGATGAACTTAATGAGATGGGCAAAGATAAACTTCCAAAGGTATTACTTATGGAGAATGTTCCAGATGTTATAGGAACAACTGCCATAAAAGATTTTGCAAAATGGTTAGCAAAATTAGAGAGTTTAGGCTATAAATGTTATTGGAACATCCTTAATGCAAAAAATTTGGGAATACCACAAAATAGAGAAAGGTGCTTTATGGTTAGCATTTTGGGAGATTATTTCTATTCATTCCCTAGAACAATACCTTTAACATACAAATTAGTAGATGTTTTAGAGAAGAATGTTGATGAGAAATATTATTTAAGCCAAAAAGCAATAGCCGGGAAAATTAACAGCAAAGTCAAGGTTTCAAGTTTTGATGGATGTTTGCCACAAGAAGATGGATGTTGCCGAACACTTTGTGCAAGAGATTATAAAGACCCCAAATGTGTTGTTGAACCTATTGCTTGTGAATTAAGATGTGATGAAGGTATAAGAACCTTTGAAGATAATGTTATGGGAACATTGAGAACTATTGACGCTTGTGGTCAAAAACACATCATAGAGCCGAATATGAAAGAAAAGTTTTGTGATGATTTAATAGAGCAAGGCAAAGTTCAAGAAAACGATGTTATAAGACATAGTTATACAAGCAGTCGAATTGATAGTTTCCACATTGAGAATAAGGAAAACCACGATTGTTGTGCTACATTGACAACAAGAGCCGATTGTTTAGGAATTGTTGTAAAAGATTTAACAACGAAAAATAAAAGGCTTGCAAGTATGGTTGAAGACAATAAAATTGACATTAACAAAGTTCAAGCAATAGATATGTATAATCAATTAGTTCACGATGAAATGCACACTATTAAGACAAATATTGACAAAGGCAATATGACAGCCGTAACTCAAAATTTAAGGATAAGAAAACTCACGCCAAAAGAATGTTTTAGGCTGATGGGAATAAAAGATGAAGATTTTGAGAAAGTGGCAAAAAATCAAAGCAATGCAAGTCTTTATCATCTTGCTGGGGATAGCATAGTAGTTGCTGTTCTAGTGGCAATATTTGGTCAAATGCTAGACAATTTTGACTTTAATGAATACATTGAAGAATTTTATAAGGAAATAGGAGAATAAATTATGGATATAAATGATATGACTAGGAAACAATTTAAGGAATTAAAACAATTAGATTGGGATGAAAAAATTAAGGTTGATAGTATTGTATTATTACCTACCAAATTTCACGATAGCAGTGGCTATAATTTATTTAATATTGTTGCTTGTCATCATAATAAACCATTGGGGAAAATTGGCTTATATGACACACATTCAATTATTATGGAAAGCAACTGGAATAGAGTTGGTATTGATTGTTTAAGAGGTTCAAGTTTGATGAGAATTTTTTTACCTGATGAATACAAAATAATACCATATTTACATCAAACGATAATAGATAAAGGAGAATAAAATGGAAACACAAGCAAAATTATTAAACAAAGATTATTTGGAGACAAGGTTAAGAGATTTGAGTGTTATAAGAAAGAAAGAATTTTCTTTTAAGATACACGAAAGTGATAGGGCTTTGTCAAGAACACTTTACATTGAATTTTGGAAAAAAGAAGGGGAAAATTATTACAAGCAACAAACAATAAGAATAAGCGACCATTCACAAAATGATTGCCCACACATCCAGTTTATTGTTAAGCCGTATGATTTTCTAACCAAGAAAAAGAAACAGCAGTTTTTAAGAACTATTGAGAACACGATAAAAGCAAGTGAAAGAAAAAGTTTATATAGAAAATTAAACCAAATAGGAGAAGAAATATGAGAGAAATTGAGTTTAGAGCAAAAGATAGAACTGGAATTATGTATTATGACTGGTTTTATGGAAGTTTAGATTTAACAACAAATAGTGGGTTTCCACACATTCTATGTGAAGATAGATATGGCAATGTGATGCATATAGATGTAGATGAAAAAACAATAGGACAATATACCGGAATGAAAGACAATAATGGAACAAAAATATTTGAAGGAGATATTGTCGAATTTGAAACAAATGTTAATTGTCTAACAAATGAATTAAAACCTTATTGGAAAGATTGCATAGAAAAATCTTATGTTATTGGTGGTGGAACTTGGTGGGTTAGAAAAGACCAAGCCATAGTTCAATGGAACCAAGTCAAAGGAAAATTTGATTTGAAAGTCTATAACAATAAAAGATATAAAAGAAAAAGTGATTTATTTACTTATAGGCAAAGTGGTTATGTAGTTGTAGGAAACATTTATGACAATATTGAACTTATAAAGGAGACAAACAATGAGTGAAAAAAGATATTATTGGTTAAAATTAAAAGAAGACTATTTTAATAGCCCTAAAATCAAAAAATTAAGGAAAATTGCTGGTGGAGATACTTATACTATTATTTATCTTAAAATGCAGTTATTAAGCATATCAAACAATGGCATAATTCAATTTGAAGGCATTGAGCCAACATTTCAAGAAGAATTGGCACTAAAACTCGATGAAGATGTTGAAAATGTTAATGCAACATTGATATATATTCAATCACAAGGTTTAATAGAAGAAAGTGATAACAAGTTTTTACTTTTAGAAGCAAGTGATTGTATTGGAAGTGAATGTGATAGTGCTGAAAGAGTAAGGCAATTTAGAGAAAAAAAGAAACAAATTCCAGAAGCAAACAAAGAACCTAAAAGCAATGCTATTAGACAAAGACAATATAGAGCAAAGGAAATATGTAAAGGTGTTCAACATATTCCTTTAATTGATGATTATACGAATAATAAAAGATATAATGGAAATTATTATGTTGTATTAAAAAGAGATAAAATGAAATGTGCTATTTGTGGAAGTATTGAAAATTTATGTGTTCATCATATTGATGGATATAATGAATTAAAGCCAGAAAATAGCAATGAAAATAAGATGATAACTCTTTGTAGAAATTGCCATAGTAATGTTCATTCTCATTCACTTGAATTATCACAAAGTTTATTAGATAGTATAGATTATTATTTTAATAGTAACGAAAATAACGAAATGTGTAACGGATGTGTAACGGATGTGAAACAAATCTCTATATCTAGTTCTATATCTAACTCTATATATAATTCTAATAAAGAAGATGAGAGTGTGAGAGAAGAAGAAACCAAAAAACAAAAGCATAAGTATGGAGAATACAAGCACATTTTACTAACTGATGAAGAATTAGAGAAATTAAACACTGAATTTGGGGAAGAAGAAACACAAAAAGCAATCACTTATTTAGATGAGTATATTGAGATGAAAGGTGCAAAATACAAATCTCATTATATGGCAATGAGAAAATGGGTTTTCAGTGCTGTTAAAGAAAAAGAGCAAAAGACAGCCAAAGAAAATAAAGCAAATAAGGGTTCTATGTGGGATACCTTGAATGAGGCCTTTAATGAATGAGTTAGTAACAATAACATCACAAATAGAGAAATGTGAGAAAAAAGACATATCAAAGCAAGTTATGAGTGTGTGTAGAGCCATAACACCACAATTTTATAAGTCAATGAGTGTTGATGATGTAAAAGCCGAAAGGTTGAGCATTGAACTATTAACAGCCGATATTGATAATGAAGTGCTTGCTGAAATGTGTAAAAGAGCCGTGCTGAATTATCCAAAAGCCAGAAGCAATAATGATAGAACATATTTTGACATCAATTACATTTTGACATTTTATAAAAGTGCTTTTAACTTTATTCATTGTGATAATATAAAATTAAGCAAAAAGGCACAAAAGATACAAGAATATTTTGACCCAGTAAAAACGATACTTTATCAAAAGTGGGTTGACAACGGAAAGGAATATCAAATTGCTTGGATAGATGAGAGAGATATACCTGAAAACAGCCATAGATATTCTCCAAAAGATTATCAAATGATGTTCACAAGCCTTGATGATGTAGATTTCTATTAAAAAAATTGCACTTTTTTCTAAAAATAGTGTATAATAATTATAGTATAAAAATAGGAGAAAAAATTATGGCAAATAATAGCACCCAAAAAATAAATAGAATTATTACAAGGTTGGATAGAAAAGTTATTGACCTTGAAGCAAGAGAACATATCAATGTTTCAATGAGAATAGATGAGATAGTTCCATTCCTTAAAGGTGTTTTGGAATTGGCAAGAGATGACCAATCAACAAGAAAATTTGACTTGATAGAAGACAAAACTGGTTCTTGTTCAATAACATACACTGTGGATGGAGAAAGTGCAAGTGCTGGTTCTAATGTGTTAATTTATGGAGATACATTAAAAATTAGTGTTGCACCATCAACTGGCTACACAATTACAAAATTGCAAGTTAATGGCAAAGATTATGTAAGTGGAACTGAAATCTTTGTTGACACTGATATAAAATTGGAAGTTGTTGCTACACTCGACACATACAACTTAACAATCACACCAGCCGAACACTCAACAATTAGTGTTAAAAGAAATGGTGTAGAAGTAAGTGCTGGAACTGGTGTAATTTCTTATGGAGATACTTTGGTTATTTCAGCAGATGTAGATAGTGAAGAATATATGCTCACTTCCCTTAATATCAATGGAGTTGATTATGTAGGCAATCAAACAATAACTGTTGCAACAAATGTAGTAGTTACAACAACTGTTACTACTGTTCCAAGTGAAGAACCACAAGAATAATAAATTGAAATCATACCCTAGTTTTTTGGACTAGGGTTTTTTATTGCAAAAAATAAAATTAAAAAAATATAAAAAAATATAAAAAAGTAGTTGACAAATATAAAAAACTATCATATAATACTTATGTCATAACAAGTAAGACCATATCACTGAAAAAGTGGTGGCATTGAAAGAAAGGAGAAAATTATGGCACAAGAAAAAAAAGTGGCTGAACAAGTAACAGCCGAAGTAGAAGAAAATAAAATAAGGAGAGAGCAAGAAGATTTATTCAAAAAGGCAATTCAGTTGAATGTCAATGACCACACTGATTTGAAGAACAATTTAACCTATTTGAGTTGGGCTTGGGCTTGGCAAGAGTTCTTGAAAATTTGCCCAGAAGCAACTTATGAGATTAAAAAGTTCACAAACCCAATAACTGGAAAGACAACAACATACCTTGAAGATGAAGACTTTGGCATTATGGTATTTACATCAATAACTGCTAGGGGAGTAACAAGGGAAATGTGGTTGCCAGTAATGGATGGCGCCAATAAGGCAATGAGAAGACAAGCATATACTTATGTTGTTGGCAAAGGACAAAATCAATATGAGAAATCAGTTGAGGCTGTTTCAATGTTTGACATCAATAAGACAATTATGAGATGTTTAACAAAGAATATTGCAATGTTTGGAGTAGGACTTTATATTTATGCTGGGGAAGATTTGCCAATAGAACTTGGAGAACCTTGCACAAAGAGACAACTTGAAAAAATGAAAGAACTTGGTGTAAATGAGAAAAATGTTTTGATTAGATATAACATTGATAGTTTGGAACAACTAACATATCAACAAGCCGAGTTCATTATTAACACAAAAGAAAAAGCATTGGAAAAAACAAAAAAGGAGAGTGAATAATTATGACTAACAAGGAATTGGAGAAAAAAGTTGAAGAACTTGAAAGAATGATTAAAAAATATTTTGAAACACCAGTTAAAGGCGAAAGGCAATTAACAATAGATGATATTGAAGTTGGTCAGCAATTCAAATATTGTGGTCATACTTATACAAAACTCAACGAAGAAAACTTTTGTATTATTGATGACTACGATGAAATGTTTATGAGATGTCAATTTGACCCAATCACAAACAATTATGATGAAAGCATTATAAGAAAATACCTTAATAGTGATAGATTTATTGAAAGACTTGGTGTTAATAGAGAAGATATTAAGCCACACTATAAAGAAGATTTGCTAACACTTCTTTCAAAAGAAGAATACGAAGAATATAGAGACTTAATAAAAGATTATGATTGCTGGTGGGCTACTAGGTCAGCCTCCTTCTACACCAGCTCCTTTTGCTACATCACCAATAATGGCTACATCTACTACTACAGTGTCTACTACACTAATGGAGTTCGTTTAGGCTTCAACCTTAACCCTAATACTCCCGTTGACCGAAAGGGCAACAATGAAGAAGAAATGGGGGATGATGAAGAATGATAGTAGATTTTGAAGAAAAAGACCATATATATTCAGTGAACGGAGATATTGCAACCATCTCGGTAACTGAATTATTAAAAAAGCACGGCTTATCTCCAAATTATGATGGAGTAAATAAGACAATAGTGAGAGAAAGTGCTGAAAAAGGCAAAGAAGTTCATAAAGACCTTGAAAATGTGCTTAACACTGCTGGATATGAGCCAAAGACCGAACAAGGCAAACAATTTGCTGGTTGGGTTAAGGAAAATCTTGATTGTGGTGTTGGAGAGCAAGTATTAGGTTTTGAAAGAGATGGTTTTATATTAGCGGGAACTGCTGATATAATGGCAATAAGTAAGAAAGGAAAATTTATTGTTGCCGACCATAAGAACACATCAAAATTTCATAGAGAATATGTTTCTTGGCAAGTTAGTTTATTAGACTATATGGCAAGAAAACTTGAAAATGAAAAAATCAATGGCAAAGTTTTGAAATGGAAAGGTGCAAGTGAGTTCTATTGTTTCCATTATGACCCAAAAACTGGGGAAATGAAAGTATATGACTTGGAGAAAGTGCCTGATGAAGAAATCGAGAAATTGCTTGATTGTGAAATTAACGGAGAAATTTATCAAAGACCAGTTTTAGTTATTGATAGAGAACTCCAAGCAAAATTTGAGCAAGCCGAAAACTTTTTAATAATGAAAGAAAAAGAGTTTAAGGAAGCCGAAAGCACAGCAAAGGCAATTAGAGAAGAACTTTGCAAAAAGATGGAAGAACAAGGCATTAAGAGTTGGGAAACAAGCAATATTAAGGTTACTTATGTTGCACCAGTTGACCGAATAACTGTTGATAGCAAGAAACTTAAAGACAAATATCCAGTTGTATATACTGAATGTCAAAAATTATCAAAAACAAAAGCAAGTGTTAGAGTTACACTTAAAGGAGAAGAAGATGGAGAATAAAATTGAAATGCTACATCACGAACCATTAGTGTATAGACTTTACGATTATTTGAAAGACAATCATTTAGGTCGTGAGAATGGAATTAAAAAGCCAGAACTTGCAAAAAAATTCGATATAACCGAAAGGGAATTGAGAAAATTAACAAAAGAAATAAACACAAGCCCAGTGCTTGAAAAACTTGTTAGCACCACACATTGTTGTTATATGTGCAACACAAAAGAAGAATGTGAGCAATCAATAAGAAATACTTATAGAACAGCCATCACACTTTTGAAGAAAGGCAAGGCAATGGAAAGAAAAGTTGGTCTTAATGGGCAAGTTAAGATGAAACTGGGAAAATACTATAAGGATGTTGTTGAAACATTTAGTAGTGAAGAATAGGAGAGATTTATGAAACGATATTGTGTTTATAAGCATACATTTCCCAATGGTAAAGTATATATTGGAATAACCAGTAGAAAGCCAAATGAAAGATGGCAAAACGGAAAAGGATATACTTCCAATAGACATCTTCAAAATGCAATAAAAAAATATGGTTGGATAAATATAAAGCACGATATATTATTAAAAGATTTAACAGAAGAAGAAGCAAAAAAATATGAAATCTTTTATATTAAGTTTTATAATTCTACGGATACAAGAAATGGATATAATATTTCTTTGGGTGGAAACATTATAAATGAAGAAACCAAAAATAAAATATCCAAGTCTCATATTGGAATAAGACCAAACAAAGAAACCAGATTAAAGATGAGAAAAGCAAAATTAGGCAAAAAACAATCAAAAGAGACAATTCAAAAACGCATAAGAAAAGGAAAAGATAATGCGATGTTTGGAAGAATTGTTAGTAAAGAAGAAAGAGAATATTTAAGAAATTTATTCAAAGGAAAACCAGCACATATAAATACTATAAAATCAAATTATGTAAAAATTATACAATATGATAAAAAAGGCAATTTGATAGCAGAATTTGAAAGTATTAAAGAAGCAAGTAATAAATTAAATATATCTTATCAAAAAATTTGCCATAATTGTAATGGATATCAAAAATTTTGTAATGGTTTTATATTCAAACATAAGGAGAAAAAATAAAGTGAAACATTTTAGTTATGAGGTTGCTGTAAATCAATTGCAGTTAGGGAAAGAAATACAACTTAATAAAAATTTGCAGTTTGACCTTATACCAAATTGGGTTCAAAGCAACGATTTTCTAAAACTATTTCTCCCATACTTAAAGATAATTGGAGACAGCCGAGAGCAAGACAAGTGGGTTGAAGAAGCCTGTAAGTATTATGGAATTGCTTTTGAATGGGCAAAGAAAGACAAAAAAGCAAAGACTGAAAACTTAAAAGAAGGAGACTATTCCTTTCAAGTTATATTTGGCAATAAGACTTATGATTATGTAGGGCAAGTTGCTTATGAAAGAAAAGGCTCTATTGCTGAATTTTATAATAATTGCACCGGGTATGACAAAGACAAAAAGACCAGTGATAGAGAGAGAATACAAAGAGAATTTGAAAGGTTTAAGCAAAAAGACTATAAAAAGGTTGTTTTGATGTTAGAGTTTGGGGAAAAAATAACTGACTTAATAGGTTTGCAGTTTGAATATAGGGGAAAGGGTGGAAAATTAGAGATAAAAAACACATTTCACACCATATATTCAGCAGTAATGAGTTGGAAACAACCGAACAACAAAGACTTTGATGTAATTCAAAGCAATAAACATAGTAGGCTGTTTTGGTTATTCTTGCAAGATTGTTATTATTATTTTAGAAATGACATAAGGCAAGAGTGCTATGATAGAAATTTAATTGAAGAAAAGGAGAAAGAGTTATGAGAGAGTTACGAAAATTGGCAAAAACTAACCGAGCAAAAGCAAATTATATTCGTGCTTTGCAAAATCGTGGGGTTATTAAGAAACTTGTCAACGAGAAAGGTTATGTGTGCTATGACCCAGAAGAGTTGAAAAATTATCAATCAACTGTTCGATGGGGAAGACCAGCAAAAATAAAATAAGGAGAAAGAGATGAACAAACCATATATAATTTCATTTACTTGTGAAAAAGGTAAAGAAAATTTTAAGAATTATCAAATTCAATGGGGAAGAAATAAAAAGGAAGCCCTTAAAATTGCACTAGAACAAGATTGTATGGAAGAGACAAGATGTATTCTTGTTTCTATAAAAAGAGTTAGACAATCATTAGTTGATTTAATTTTGAAACATAATGAAAAGGTTAAGGAATTAAAAGGAGAAAGCAATGAATAAGATAATTTTAGTGGGTCGATTAACAAAAGACCCAGTCAACGAAACAACTAATAGTGGAATATCTTATTGTCGTTTTAATGTTGCTTGTAAAAGCAAACAAAGAGATGAGAATGGAGAGCAAAAGGTTGATTTCTTTGTATGTGTGGCTTGGAGACAAACTGCTGAACTTATAGCCAAATATTGTAAGAAAGGGAGTTTATTACAACTTTCTGGAACAATGGGCAGTAGGAACTATGAGAAACAAGATGGAACCAAACAAACCATATGGGAAGTTAACATAGAAGATATTGAATTTTTATCTTCAAGTGAAGAAAACGGAGATAAAGAGAAAAAAGAAACAAAAACAACAACAAAAGGTAAGGCAGTTCAACAAACTTTGACACCAGTCGAAGTTGATGATGAAAATCTTCCTTTTTGATTACATAATACATTTTAGTTGACATTTTATATTTAATTTGTTAAAATTATAACAAGGAGAAATAATATGAAAACAAAAAATGAAATATGGAAAGATATTCCAAATTATGAAGGAATTTATCAAGCAAGTAATTTAGGAAGAATTAGAACAGCGCCCAATAAAACAACATACACGGAGTTACACGGACAAAGACATTGGAAAGTAAGAATATTAAAAGGTCGTGGAAATAATAGAAATACTGGTGCAAGGGTCAGTCTTTGGAAAAATGGAAAATGCAAAGATTTACTTGTTGCTAGATTAGTTGCAATGACATTTTTGGGAATACCCAAAGAAACTGACACTGTTAATCATAAAAACGGAAATAGGTTGGATAATAATATTGATAATTTAGAATGGTTAAGTATTGCTGATAACATAAGACACGCTTTTAATACTGGACTTATGCCATACAAAAAAATCAAATTATATAATAAAGATTGTGAATTGGTTTTTAGGTCAATGGCTTTGGCAAGTAAATATCTTGGAAGAAATCAAGGATATATTAGTTTGTGTATAAAAAGAAAAAGAAAAATAACAAATAAAGAAGGAGAAGAGTTTTTTATAGAACTCTTTTAATAAGGAGAAAAATTATGGAAAAAGAAACTATTTATGAAATGAAAAGTCTTGATATGAAATTAGGAGACTTAGACAAAAAAAGGAAACAAACAATAACTCAAATTATAGCATATTCGTGCTTGTTAGCATTAGGTATAACAGCATTGATAATTGGAATAATAAAAAAAGATGTTTATTTTTGTATTGTTTATCCTATTTTTAATATTTTTGCCATATCTTTAATTGTAATATGTGCAATTCAATTAAGAGATATAAATAAGCAAATTAAGGCTGTTTGCAAAGCCATTGCTGATTTGATTAGTAAAGAGACTAAAAAAGTGTTTGAAAAAATGCTTGAAGATATAACTAATTCTTTTAAGGAAATAAAACCAAATAAACCTTGTTCAGTTGTGAACCCAAAGAGTTTTGTTCCAGAAGAAGAAAAAGCAAAAGAAGAAAAGAAAGAGCAAAAGAAAGCACCAGCAAAAAAGAAAACTACAACTAAAAAAACAACAAAAAAAACTAAATAAAAATAACTGCCGTAAAGTTTTTACGGCAATATAGGGGAATAAGTGTAATGGTAGCATACTGCGTCTCCAAAACCAGTCGTGTGGGTTCAAGTCCTACTTCCCCTGCCATTATAAAATAAAATAAGGAGAATGATATGCTAACAGCCGAGCAACAAAATATTATTGAGAATAGTATTTGGGTTGTGAACACAGCACTTAAAAGACAAGGTTTAACCTACAACGAAGATTTAAGACAATCAGCCATCGTTTATATGTGTGAATGTTTAATGAGATTTGACCCAAGCAAGAACATAAAATGGACTACTTATGCTTATAAGAATGTTTATTTGTTCATTAAAAGGACACACAAAAAGGAGTGCCTTAAAGATAATATGGAGATAGGAGATGATGTTGTAAATATAGATATGACAGCCGACCCGGTCGAATATGATGAAAACATATTGCTGGTGCAAAACATATTTGATTTATGCACTCCATACGAAAAGAAAATCTTGCAATTAAAAATGGAAGGTTATAAGCACGGAGAAATCAGTGTTATCTTGCATTGTAGCATATCAAAAATCAATAATTATATGCAAAGCATAAAGGAAAAGACAAAAGGAATGGGCTATGAAAGGTAATGACGGCAAAATTTTATTTTTAACAATTATGATATTTGCACTTATTTCAGTGTGCATAGTATTATATACACAAACAAACTTTTTCAAAGTTATAATTGATTTCTTTGTGGGAATATATAATGGAATGAAGAACTGGTTTGTTTAGGGGGAAAGATGAACGAATTAGACATTGGAATGTCAAGTGAGCAATTAAGAGAGAGATTATTCCAGTCAATAGAAATGGTTAAGACTTTTAGAAAGGTTATGAGAGACGCATTATATTTTATAAAACGAAACTATAACGTGTATTCATATCTTCACGAATTTATTGGCAGTGATTATTTCACGGAAGTTACATCAAGAGTTAAGTGTGAACTACAACTTGATTTAATGACAAAAAAATTAACTATGGTTAGTCTTATTGACCCTGATTTAAGAGAAAGCACAACACTTTTGAATGAACAGCAGTGGTTAGACTTTATAGAAAGAGAATTGATAAAGGAAGGTAGGCTAAAATGAATAAAAATATTTTATATTCCATAAGACCAGAATGGTGCCAGCAAATTGCAAATGGCACAAAAATACTCGAAATAAGGAAATCAGCACCGAAATTAAACAACTTGCCTTGTAAAGGATATATTTATTGCACATTAGGAGACCCTAAAACAAATTATATGTTGGGCAAAAAGGGAAAGGTCATTGGAGAGTTCACATTGAGAGAATATGACATATTAAAATACATTAGCCTAAACAATGAAGAACCATTTTATTTTAACATAATGACACACGGAGACAAAGATTGGAAAAACCATTGTGGCACTATTACATTAGAACAAATAAGAGAATATGGGCAAGGAAAGACCTTATACCTAATTAAAATAGAAGACCTTATTATTTATGATGAGCCAGTGGAATTGACCGAATTTGGCACAAAAGAAATGATTTATGACCCATCATCACAGCAATACAAAAAATGTTTTGTAAGTTTAGGAAACCCACCACAATCTTGGTGCTATGTGGAAAGGAGAAATTATGGAAAATAATGTTATTAAAGATTGGAGACAATTATTATTACTGGAAACTAATTGGGTAAATTGTAATGTAAATTATCGTGAAATTTGCATTGAAAAAATAACAATCTATGATAAAATAGAAGATGGAAAGTTAGTATGGAGTGGAACACAAGAAAAACTTGATGAATGGTGCAGTGAAATAGCAAATTTTGTGGAAAAAGCATACAAAGATGAAATAAATATTGAGAGACTTCACAAGTGCATAACACCATTTTGGGGAGAAACAAAATATCAATTTGCTGACATTGAGAAAAAGATAATTGATAGCCCTGAATATCAATGTAAAAACTTATTGCTGTCAATTCCATACTTTACTGAAACAAACCGTCAAGGGAAAATTTATCAAAGGAGGGTTAAGTGATATGCCACTAAAAAAAGGGTCTAGCAAAAAGGTTATTAGTTCAAACATTAGAGAACTAAAAGCCAGTGGGAAACCACAAAAGCAAGCAGTTGCAATCGCATTAAGTCAAGCAAGAAAAAAGAAAAAATAAAGGAGAAAAAAATTATGACAAGCGAAATTAAAGAAGAATTGGAAGAAATCAAGGAAGAAACAGCAGTTGAAGAAACTGTTGAAACAGCCGAAGAAGAAACAAAAGAAGTTGCTGTTGAAGAAAAGGTTGAAGAACAACCAAAGGAAGAAAAAAAAGCCAAAGAAAAACCTAAAAAGGTAGAACAAGGGGAAACAACTGAAAGCACACACATTAAAAAAGATGATGTTATAGCAATCATTGACAAAGTTATAGCACAATCAACAAGACTATTGGCTGGCTTTACAGTTCGTTCAGCCGAAGCAAGAGCAATGCTTAATGGCATTAGAGATGAAGTAAGTAAGTTATAACCCCCATATTAGTTGATTTTTATAGCAATTCTAAAAAAAGACCCCCCATCATATTTTGTTGGGGAGTTTTTTGTTGGATAAAAAACAATTTTGGAGATTTTGAGTTTGGGGTGCCTTAACACACACAAGGAAAAAAATTAAGGGTATGGGCAAGTGCTGGACTGTTGGGAGATGATGGGAACAGCAACCGAACACCAAGAACCAAGAACAAGCCAAGAACCAAGAACAGCAAGAGCCGACAAGATGCCAGAAGTGAAAAAATGGCAAAATAAAAAAGTGTAAAAAAATATTAAAAAGTTGTTGACAAATGAAAAATAATTTGATAAACTTTTTAACGATGGGAGAGCAAAAAGGGCGAAGACACCATCACAGCGACAGCCGACAAAGGGCGGCGGCAAAAGGTAAAATAAAAAAATGAACTTAACAAAAAAACAAATTGAATTGATAAGAGAGAACACACCGGAAGAATTGAAAGGCTATCACGCAAGCATTAAAACAACACTATGATATTTTCAGCCAGCAGGTGCTAACTGGTGCTGGGTTGCTGGTTGGACTTATGAAGGGCAATTAGTAGTAACTAGATTTGGGGAGATTATGTAAAATGATAAATCTAAACCGATTGAACGATATGAACTATATCAAAGCAAAGCAAACGGCCCTTATAAT
The DNA here is from genome assembly GCA_017407115.1 of Methanobrevibacter sp. Classification (GTDB taxonomy): domain Archaea; phylum Methanobacteriota; class Methanobacteria; order Methanobacteriales; family Methanobacteriaceae; genus Methanocatella. Next base: position 1,144 of record JAFQXD010000006.1, on the reverse strand, counting down.
AGCCAGAAGAACAGCAACACCAACGGAACAACACGCCATCAATTTAGAATTAAGCATAATATATCAAGCAAAATATAAAATATTAGAAAAGGAGAACGAGCAAAAATGAAAAAAAATGAAATAATTGAACTACTTGAAAAAGAGTTTGTAAACTCAATCAATGAATTTGATAAAACTTTTGAAAATAAATCATACTACAACAAGAAAGCACAAGAGGCCGAAAGATTGGGACATTTTGGAGATATGGCATATTATAGAACACTAGCCGAAAGAATGGAGACCGAAAGAACAGCACAAGCCACAATCTCAACAAAATTAGCCGAAGTGTTGGCAAAAATTGATGATATTTCTTTTGATGATAAAAATGAATGGTTATTAAAAAAATATAATTTATTAAAAGGAGAGTAAAACAAAAATGAAAGTAAATTTATTTATTTATAAATGGAAATGGCAGAACATCAGCCCAGAACAAGCAAGGGACATCATAGAGAACAAATATTCAATCTTAATTGATAAAATGTTAGAATGGCAACAAAAAACAAGCAAAGATATTTTATTTGATTTGATAGATATTGAACAAAAAAGATTTGAAAAGGCATTTTATAACTACGAGAACGGCAAAAGATTTTTAACAATTTCAAGGAGTTTAGGGATATGATAGAACTTAACAGCCTTGAAGAATTAAAACAAATTTTCAAAGAACAAGAAGAACAAGAGAACCAAAAGAACCAAGCAACAGCCAAAGCCGAACAAATAAGAGCCGAACGCCTAGAACTAGAAAAGAGAAAGCAAAAGCACAAGGAACAGCAAGACGCCGAAAGATTGGCAATATTAAAGGCAAGAGAACAAAGAGCCAAAGAAAAAGAACAGCAAGCCCAAAAGCAAAAAAAATCTAATGATATTATTTATCTATTTAGTGTTGTTATATCTTTTTTAATATTGTTAGTTAGTTTTATTTTATTATTTGTTATAACTTCCAAATATTAAGCCCAAAAAAGCACCAAGAAGACACAAAGACACACAACCAAGAACAAGGACAAGGAACAGCCAAAAAAAGCCAGTTTTTGCCCTTGTTTTTTCTTTCTTCGCCTAAATCTTTTCTTATATATCTTCTCTCTCTATTATTCAATTATTATAATAATTT
>JAFQXD010000067.1 GCA_017407115.1 Methanobrevibacter sp. | reverse complement strand
TCAGCAGGTGGTTTCCATCAAGCAAAAATTGCCACCAATGCGGATACTACAACAAAAATCTCAAAAGAAATCAAAGAGAATGGACTTGCCCCGAATGCGGCACACACCATGACAGGGACGCGAATGCTGCAAAAAACATACAAATGGAAGGTTTGAGAATCTATCATGAAAATTTAGTGAACCTCAGGGACTGGGGGGTTAGCACGGTAATTCTAGAGGCATTAGCATCTACAGCCCGTGAAGTAAGAATCCTCGAGCTCTACAGCTCGAGGTAGTTCAATCATGTGTGATGGAAAATGCATCATGAGTGTTCAGATTATTTAGTCTTATATAATTTAGTTTAAAAGTCACAAAAACTTTAAATAATTGATTAAATTAAAATATAAAAAGGATATGTAAATTAATATTTACAATTTTTTTTTAAAAAAACAACTAATGAGGATTATATGGATTTTAAAAAGATTATATTAATTTTAGGCATTATTGTATTGCTTTCATCAGTCATTAGCGTTAGTGCTGACGATAACCAATACGATATCTATGACATACAAGAGATTATTGAAAGCAATAATGCAAGTGATATGACCGGCTGCTGTTCTGTAATACTTCAACAAGACGGCGCAAACAGCATCATGTCATTTAGAAGGGATGCTGAATCAGGCGCTGATATCTATATTGAAAAATTGGATGATTGGCATGGAAAACAAGCTATAAAACAGTACAAGACAGCAGGAGGATATTTCTGTCAGGTCATCATTACAAGCGACGGATGGATTATAGGATATGGTGGAATCGATGACGGTCCGGACAATGAAAAGATTGAAAACATTACCGGAGGAATGATCAATGAAAACAATACCATTTCCGAAGAGGGTTTGTCTCAAATCCAGGCAATCAAGGAACCTTACAAATTGGGTCATGTTTTCATCAAGGCACCTAACGGAAACTATGGAATAGCTACCGACAAAGGCCATTTCACAGGAAAACTTAATCCCGGCGAATACATTTCAATGCCAAACAGATACACTTACTTCCGTTCCGGAAACATCACTGACAATACCACAGACAAGATTGAAGTCATGAACAGACTTGCAATTACCGATGCATTCGGTTTGACAAGACGTGACGTTACAACTTTCAACTTCCAGGTTGGAAATGAATCCAATGTGACTGACGTATATGTGGCTAACGATGACGGATCAACATTCGGAATGAGCACAGGAGGTTTGGCCGACAACGTCAATTTCACAGGAACAATAATTGAAGCCGGAGACATTCCTATCGCTCCTAGCTATAAACATATAGGTAACATCACATTCGAAAAGCAGGAAAGTGACTTAGGTTCATTCAATTTCCTGACATTGGCTACCTATGCTATTATTGTAATAATAATAGGAGCTGTGGCGTTTTTCTCATACCATACAATCAAGGTATTGAGATACAGAAGATACAGAAGATAATTTAAATTCACTAGCTAAACGCTAGTGAAAAAATACTTTTTTTTTTAAAAACCTAACAATATTTTAACACCAATCAGTATAAGGATTACACCACCGAGTATCTGGAACTTGTCGCCTACATAGTCTCCAAGTTTTTTGCCGATAAATATTCCGGCGATGCTGAATGCAAAAGCAACAACACCGATTATAAATGATGATATCAGTATCGGGTCGTTTAAAAGCGCTATTGTGATTCCCACTGCAAAGGCATCGATACTTGTTGCAACTGCAAGAAGTGTCACTTCCTTGAATGAAAAATAATCATTCACCTCTTCGCTTTCGGATAGGCTTTCACGAATCATGTTGACACCAATAATCAAAAGCAGGACAAAACCTACAATCGGTGCAAGTGATGTGACAATTGATGCTATAATATTGCCGCAGAAGTATCCTAAAATGGGCATCAGTGCCTGAAACCCACCGAAAAAAAGACCGTAATATAAAATCTGTGAGTTTGTCAAATCCTTTTGGGTAAAGCCCTTTGTCATAGATACACTAAAAGCATCCATCGCAAGTGCAACTGCAATTAAAAAGGTAGATAAAAAACTGAACATTATCTAATCATATGTAAGCACTTCAATATATACTTATTTAATTATTCAATTTCCGAATATTTTTTAGGAAATACTTATTCTGTCTGAATAATAATCGAATACTTTATTACTACATATTGATTAAAATAATAATATAGGAAAATGAGGTGTTATATGTTAAATAAATTGTTTAAGTTAGACGAAAATAAAACTGACTTTAAAACCGAAATCCTAGCTGGTATAACAACATTCCTTGCAATGTCCTATATTTTGGGAGTAAACCCTGGAATGTTATCAGAAACTGGGATGTCACTTGAAGGCGTATTTATAGCAACTGCAATTGCTTCAGGTATCGCCTGTATAATCATGGGGCTTTTATCCAACTATCCTGTTGGTCTCGCTCCGGGAATGGGACTTAACGCATTATTCACCTATACTATCGTTTTAGGTATGGGTCTTTCATGGCAGGCAGCTCTCGCTGCAGTATTCTTATCAAGCGTATTGTTCTTAATAATAACTCTTATAGGTTTAAGGGAAGCAATTTTAAATGCAATTCCACAGGACTTGAAACTTGCTATCGGTGCAGGTATAGGTTTCTTCCTGGCATTTTTAGGTCTTGCGAATGCTGGAATTGTAGTGGCAAGCCCATCAACTCTCATAACTTTAGGTAACTTGGCTTCACCACCAGTATTGCTTGCTTTAATCGGTATTGTAATCACTTTAATTTTATATGTTCAAAAAGTTCCAGCTGCAGTATTTTTTGGATTGCTTATCACTGCAATTTTAGGAATTGTCTTCAGTTTAGTTGGTTTCACATCTCCTGATGCAGTCCTACCAACCATTCCTGCACAATGGGTTTCATTTAATTTAGACTTCAGCGTATTCGGAGGATTCCTCTCAGGATTTGGGGAACTGTTTAAAAACATTCCAAGTTTGATAATGATCTTGTTCTCACTGCTTTTCGTTACATTCTTTGATACAACTGGAACCTTGATTCCTCTTGCAAAAGAATGTGGATACGTAAAAGAAGATGGAACTACCGAAGGAATCAACAATGCATTTATCAGTGATGCTCTTGGAGGTATCGTTGGAGCTATATTCGGTTCAAGTACTGTAACTGCTTATGTTGAAAGTGCAACAGGTATTGGTCTTGGTGGAAGAACTGGTATTGCTGCTATTGTTACTGGAATCTTATTCATACTTTCAGTTTTCTTAGCTCCTACCGTTTTATCATTATTCACTTCATCCGTAACCACTGCTGCATTAGTTACCGTCGGTATATTGATGTTTATTCAAATCAGAGATATCGATTGGAGTAATCTTGCAATAGTTGCTGCTGTATTCATGACAATCATTATGATGATTCTATCATATTCAATATCATTAGGTATTGCATTTGGTTTCATCACATACACAATAGCATTTGTTGCAACCGGAAAATACAAAGAATTAAATCCATTGGTATGGGTATTATTCGTAGTATTCTTAATTTACTTATTCTTCGGATTATAGAGGTTTTTCCTCTATGTCCTCTATTTTTTCCATATATTTATATATAATCAAATCATAATTTTTAATATTAATTGTAATTTAATACAGTTAAAATTGAGGTGAATTTAATGAATAAAAATAGAATTTTCGCGATTTTTATTCTGATTGCACTTCTAATTTCATGCGTTGGAGTAAGCTTTGCTTCAGACGATTTCGACGATTCAAATGTCGGCGGTGATTATTTAAGTCAGGACGATATTGATGATGTCGATGATGATTCTGATGATGATTCAGACGACTCGGATGATGATTGGGAAGACTCTGAAGACGATGACTCTTGGGATGATGATGACTGGGAGGATTACGACGATGATGATTCCTGGGATGATGATGACTGGGAGGATTATGATGACGATGATTCCTGGGACGATGATGACTGGGAGGATTACGACGATGATGATTCCTGGGATGATGATGACTGGGAGGATTATGATGACGATGATTCCTGGGATGATGATGACTGGGAGGATTACGACGACGATGACTCTTGGGATGATGATGACTGGGAGGATTACGACGATGATGATTCCTGGGATGATGATGACTGGGAGGATTACGACGATGATGATTCCTGGGACGATGATGACTGGGAGGATTATGATGACGATGATTCCTGGGATGATGATGACTGGGAGGATTACGACGATGATGATTCCTGGGATGATGATTCCTGGGATGAATTTGATGAAGGAAATGAACTAGTCTATTCCAATGGCAATTACTATCCTCATTTAGTTCATAAAACAGCTTATGCGACTGGATCTGCTTATGCAAAACAGGCAAATGGCTGCGGCAATGATTCATATGATGATCAGGATGTAGAAAATGAAACTTCCTCTTATGAAAATTCTACAGAGGTCTATCTTTATGGCAGCATAAATTTGGATGCATACCTTCCAGAGAGTGATTATGATTCATCATTACCTGCAAGTACAGGTCAAAATTCAGTTGCAAAAACATTGAATTTCCCAGACATGCCGGAAGATTCTCTTTCAAGCGATTCCAATACCAGTGTAGAAAACAATGTTTCCAGTGAAACTGCAGTCGTTGATGCAAATGATAATCTGGGCATTTTTGCTCTTTTAGCATTATTGCTTGTAAGTATATTGGTCATAATTTAAGTGCAATTAAAAGGGAATGTTTTTCCCTCTATTTTTTTATTTTTTTGTAAAAAATTTTTTATACTGTTTTTAATCATAATATTTAATATGAAAGATTTGTTTGATTATTGTAAATTTGGTGAATTCAAGCTTAACAGCCGTATTGTCAGAACAGGTTTATGGGAATCCGAACGTGAAAAGTCCGGAAATTTCACACCAGAGATATATGACAGATATGAAAACCTTGCAGCCAGCGGTGTCGGATTGATAATAACTGAACTTTTCTCACTCTATCCGAGGGATGTATTCAGCAAGTATTCAAATACCGTCAACCATGTGCGTTTTGTGCGTGAGGCAAAAGACCTCACTGACTTGGTTCATGACTATGGAGTTCCTATTTTTGCCCAATTGGGTTTTGTGCAGTTCAACAAGAAAACAGAACAGAACATCAAAATCGAAGATGTTACAATTGAAGATATAAGAAAAATCCAAACTGATTTTATCATTGCCGCTCAAAAATTTGATTATGCAGGTTTTGACGGCATTCAGATAGCATTGGGAAACTATTACTTTTTGACAAGATTCATCAATCCATATTTCAACAAAAGAGAGGACAAATATGGCGGAAGCACATTGAACCGCTTAAGGATTGTTCTTGAAATCATTAAGGTTATAAAAAACACTACAAATCTTCACATAAACTGCAGACTGAATGCGTTTGATATTCAAAAAGGCGGAATGACACTTGAAGAGACAATAGAAATAGCGAAATTGCTTGAAAAGCATGGTGCTGATTCACTTCAGATTACACGTCCACGTTCACCTCAGTACTTTTCAAATGAAAACTACGGCAAAAAGCTTTTGGCAAGCGCCTGCAATGACATAATAGACAATGTTGACATTCCGGTCATCATGGGAGGGGGCCTCAAAACACAAAGGCAAATCAACAATGTTTTAAATAAAACCAAGGTTGATTTCATATCCATGCAAAGGCCTTTCGTTTATGATCCAAGTTTTCTGGTCGATTGGCAAATTGAAGGAGACGGCGAGGTAAAATGCAGGACATGCAACAACTGCTACTGGAAGAAAACCTCAACATGCTTTATCAATCCAAAAGCGCAATTGAATGTCAATCCTTATTAGAATAGCTTCTGAATTTTTCCAAAAAATAGTCAAGCTCCTCTTCGATTTGAGATAATGTAAGTGTTGGCTTGTATGTAAGAAGGGAGTTCAGCAATATTGAAAAGGGTATTGCTTCCCCGACACTTATGTTTTTGAACTCCAAATCCTGATATGATATTTTGAAGTTGCCGTTTAGATGCTCATCTATCCTGAGACCATACGGAATGAAATTAATCTGCTCCTTTTCAATAAGTTCCTCAAGAACATCTGTACCTTCCAAAATATCGCTGAATTCTATTTTATCCTTGCTTAAAAGCGGATCAATAAAATCAAAAGTAATGTCATATTCATATTTTGAATATCCGTATCTGAAATAGCTGTCAACCATCAGATAGTTTATGAAAAGCTCATGGTTGACAATAGAATATCTCTTGTTGTTCAATACAAATTCCATGATATTATGTTCCGATATATTTTCTTATTGCAGGAATCTTATTCAGGACCACCATCACAAGCCATGATATCAATACTGTTGATATGAATATAACAGGCAGCATCTTGAATGTTGTGATGTGCCATTCCTTAACGAATCTGAGTATTAATGAGTTTAAAAAGTACATTCCATAACTGCAGATACTGATTGAAATTATGATGCTTCCCAAACGTCCGTTTACGATTTTGTTGTGGATTTTTGCAGTGATTGATTGTGTATTCTTTTCGCTGTAGTCTGAAATGCATCTGAAGAATATGAACACTCCAACAGCAGCCATCACGACAAACACTGAAGTGTATGCGCTGTCTGATATGAATATCTTGTGTCCTTGACAGTACCAGTTCATGGCCAAGAATGCAAAGTAAAGTATAGGGCCTATTATTATAAGCAACTTGTCAGGCAGTTTGAATTCAGCGTTGGCAAGATAGTAACCCAATACTACATATCCAAGGAAACCTGCAAATGATGCCAGATCCAATTTGAAGAGAGGATATTTTCCTATTGTCTGAAGGATGATTGTAAAGAACCATATTGCCAAAAAGTATTTGACTCCTGTCATTTTAAATTCCCTGATAAATGAGTTTATTACCGGCAATATGAGATATATGCCCATCATTACCCATATGAACCAGGTGTATCTTTTGACTCCGAAAAATACCTTGAAAAGCTGGCTGTATCCTGAACCTAAAAATACGTACTGCAGGGTCAGTGTAATGAACATCCAAAATATGAACGGATAAAGTATACGTGTGAATCTTCTTTTAAAAAAGTCTTTTAAGGCGTATTCCCTATTCAACAGTAGGGCTCCGCTTATCATGAAAAACAAGGGTACGCCAACCCAACCGAGCATATTAAGCAAACCCGGAATGGCCAGGTGTAAATTGGTATAGTTGTATGGCTGATACATTGTTGTTGTGTGGCACAATATAACAAAAAGTATCGCAAGTGCTCTTACCTCATCAAAATAAAAAATTCTTTTTTTAACCTTATCTTTCATCATAACACCTATATTCACTAATATATATTTTATCTTATAAAAAAATTTGTTTCGGTTTTAAAAAAAAAGAATAATAAAGTCCATTTACTGGACTTCACTTTTAGGCGCATATTTTCTGATTGAAATCTGTTTGAATTTCCTTATGAAGAATTTTGCCCAAATGTATCCGAGTGTTCCACCTACAAAGCATCCGAATACCACACCTGCATATATACCACTGACTCCCCATCCGAACATGAAGCAGAAAATGTATGCAAATACGCTTTCCATAACCAATGATCTGGCCAGTGTGATTAAAAGGGAATATGTTCCTTTTCCGACACCCTGAAATACCATTGCTGACATCATACCGTGTGGAATTGCAAGCACGAATAGTGTGAGGACTGAAAGTGCTGATGCGATTTCAGGCGCCAATGTTGCACTTGCTGATGTGTATGCGAATATTGAAGCTATTTGAGGAGCGAATATATACATTATTGCTCCAAGGGCAATTGATATTGCAAATCCAACTTTGATTGAATATGAATGTGCAGTCTGCAGGTTTTTGTAATTATGAGCACCGTATGCAACTCCTGCAACTGTCAATACTGCTGTTCCAAGACCAATCAACGGTATCATACACAGCTGCACGATTCTCATTGATGCTGTATATACCGCAACAGCTGTTGTTCCTGCTGCAATTACAAGCATACTGTTTATGATAACAGCCAATGCTGAAAATACCACATTTTCCAATGTTGAAGGTATAGCAACCTGAAGGGTGTCAATCATAAGTTTGGATGAGTAATTGAAGTTTTTAAATGAAAGGTCAAGATATAAGTCTTTCTTTCCCCATATCCAGTAGCTCATTATGACGCATGAAAGGGTTGCTGAAATTACGGTTGCCCAAGCCGCTCCGGCTATTCCGAAGTTAAGGGTGTAGATGAAAATAGGGTCAAGTATAATGTTCATGATTGCTGTTACAGCTATTGCAATTGTGGCTCTTCTCATGTCCCCTTCTGATCTGAAAATTGCTGATGCAACTCCTGAATATACGAATATGAACAGGAATCCGAATATGATATAGCTGTAGTCCATCGCATATCCGATTGTCTCGCCGGCACCCATGAACTGAAGGATAGGCACCATCAAACCTTCAATGAGGACTGTAAATATTACTGATACGATTATGGACAAAACGATACCGTGCAATGCCGCATTGTTTGCGCCGTCATAGTTTTTTGCTCCGATATTTCTTGCAATCAGAGAGTTCGCTCCCGCTCCGATACCGTTTCCAAGACCTACAAGCACCATGAATAACGGTGTAATGAATCCTATTGCCGCAAGTGCATCCGCACCCAAACCGGCTACCCATATACTGTCTGCCAGATTGTACATCATGATAAGAAGCATTGAAAGCATCATGGGAAGGGCGAGTTTTATGATTGCCTTTTTAGGGTCTCCTGTAATCATTTCAATATTTTTGCTTTTCTTAGCCATTAATACACTCTCCGTTGTTCAATTCCATTGTTTTTATAGCTATTTCCTTCAATACCTGCTGAAGCAATTCCTTTTTCACGTATCCTTCTTCCAATATGACAGAATCTTCCCATTGATGTAGAACCTTTGATGACTTTTGAAGGATTTCCTCTCCTTCTTTTGTCAGTGACAGCTTGTTCTGTCTTCTGTTGTTTTCATCCACCTGTCTTGCCACAAGTCCCTTGTCTTCGAGTTTCTTGATGGATCTTGCAACTGCCCCTTTGTTGATGCTGCAGCTTTCAGCTATCTTTTCCTGGTTTACGTTTGCATTGTGAGATAGTTCAAAGAGAAGGTGAAGCTGAGTCATATTGATGTCGAACTCCTCCATGTTTCGGTTGACATACATCATGTAGCCTTTTCCTATCATGTAGAGGAGCTTTCCGATTGGAATTGTCTTTGCATCGGTGTTTTCAAGATTTTCAAATGACATGTTATCTATTCTAAAAATGATGCGAGCTTGTCTTCAAATAAATCCTTTTTGACCTCTTTTGTTGTAAGGTTCAATACCTTTTGAGGTTTGATGGATGCTTCCTGCATATGCTTTTCGGTTCCTTCAAATCCTGAACTTCCGGCTGTTATGAAAAACTTGACGTTTTTGAATTTTCCTTCGTTGATTTTGAGATAGGAATAGAGTGGTGTTGCCGGTCTTGATGCCCATACAGGACATCCGAGATATACCATATCATAGTCTGCAGGGTCGTATTTCAAATCTTCCAAATCGATTACTTTGGAGGATATTGCATCCTTTCCTCCTCTTGCATAACCTATTTTTCCGTTATAGTTTACTTTTGGAATAAGTTCTTCTATATCAGCGTCAGTTTTGCCTGCGATTGTTTCTGCAAGCTTTTTTGTAATGTTTGTTCTTGAATAATAAACTACTAATGATTTCATAACCTATTATTATTACCTCATCATATATAAATGTTGCATTGACAACTATTGCAATGTCAACAATAATGTCTCATCTTCAAAATATTTATTTAACCCTAAGTTACAAAACTAGACATATGAATAAACATAAATTGGCCGATACAATCTCAACAGTGACAAACCCTCCAATCATTACGATACCTCTTTTTTTGATAATATGTATCATATTGTCATTTGAAAACGGAGCTTTCGATTGGACAAAATTCATTGTTCTGGAGATGATTTCCCTTGTCTTTGCATCAGTTCTGCCTATGGCAATCATCATATACTGGGCAAAAAGAATAAACACAGACAAGGACATATCAAACCGTGAAGACAGATTCACACCTCTTGTAATAGGAATAGTATCATACTTCATCGGCGTTGTCGTCTGCTTAATTTTACATGCAGACAACTTCCTGACTCTTTTACTGTTATGTTATGCAGTGAATACAGGCGTTGTTTTGGTTATAACTTCAAAATGGAAAATAAGCGTCCACACCACAGGAATAAGCGGACCTATTGCAGCATTGATACTTCTTTTAGGACCTTTTGGTGCGGTTTTTGGAATAATATACCCGATAGTCATCTGGTCAAGGGTGCTTTTAAAAAAGCATACTCTTTCCCAGGCAATCTGCGGAGGAGTTCAGGGATTTTTCCTCACAGTTCTTGAAATGTATCTCTATATGTATATTTTTAGCATGCCAATAAATGGAATGATAAGCCTTGAAATGTCAATATTATATATTCTTGCAATCATAATGACTCCGGTTGTATTGGGTGTGTTGAGCTACGGCGATATTGGAAGTAAGAATAAGGTCTTTGTATTGTCTGAAATTGTTCTTCTGGTGATGTTTTATGTGCTTATGCCGTTGGATGTATTTTTAATATTTGTCCTGATTACACTTACATCAGTATTAATCAGCTATTTTGCCGGCGATGAGTTTGTCTGGTTTAGGGTCCTGAACTCCTCATAGTCATCAGAGCCAAGCACGTCGGTGAAAAATTTTCTTTTTACCGGACCCAAATTATCAATATAGTCCTGATAATATTGACTTGATTTAATTTGTTCGTAGTCCTTTTTAATTAATAGAAATAGCTTCTCTTTGTATTTTTCTTCAATGCCCATTAAAGCATATCGAGGACCATTGATTTTGAAGGCAAGTAAATCAAAGAGATACATATCATACCAACCATTTTTTATAAAAATGTCCATTAAAATTTGACCGGCCTCAACCGTATCCAAAAATTTGGAATCAACAGATTCTGTAATGGAGCCGGAATGCTTTTGTCTTACATATAAATGTTTTTTAATAATGGAAACCCTTTCTGCTTTAAGGAAAGTGTAAAAGAAAAACGGCATGTCCTCAAAATAAATTCCTTCTGGAAATCTTGCATTGATCTTATTTAGAAATTGCCTTTTGAAAATCTTCTGGGATGCACTGACCGATATGTCAAATAGAAAATCTCTGCATTCATGGGGATTGAATATGCGGTTTTCGAATTGCTTTGGAAAATTGTCAAGATTAAACCAGCTGTTCTGGCTGTACTCTCCGTTGTAGTATTTAATAATCTGAAAAATAGTGATGTCAGTCATGTTTGACTTTGCCTCTTCGTAAGCCATTTTCAATGCGTCCTGACAGAACCAATCGTCACTGTCCAAAAACATGACATATTCACCCTCACATATTTCCAAAGCCCTGTTTCTGGAAGCGCCAGGACCACAGTTTTTCTGTGAGATGAGCTTGATTCTTGAATCTTTAAACTCATTGATGATATTTAGTGTATTGTCGGTTGAACCGTCATTTACAACAATCAACTCAAAATCATCAAGAGTCTGGTTCAAGACACTTCTGATTGCCTTTTCGATATACTCTTCAGCATTGTAAACCGGAAGGATGACTGATATCTTCATGTTATTATCTATATGTGATTATCTTAAAAAAACTTATTAATGCAATGTAACAAAATTTAAACTATACTTTAGGTGATTTCATGGCAGATATTGAAAATAAGATAGATTTAATGAAAGATTTGAATGATACAAACCTCACATCATGGATTGAAAATTTCATAACAAATGATGTTTGCCAAGAGGAAAAAATAACAGTTTTAAAATACAACAAATCAAAACTCAAAAATCTCGACAAGACCAATCTTTCAGATAACTACAAGGCATTTGTTGATTTGGTTTTGAAAGATAAATTGACTGACGCTCTTAAACTGTCCGATATCATGTCATATAAATTTTCACCTAAAAAATATGAACTTGAAGAAACGATAAAAAGCAAAAACATCTATTTTCTATCACCTAAACTTGAAATCGAAATGGGAGGCCTTGGACGCACTGTACTCTACAGGGCAAATTACCTTGCAGAAGAGGGTTTTAAAATTACTCTCCTGAATGTCGGGCCTGTAAAGAATTATGATTACATTAAGAACTACTTTCAAAGCAAAAACCAGTATTCGCAAAAAATAAATTTCATAAATATATTCGAATACTATTCCAACAAGAACACCCTGGGCGAAAACATGCCTACACTTAGTGGGGAAACTTCAGACGACATTATTAAAATAGAAAACAGCGACAAGTCAGTCACCCTCAACCATTATGATGACTCCAAACTTGTGAAAAGCGAACTCTACATTGATGGGTGTCTTGTATATGAGGAAAGTGAAGAGTTCAACAGATACTATACAAAAGACGGCTTCAATTTCCTTACAAATGACAAGGAAAATAAAAAATTCATATTGAATGAAAGAAAATCCGAAATTTCATTCGAATTCAAGGGAAAGAAGAGATTCCTGTACCATTTTCTTGATGAAGTCTGCCTTGATTTGGAAAAGCCTTATATAGTGTGTGATTCAACCTCACACTGGTATGATGCAAACGGAATCTCTACAAAAGATGCATATAAAATAGGAGCATTGCATAGAAGTCCGTTTGTCGATTTCTTACCTGGAAACGATATTGACCCTCATGTAAAGCATCTCAAGCAATTTGACAATCTTGACAAAGTGGTCTTGCTTACCGATGATTTGAAAAAAGACCTTGCCGATTTATATGACCCAAAAAAGCTGGCTGTAATACCAAATTTTGTTTTTGAAAAGGACCTTGAATATGAAAGCGTTGAAAAGGATAAAAACAAATTGGCAGTATTTGCGAGAATTTCTGCCCAAAAGAATCTCAGCGATGCAATCAGGGCATTCGAAATTGTTTCAAAAGAAAATGAAAATGCAGTATTGGAGATATATGGAGGAGCATCTGATCCTGCAGAAAAGGCAGAAGAAGAAAAGTTGAAGCAATTGGTAAAGGAGCTGAAACTTGAAGATAGAATCATATTCAAAGGATTCACCAATAACATAGCAGAACCAATGCAGAAATCCCTGGCAACACTTCTGACATCAAAATATGAAGGTCTGCCGATGTCCATATTGGAATCCATGACAAATTCAACAGCAGTCATAAGCTACAAATGCTATTACGGGCCTGAAGAACTAATATCAAACGATGTCGATGGAATACTTATAGAACAGGGAGACATTGAAGGATTTTCCAAAGCCATTTTAAAACTGCTGGACAATCCGGAAATTGCCATTGAGATGGGTAAACGGGGAAAGGATAAAATAACCAATAACTATACTCTGTCAAACATTGCCCACAAATGGAAAGACCTTTTTGCTGACATATATGTCGAAAGTGAAATAGAAGACATTGTGGAAAAGGCGACACTTAAGGATGAGTATGAAAGTGCTGTTAAAAAAGCAAGCAAGCTTGAATCCGAAAACAAAACACTTAAAAAGGATAATGAAAAACTCAAAAAACAAAAAAGCAGACTTGAAAAGCAAAATAAAAAACTGAAAGAATATAAGGAAGAGGTAATAACATCCACAAGCTGGAAAATCACTAAACCTCTTAGAAAAACTATGCAGACAATAAGAAGAAAATAGACTATAATCTTCTTATTTTCCTTAATGGTCCTGTCAATTTCCAGCTATTGGAATTCTGCATTTCCTTAATTATTTTTTCCTGTTTAGCAATTGTTTGTTTTTGATTTTCTATTTCATTTTCATAGTCTTCAGCCATTTCCAATACATCAACTATATAATTTCTGGTATCTTCGGTCTGTTTTGAAAAGAGAAGAACATTCCTGTTGAGCAATTCACTATAGCTTCTTGTTGAATAGCATGAATCCTCAATGTGTCCTGTGAATTTCCTGCATTTTTTAATAAGTTCATTTCTGATTTCAAGATATGCATCTGAGTTTTCAGAGGGGTCATTTACGTTGAAAATGCTGAAGTCGTTTTCATATTCCTTTATGTTGGAAATGTTGAAAAGTTCCTTCAATCCCTTAAATCTATCCTGTTTGTTTCTTGTATTGAAAACCAGAACTGGTGTTTTGAGTGCAAGTGATGGAAGGGCGCAGTGCAGTCTGTCTGTAATCACACAGCTTGCATTTTCATATACTCGCAACATGTTTTCTGCAAGAAACAGCTTTTCCTCATAATTCCAATATGACGTATGGTTATAGAGGGACTTTGGAATCTGGCCTGGCCAGGCCTTTTTAAATGACGGAGCATAATCCTGGTTTATCACATAAAGTTCCTTATCTGTTTTGTCCTTTAAAAATGAAACCAATCTGTCTGAATCATCACAGTTTATTAGAATGTATTCATTATCATCATCAACAGGATTGAATTTGTTTCCTGAGTCCAGTGTCAATGTCAAACATCCTGAAAAGTATGCATCGATTCCATTCTTGTTTAAAAAATCTGCTGTGTACTGGTCTCTGCATCCGACAGCACCATGATTTGCAAAATAATCCTTGCTTTTTTGTGCTAAAACAGCCTTTTGTGTTGGCTTTACAGAAGCAAAATGCATTGAAACCAGAAGAGGATCGATATTTTCAGATGGAGGCCATGCCTCAGGACAGTTCAAATACCATGCATTCATTATGGTCTTCACATCACTGTCATCATCGAATTCATGTATCTTGTGATGCTCTATATAATAATCGATTTTAGGTAAAAATCGCCTTGCGGCTATGGTTTGAACCTCATTTCCCAAATTCATTGTATAATTATATGTCAATAAACCAAATTTTATTTAAATCACCTTTTAAAAAGTTTAAATTTTCCTGATTTTGAATTTTCCAATTCTTCAATCTTTCTTTTCTGCTCTTCAATCAGTCTGTTTTTCTTTTCTATTTCATTTTGATAGTCATTTATAATACTGTCAACATCCCTCATGTACTTTTTGGTCTTTCTTGAATTTTTGCATAAAAGATTGATGTTATCATATAATCTGTTGGAATCGTTCATCAGATATGAGTCATTGATGTGGCCTGTAAATTCCTTTGTCCTTTTGATGAGATCTTTTCTGAGTTTAAGATAGTCATCCGGATTTTTCGCAGGCTTTTCAACGTCAAATATGGAATAGTCATTCTTGTAGTCTTCAAAGGTAGCTTTTCTTACAAAATCCGTAAGGCCTCCAAGCCTTTCAAGACCGTACTGTGCGGTGTCAATAAAAAGAACCGGCGTATTCAGGGCAAGGCACGGAAGTGCGCAGTGAAGCCTGTCTGTTATTACGCATGATGCATTTTCATATATTGCAAGGAAGTTTTCGGCCTGAAACATCTTTTCATCTTCTGTATAAAATGAGGTAAGCTTGTAATGGTCAGGCTTGTCTTTAATGTAATCCGGGTTGAATGAATTGAAAGTCAGCTGATAGACGTCATATATCGGCATGTCGGTTTTTGTCCTCAGGTATTTGATAACCTGCCATGGCTTGAAGACGTTGACTGCTATATATGGATTGTCAGGTTCATATTGGGGGTTTTTGTTGTCCAATGTTAGGGTAAGACATCCTGAGTAATATGCATCAATGTCATTTTCCCTTAAAAGCTTCAAAGTGGAAGGGTCTCTGCATCCGACCGGACCGTAGCTTTCAAAAAATTCCCTGCTATCCTTTTTAAGAATCACTTCTTTAGTGTCGTTTACGGAAGTGTTGAAATGCATTGATATCAAAAGAGGATCAATGTCATCTGAAGGCGGCCATGAATCAAGGCAGTCCAGATACCATGCATTCATTATCATCTTTACCTTTTCGGGATTTCTAAAAAGATGTAGCTTTTCATGGTCTATGCAATGGTCTATCTTTGGCAGAAATCTTCTTGCAGCAATGCTCTGTATCTCATTTCCCAAATTGATTGTATACTTATATGTCATTAAACCGTACTGCATATTAATCACTCGAATAATTAAAAAAAGTAAAAAAAAGAAAAAAAGATTAGAATGTTTGAGTTCCACTTGTAGGTGAAAGGGAAACACTCTGTGTGTCAATAAGGACACTGTTTGAATCATACAGGTTAATCTTTGCAAAGTCAGGATAGTAGTGATATGCATCAGCACTGGTAATGTAAAGGTATCCGTCAGAGTGAACGTGAGCAGGAACCATATTACCGTGGTTAAGTGCATTACCGTTTCTTGAATAGAATATCTGTACTATAACGCTTTGTCCTGAATATTCAGTACCTACATAAATTTGCGCATAAGTCTTGTCCGATTCGGCACTTCCTGTATAGAAGCTTCCACCTCTAATCCTCATTGAGGATGTTGAAGGCTGTGAAGGTTGGGAAGACTGTGCAGGCTCTGCTGATTGAACCTGATTTGAATTTTGGCTTGCAGATTGTGTATTGCTGTTTGAGTCGCTTGCACCGGAATCACCGAATGCATAAAGATATATGAATGCGCCTGCCAAAACAACAGCAACAATAGCCAAAGCAATAATTATGATCTTTGTTGTATTGTCACCTGACTGTGACTTGTTGTTACTCATTGAATTAATCATTGTTTCATGATTAATTGTCTTTCCGTTTAGTGGTGTTCCGCATTTCTTGCAGAACTTTGCAGTATCGGAATTTTCGCTATTACAATTTGAACATTTCATTTATCAACACCCATATACTATAAGTAGTTAATACTATTTTAGTCACAATCTTTAATATATTTATTGAAAATGATTTGGGTGTGAAAAATTAAATTTATAAAAAAAAGTAGGGAGATTAGATAAATCTAATCGTAAAATTTACCTAAGAAATCTTTCATTCTTTGGTTATCTGAAGAAAATACTTCTTCAGGGCTGCCTTCCTCTACAATAACTCCATCATCCATAAAGATAATTGTATCGGCAACATTACGAGCAAAAGCCATTTCGTGAGTGACGATGACCATTGTCATATGCTGTGCAGCCAACTCTTTGATAACTGTCAATATCTCTCCTGTCAGCTCAGGGTCAAGCGCTGAGGTCGGTTCGTCGAAAAACAGAATG
This sequence comes from Methanobrevibacter sp., assembly GCA_017407115.1. Taxonomy (GTDB): domain Archaea; phylum Methanobacteriota; class Methanobacteria; order Methanobacteriales; family Methanobacteriaceae; genus Methanocatella. Next base: position 45,307 of record JAFQXD010000067.1, on the reverse strand, counting down.
TCCGGATTCATTGCAAGAGCACGTGCAATGGACACCCTTTGCTGCTGACCGCCTGAAAGCTCACATGGATAGGCATCTTCCTTATCTGACAGGCCCATCTGAGTTAAAAGCTTGCGTGCGTGATCAAAGACTTCAGCCTTGTCTCTTTTCTGTACGCGAATCGGTGCATTTGTAATGTTTTTCATTACTGAATGGTGCGGAAACAGGTTGAAGTTCTGAAATACCAAACCGAATGTTCCGTCAAAATTGATTTCGCCGCTATCTTCCTGTTCCAAATCGGTAATACATCTAAGAAGTGTTGATTTTCCAGATCCGGAAGGTCCGATAATGGCCAATACCTCTCCCTTTTCGACATTAAGAGAAATATCCTTTAATACTATGTTGTCATCAAAACTTTTTTTGAGATTTTTAACTTCTAGCAAACTCATAAAATACTCCTCCTATTCATAATAATCAAGTCTTTGTTCGAAACGTTCCATTACGAATGCAACCAATATGTTGAATATATAATAGAACACACCTGCTACCAGCAATGCAGAAATTGATGATTCTGATGCTGCAATCTGTTTGGCAACAGTAAACATTTCAGGAATTGCAATAACGAATGACAGGGAAGTATCCTTTACAAGTGTTATAACTTCATTAGTTATTGAAGGAAGAACTACCTTAATGACCTGAGGTAGGATGATTATGAAAAATGTTTCAAATTTGCTGTAACCCAATACCTGAGCAGCCTCATATTGACCACTGTTGATTGATTCTATTCCTCCCCTATATATTTCAGCGAAATATGCAGCATAGTTGATTGTAAAAGCGATGATAACCGCTATGAATCTATAATCTGCAGAAAGGTTAATGCCGAATATATAATACGGTGCGAAGAAAACGACAATCAATTGTAACATCAATGGAGTACCTCTCATGATAGAAATATAAACCTTTGCTATCCATCTGAGCGGTGCAAACCTGCTCATTCTTCCTCCGGCTACAACTAAACCGAGAGGAAGAGAGAATAATAGAGTAAGCAAGAATATTTCTATAGAAGTGACCATACCTCCAAGCAATAATTCTATTACTTTACTGAATAACATTAAAAATTCTCCCCTCTAACTATATGTTTTTATTGTGGCATGATTAAAGCGTCTTCGGAAATACCGTATTTAGCTGCAATTTTTTGCACAGTACCGTCAGCAAACATTTCATCCAATGTTTTCTGTACTTGGTTTCTTAATGCGTCATTTCCTATTTTAAATCCGATACCATATTGTTCGGTTGTAATTGATTGGTTCAATATGATGTATTTGTCGGTAGCGTTTTTCTGATTGATGATGTATTGTGCAACACCAATATCAATAGCTACACCATCACATGCTCCAGATTCCAAGTCCATGAATGCAGTGTTATAGTCAGCTACTTGATTTAAAGCTAAAAATACGTCTGCAATTGTTTTGTTGTCTCCTTCAAGAGCAGCTAATGCAGATGAATCTTTTTGAGTTTCAACTGTTTTGTTAGCTAAATCTTCCAAGGAGGTGATGTTGGAGTCAGCTCTTACAACGATTACTTGTCTGTTGTCAAAGTATGGGTTGGACCATAAGTATTCGCTTTCTCTTCCATCAATAGTGAATCCGTTCCAGATACAGTCGATGGAACCTGAATCTAATTCAGCATCTTTTGCATCCCAATCAATTGGTTGTGCGACGAAAGTCCAATTGTTTCTTTTACAAACTTCTTCTGCCAATTCTAAATCGAAACCAGTGTAGCTTCCATTATCGTCTTGAAATCCGTAAGGTGGGAACTCTGCATCAAAACCAACAATGAAAGTATTATTGTCGTTTGTTGTAGATGAACCTGAACTGCCACCTAAAAAGTCAAATATACCTGCGCTAACAGATCCTACCATCATACATGATACGAGGACGATAGCCAAAATAATACATATCTTTTTTTTCATTTTAAAACACCGAATAGTTATAACTATATTGTAGAATTTTCTCTACAGTTAATACTTTAGTGTTTAATATATTTATTTATTTATGTTTGAAAATTAGTCATTTGAAAAATAATAAAAGGAAAAAGTAAACTATTTTTTATTTCCCTTTGCAAAATCCCCTACAACTCGAATAGGTTTGGTGACCTTCCAGCTGGTGGATGACCTCATGACACCAAGCTGTTTGTAAAGCATCTTGTTTACCTTTTTTACGTGCTCATAATCCTTTTTCATAGGAGTGTACTCCTTTTTCAGGGCCCTGTATTTGTTTATGTAGGGGGTGTTGCCTGAAACTGATTCCCATTCCACATGAATGTCTAGAATATCTGAGTCTGCAACACGCTTTTCTATTGTAAACGGCTCAACAAAGTTAACCATTGTCCTTTCGGTGATGTAATTTCTACCATTGATTGTAATATCCGTATAGTCTATGTAGATTAGGAACCTTTCGCCGTTTTCCAAATTTATGTTGTAACTTTTAAAGTCAATTGTCAAAAGCCCGTCTCCGATGGCTCTAAGCTTCAGGTCAAGTGAATTTACGTCGCTGTGAATTACCACAGCTTTTCCGTTTTCATCACATAGGTTCTGTGGAACTTTAATGCCTAAATCATCGTCGGAACTTTCAATAATTTCAATGCTGTTTGTGGAACTTCCGATGTTTTTGAACTGGATTCTTGCGGTGTTGTATTTTTTGATGGCTTTGTATTTTCTTTTAAGTTTTCTGTTTTCAATATTAACCTTGTGAAGTTCATCAAACAGTTCAAATTCACTGCGGCTTTCACAATCAATGATCTTGTTGACATAGTCATGCATTTTGGAGTTGTCTTCCATCACTTCTGCGTATTCTTCACGCCTGTCTTTGAAGTCCTCTCTTATCTTTTCATAGAAGTAATCCTTGTACTCATCGTCGATATCCTCATACCTAACGAAAATCCTTCTGAACTTTTTGTTTATTAGTGGAACTTTAAGCTCATCGTAGTGGCCGTAGTGTCTTGTAAGGTCGATTATTCTGTTAGCAATAGGTATGACGTCAACAAAGTCCCTGTTGTGTGATGCGGTAATGGAGGTCTTTCTGACCCTTTTAAGACACAGGGATTCCTCAAGATACATTATCCTTTCTGCCTTGAATATTGACTCCACAGTAAATGGATTGTCCTCAAAGATAAGTCCCTCTTCAAATTCCATGTCTCCTATAAGGTCGCTTCTGTAGAATTTGGCCTGGACGTTTGCTGAAATCTTGTAGATGTTCTGTCTGATTTCATTATATGAGAATATGTTGTCTGGTGTGAGGCCTTTAAGATAGCTCATGTCATAATACTTGTTTTCAAATCTCTCGCCGGTTTCATCATAAAAGCTCAAAAGCTTGAAGATTATCATGTCAAGGGAATTTTCTTCAGAGAGTGTGTGTAGCCTTTCGATGGCGTCCAGTTCCAGAATGTCGTCTGAATCCATGAAGTAAATGTATTTTCCCTTGCACAGCCTTAATCCTACATTACGTGTTGCGGAAAGTCCGCTGTTTTTTTGGGAGGTAATGGATATCCTTGAATCCTTATCCGCATACCTTTCAAGGATTTCCAGAGATCCGTCTGTGGATCCGTCGTTTATGCATATGATTTCAATGTCTTCAAATGTCTGATTGCATATGCTGTCAAGACATTCTTCAACATACTTTTCTACATTATAAACCGGTACTATAATAGAGACTTCTACCAATATTAACACCTAACAACCAATTTGATACAGTTCGAATCCTAAGTTTTCGATTTTCTTGTCATATATGTTTCTTCCGTCAAATATGACATTGTGATTAAGCTTTTCTGAAAGCAATCTGAAGTCAGGGTTTCTGAACTCCTTCCATTCAGTGATAAGTATGAGTGCGTCGCAGCCGTCAATTGCATCATATCTTCCATCGGTAAACTCGATGGATTCAAGGCACGCATCATCGATTGTCCTTTTGAACTCTTCTGTTGCCTGTGAGTCATATGCCTTGATTTTTGCTCCATGCTTTATGAGCTGGGATGCCACGACAAGGGATGTTGCCTCTCTTACGTCATCTGTTCCAGGCTTGAACGCAAGTCCCCAGATTGCAAATGTCATTCCGCTTAGGTCTTCTCCGAACCTGTCGGTTACCTTTTTGACAAGCACGGTTTTTTGCTTTTTGTTTACAAGCTCTACGTTTGCAAGAATCTTAGGCTCATATCCGTTGACCTGTGCAGTGTTGATTAATGCCTGCACGTCCTTTGGAAAACAGCTTCCCCCATATCCGCATCCCGCATAGATGAAGTTGTATCCGATTCTTGAATCTGAACCGATACCCAAACGCACGTTTTTAACGTTGGCACCTGTCACTTCACAGATGTTTGCAATCTCATTCATGAATGAGATTTTGGTTGCAAGCATAGCGTTTGCAACGTATTTTGTCATTTCTGAACTTTTTATGTCCATCAGGACAAACCTGTCGTGGTTGAGTACGAATGTGGAATATAAATCCTTCAGGGTTTCAAACACCTCATCTCTTTCTGCACCTATTACGACACGGTCCGGGTGAAGGCAGTCCTCAATAGCATGACCTTCCTTTAAAAATTCCGGATTTGATGCAATGTCGATTTTAACATTAGAATTTCTTTCATTAAGGATTGCGTTGATGTGGTCTTTTACCTTGAATCCTGTTCCGACAGGAACTGTTGATTTGATTACTACCAGTGAATCGTGAGTGATGTTGTTTGCAATGTCTGAAGCGGCTGAGAAAATATAGTCGAGGTTTGCGCTTCCATCTTCAGCCATAGGGGTTCCAACTGCAATGAAAATGATGTCTGTATCATCCAAAGCCTCTTTGATATCTGTTGTGAATATCAAATCTCCCTTTTCCTGGCTGTTTTTTACTAATGTACCTAAATGAGGTTCAAAAATCGGTAAAATGTTGTTCTTTAATCCTTCAATCTTTTCTTCAACTATATCAACACAGTATACCTTGTTTCCCATCTTGGAAAAGCAGGCTCCTGTAACAAGTCCTACATAACCTGTTCCGATAACTGTAATATTCATAAAATTCACTCCATGATTAATTAATTAAGTATAATATAATAATATTTATATAAACACATATAAAAAGCTATTTTTTAAACAGTCCTTTTGCCTTATTAAATGCTTTTTTGATTTTATTTGATTTCAGGGACTTTGAAAGCTGACGGTCAAAATCATCGGTTGTGGCGTTTTCAACACATGCTTCGAAAATGGATCTGTTTTTATGATTTAGCAAGCTGATAAATTCCTCATATCTTTCATGTGCAAGCATTTTAGAGAAGTCCCTTTTCATCTCATCAAAAAAGAACTGCCTGTATTTGTCCTGGATATTTTCATACCTCATATATATCCAGAATACCTTCTTGTTGTATAGAATGTGCTTGAATTTTTCAAACTGTCCGTATTTAAAAAACAGCTCTATGTTTCTGTTGACTATGATGATGATGTTTGCGTAGCGTTTGTCACCTGCACCTGTTGATGATGCCGAATGCCTTCTTCTGGTATATAGAAACTCATCCAAAAAGAAGATTCTTTTGGCATTGAATAGCACTTCCCAGAAAAATACGTTGTCATGAAATATAAGGCCTTCAGCAAATTGGGCTCCGCTTTTTTCGACAAACTCCCTGTTGTAGAACTTGGACCATGGGGTTACTGTGATGTTGAATATCAAATCGCCCAAATCCTCAAAGGCGAAGATTTTGTCCTTCGCAAATTCGGCAATCTTTTCCATTGAATAGTCGGGAGTTTCATAATACCTGTCGGTGTCCTCGTCATAGTTTATTGCCTTAAAAATAGTGAAATCCAGATTCTTTTCTTCACATAACTGGTATAGCTTTTCAAGGGCATTTTCCTTAATCGAATCGTCGGCATCCATAAAGTAGACATATTCGCCTGTGGCATGTGTGAGCGCCACGTTTCTTGCAGCACCTCCGCCACGGTTTTCCTGATGATACACTTTAATTCTTTCGTCTTTGGTTTTGAAATCATTGAGCATATCCAGGGAACTGTCTGATGACCCGTCATCGACACATATGAGCTCCCAGTCTGAAAGACTCTGGTTTAAAATACAGTCGATTGACTCTTTTAGATATTCCTCTGCGTTGAAAACGGGCATTATTACGGAAACCTTTACCATGCAAAACCCCTATCTTAAAATTTTCCTGTAAACCCTTTTGACAATACTGGTTGACGGTTTGGCTTTTCTTTTTGCTTCCAGTACCTTGAACTCGTCATAGTCTTTGGATGCGATTACATCTTCAAATACTGAGCGATAAAGTGGCTTCAGGCATTCCAATGCCTCTTCCATGAGTTCATGGTCGACAAGCATCTGGAAGTCATCCTTCATGTTTTTGAAAAAGAACGGCTTGTACTGGTCCTGGACCTCAGTGAATCTCCTGTAGACCAGTCTGATTTTTCTGTTGTAGAGATGCTCCTTATACTGCTCAAAGTATCCGTATTTGATGAATCTCTCAATTATCATGTTGTTGATTGTGATTGTGCTGATGTACCTTTTGTCTCCGGCACCGGTGGATGATGTGATGTGCCTTCTTCTTGTATATAAGAATTCCCTTAAAAAGTACATTCTCTCTGCGTTGAAAACGACATCCCAGTAGAATATGTTGTCGTGGAAAATGAGCCCTTCGGCAAACTTGGCGTCGGACCTTTTGACAAAGTCCAGGTTGTAGAACTTGCACCATGGTGTAACTGATATCTTGAAGATATAGTCTCCCAAATCGTCGATATTGAAGACGTCATCGCCTACAAAATCGGCAATTTCCCACATGTCATAATAGTCGTTGTGGTAGGTCTTGTCAAGCTTGTCGTCATAGTTTATTGCCTGGAATATGATAACGTCCAAATCCTTTCTAAGGGCAAGGTAGTAAAGCTTTTCAAGTGCGTCACTGTTTATCATGTCATCTGCATCCATGCAGTAGAGATAATCTCCTGTGGCATGGGTTATTGCAACGTTTCTTGCGGTTCCCCCACCCTGGTTTTCCTGATGGAATACCTTGATACGGCTGTCATTGGCCGCATATTCATTGAGCATTGCAAGGGAATTGTCCTTGGATCCGTCATCAACACATATCAGTTCCCAGTCCTCCAGGGTCTGGTCCAATATGCAGTCTATTGATTCTTTAAGATAATCTTCAGCATTATATACAGGCATAATAACAGAAACTTTAACCATATCCTCACCTATTTGAAAATCCTTTTTAGAGCTCTTTTGAATTTGTTTGGTTTTTGGTCATTTTTTTTTGACTTCATCAGTTCATCGAACTCATCATGGTTATCTGCCTTAAGGACATTGTAGAATATTTCTTTGCTCTTTTTTGACAATGCCGGTGTGAAGTCTTCGCAGAACTTTCTGTCTTCTGCAATCTTTTCGTAATCTGTTTTCATTGCCTGGAAATATTCCTCCTTGAGGTCTTCCTGTATCCTGTCATACCAGTGGAGAACCTTGTCGAACTTTCTCATGCCCAGTCCCTTTTTGTAGTTGTCGAACTGGTCGTATTTGAAGAATATGTCCCAGATTAAATTTGATATTGTTATAGCATCAAGATAACGTCTGTCTCCTGCACCTGTGGATGATTTGGAGTGATTGTTTCTTGTATACAAATATTTCCTGTAAAAGTAAATTCGCTCACCGTTGAGCAGTATCTCCCACCAGAATGTGTTGTCGTGGAAAATGAGTCCTTCCGCAAACTGCGCACCGGTCCTTTTAACGAAATCAAGGTTGTAGAATTTGCACCATGGAGTTGATGATGTCTCAAAAAGCAAATCTCCAAGGTCACGGTAGCTGAATATTTTGTCTCCTACCTTGTCTGCAATGTTGTCCATTCTGAATATCTGGAAGTTGTTGTATGTGTCTGTGTCGACATCATAGTTGTTTGCCTGGAAAATTATAAAGTCCAAATCCTTTTCGACAGCTATGTTGTAGCATTCCTCAAGTGCGGTCTGCTCAACCGTATCATCGGCATCCATGCAGTAGAGGTATTCTCCTGTGGCATGTGTGAGCGCCACGTTTCTTGCGGCTCCTCCGCCTCGGTTTTCCTGGTGATAAACCTTGACACGGCTGTCTTTTTCGCCGTATTCGTTTAGGATTTTCAAGGAATCGTCAACGGACCCGTCATCGACACAGATCAATTCCAAATCGTCCAGTGTCTGATTCAAAATTCCGTCAATTGCATCCTTTAGGTAATCCTGAGCATTATAAACAGGCATGATAACTGAAACTTTAACCATTATTTGTCTCCTAAATTATGATAAATAAAAATAAATGAATCTATCCCGCACCGCTGAATTTTTTCAATGCAGGAACCTTGCTTAGAGCATATACAAACAGCCATGAAAGGAAAAGAACTCCAATAAAGAGAATCGGCATGATCTTTAATGTATTTATTGTAATGAAATCCTTGATGATTTTATAAAGAAGGCTGTTTACAAGATACATTCCGTAGCTGCACACGCTTATTGAAAATATTGCCCTTCCCAATTTTCCGTTTTCTATTTTTGAGTGCAGTCTGCCCAAAAGGGAAGTCTGGTGTGTATCGCAGTAGTGGGCATAACGCTTGAACATCAAAAACACTCCAAATGATGCGATAACGACAAACAGTGAAAGGTATTTTGTCTCTATTTTCGGAATGTTGTTCATAAACACGTAAAAGTCAATTGAAATTGATGATATAAACAATAGAAAACCAATCAGTATTGCGTTTAAATCTGAAATTCTCACGTTCTTGTTTACAATCCAGTATCCCAATACGAGATATCCCATATATCCTGCAAAGTATGAAAGCTCAAGTCTGTAGAACGGATATTGGTGGAATGTTGATAAAATGACTGTAACAAGCCACACTATAATGAAATATTCGGCTCCTCTAATCTTGTATCTTTTTATGAATGAGTTTACAATAGGCAAAACCAGATATATTCCCATCATTGCCCATACAAACCATGTCCATCTGTTTTTACCGGAAAATATTTTGTATGCTTCACCATAGCTGTTGTGAAGTCCGAATACTGATATCGCTGCAGCTATTATGGCCCAGAAAAGAAACGGCAAAAGGATTCTTGTAAATCTCTTTTTGAAAAATCCGGGAAGATCATATGTCCTGTCCAGAAGAAGGGCTCCGCTCAGCATGAAAAATATAGGAACAGCTACATGTGTAAGTATATAGAACAGTCCCGGAACTGAATGGATTGCTGTATCGTATGTGAATGGACGATACAGAATGACCACGTGGCATAAAACTACCATTATGATAGCCAATGCCCTCAGCTCATCATAATAAAAAATTCTCTTCTTAGTTTTTTCAACCATTATATCACTTGACTAAAATCCATCATTAATAGCCAGATTGGCAACAGCGTTTGACTGCTTGTTGAACAATGTACCGTTGTAGTCGCAGTGAACGGTATAGTTACCGTTTTCAAGAGCTACAAGTTCAACAGAACCCTGGCCATCTTCACCTGTTGTGACCTGATACTTGTGGGCCCATCCGGAGTCATCCAAAATCTTGATGTCAATGACTTCATTCGGATAGACATTCCTGTACTCGTCTGTAAGCAGGACAGTAATGGAATCTCCGTTTTTCAGGGTGCCGTTGTTTAGCACTTCGATTTTGGTGTTGTGGCTATTGGCTGATATGTACATGAATGAGCCGATTGCTATAATGATTATTACTATTACTGCAGCTATGATAGTCTGATTTCTATCCATATGTTCACCTATTTGTTGTGTACCAGCAATACATCTTTATCTGAATTTTTCAAAACTTTTTCAGCGACGCTTCCAATAATGAATCTGTGAAGTCCGCTTTTACCTGATGCGGAAATAACAATCAAATCGACATCAAGCTCTTCTGAAACTTCCACAATGGTATCTGCCGGAAAGCCTGTTTTCACCATTGTTTTCACGTTCAATGAGTCATCGAACATCTTTTCCATGCTTTTTACAGCAGCTTCAGCTTCCTTTTTCATCCTTTCATTGAGCTTTCTGACTTTTTTCCCGCTTTGAAAGGCGCTTGAGGTAAGTTTTCCTGCAACTGACAGGATGATTATTTCACCGTCATCGGCAATCAGGTCAGTGACTCTTTCAACTTCCTGTTCAGCGTATCCTGAACCGTCTGTAGGTAATAAAATTTTTTTATACATTATCGTTACACCTAAATAAAATATTATAATTTATAGATAATTAATTTTATATCCGACATAGTATTAATAATTTAACCCTACTCTAAAAATTCAGTGACAATTGCAAAAAGTCAACTTAGGTGTAATTATAGGGTCAATTCAATATATATGGTATTAAAATGCCTTTATTTTTAAATACTTGATAAGACATATATTAGAACAGGTGAAATATTATGGATAAAAATAAGATAATATTAATCGCAATCGTAATTTTGGTTATTGCCCTTGCGGCTGTTGCGGCATACATCTACTCTTCAAACAATGCGCCAACAGATGTCACCAACAAAACTCAAAACAAGACTGTCATAAATATAGACAAGGTAAACAATACCACAGTTGTTGGAGACAATTCAACCCGTCCGGCAAATGAAACTAATCTTACAAATGAAAACACACCATACAAGGTTTATAACCCACAAACAGATTCATATGTACCTGTAATCGGTGAAAAATACGATGATGAAGTAAACAGATGGTACACATATGATGAAGATGGTGTAAGATACTACAACACAAGAATTAACACAGCTTAATTCTTCTTTTTTTATTTTTTTTCAGTCAATGAATACTGAATTTATCAGATTGTCCCTGTATTTCGTATCATCCCTCATGCCTTCTATGTGGTGGATTACGTTGAGCTTCAAATCCTCCAGTTTTATTCTGGTTTCTATGTTGTTGAAGTCGACTTCAAAGAAAAACAGGTACTTGACTTCCATGTCATGGTCATATATCACCCAGCTCGGGCCGTTGATGTCTAAAAGCTGCACCGACCATCTGGACATGATGGAATTTATCTTTGAGGATACCTCATCAACGTCAAAATCCTCATCCAAAAATATTTCCTTCATTGATAGAATGCCTCTGGATCGCTGGTCGGCAATGTAACTTCAACATCTTCACGGTTGAATATGCCAAGCATTGTAATTTCGCTTTTCCTGATGGATACGGCCTGGGATACGTTTTCATCTTCAATAGAAATAATTGATACGTTTACCCATTCCTCATCCTCTGCCAAAAACAGGCAGGGTTCAAACATCTGGAATTTGGTTATTATGGTAATTAGAAGTTCATTGATTTGTGATTTCTTTCCTGTGTGCTGATAGTTCAGCTCTACAATTCTTTCTTTAACGTTCATGATAATCATTTTTTTTATTTGTCCCACATTTCATTAATCTGTATAATCTTTTCTAGGTTTTCTGATGCATATGCAAACCCTTCAGTTAGTATGAACTGCACCGCCTGGAAAAAACCCTCATAGTTAAGTATCGTACAGTTTTCCTGGCTCAGCTGGCTGTAGTTAGGAGAGTCCAATATGTCGTTTCTGAACTGTGATTTGATTTCTGTAAGCATATTGGCGTTGATGAATGACTCGACAATGGTCTTGATTATGTGGGCAAATGTGTTTCCTATTGTCTTGAGCATTTCAATTTCATCTTTGCTCATGTCGATTTCCTTTTCGATTGATAAAAACGAGGAATAATCCTGATATCCAAACAGTGTAAAACGCCCCTCTACAGTATGTGCCGCATATTCATCAATCAGGCAGTTCTGCTTTGAATATGAAAGTATGAATGTGATTATTGATTCAAGCTCTCTAGTTTTTGATGCATCCAAAAGACTGCAGAGGATTTGGGTTAGGATTTCCTTTACAAGAAAGTGTGTAAGCTCATGGAGAAGCGTGGTAATCTGGAGGGCATCGAGCTGCCTGTCATCAATATAGATTGTATTGAAACTGTAGTATCCAAGTTCCTGGCCGTATGACTTGTATTCGACATCGACAAATGCCTTTGCAAATAAAAGAACCTTCTCGAGAGCTGAGAGTTCCTCTAAATCAATGTCGTTTTCCTTAATGGCAGTGTCAATGCTTTGGAGTGCTGTGGATTTTATGTTTTTGATAATTTTTGAGAAATTTTTTCTCTCAAAGTCAAAATCGTTGATTTTAATGAGATTGTCTGTGGTGAATATGTAATCAAAGCTATTGTAGGTGTTGGTTTTCCTGACTGTGAAATCATGTTTGACATCCAAGGATTTGATGTCTATTTGTTTGATGTCGTTTAATGACACCAGACAGTCAAAGCAGAAGTTTTCATCTTTCAGGTATTTTTTTCCGCATTTCGGACATGTCTTTAATCGCTCTTCAAGATACGGCTCATCCATATCACAGCATTTCTCAGATACCATGTCAAAGGACATGCTTTTTAAGACTCTGGTCTCTGAGAGCACATCTTCTATGAGAGCTATCTTTTGTGTGTCTTTTCTTGTATATCTTGAAAGTTCAATCAGATTCATATCAAAAACCTACATGAATATTGCCGTAAAGAAACTTAAAATCCAAACCAATGCTCCAAGCACGATTATTATTGTACCGTATTTTTTTGCATTTGAGTTATCATTACGGGTTACGAGATATATTCCTATGATTATTCCAAAAAGTGGAATCAGTACTGCAAGAAGAAATCCCAGCACTGTTGCAAGAGTATGGCTTTTTTCTTCTACCGGCGGCTGGAAGCTGTATGGATTGGTGTTAGTATCATTATTTATATGTGTATAGTTTTCAACGCTTTTTCCGCAGTTTTTGCAGAATTTTGCCTCATCCACCAGTTTCTCTCCGCAAAATGGACAGAATATTGTCATCTCATCACCTATTCAAAAAGCATTTCAAGCAGTTCCTCATCACTCTTGTAGAATGTGAGGTTTAATAACTCAACGATCACGTCAGGTGCACCGACAAGCTGAGGGATGAGTGACCATGGCATATAGACCTTTTTTGCCCCTTCGTCATAGCATAGCTTAAGGGCCTGTGGCAAAACTGCTGCCTGTGACTTGGTCAGTATTACTGTTGCATCAGATAAACTTTGATTATTTTTGATGGATTCATTTGCTATAAGTTCCTGTAAATTAAAATCACTTGACTTGCTTGAACCTGTTAAATTATCGATGCTGGTTTCATTATTTTTGACACTTAATCTGTATATCTCACAGTCCTCAACATAGTACACCTCACCGACATCAATCTCGGTGTTGAGGATGTCATCTGCATCGGGTGATTTTGGGATGTTAAGATTAGGTTCTGCCGGAGGCCTTTGGCCTATGCTTTCAACGCTCTGCATCACCATTGCGGAGTAGACGTCAAAATCATCAGTTTGTTTAGAAGGTTCCTCCTCACCGGCAATCTTTTTTAAAAGGCGGATGATTTCCTCATTCTGCCTTTCGATATTTCTGTTAATTTCAATCAATTCGGATAAATCAGACATGATAATACCTCTAGTATTTTTAATAATTATAAATTTCTAATCTATTGTGAACATGTAAAACATTGACTCAAAGAGCCTTTCGTCGTTTGCATACTTCTCAAAGCCCAGGGAATACTTCAAAAGCACTGACCTTGGAATGAGAACGTCCCCGCATGAAGGGTTGAGCACGATTCCGTCCATGTCTTCTGTGAGGACAAAGTTTACAAGTGTTGCAAGGTTTATAATCTGTGCATATGAAAAGCCTTCAGCTTTAACCTCCTTTAGCTTTGAAGTGGATGAAAATATAGTCGCATACCTTCCACCGATCTTGTCGACATACATGCTTGCCATAGGTCCTGTGGCCTTTTGTGAAATGAGACCGTCCTCTGCTTTGGATGTCAAATCCCGGCTGCTTACCATAAGGGTAAAAAGCCTTGAGGAAGAAATCCTTTCAAAAAGCCCCTCCCAGTCGCCGATGTTTGCCGGATTGTCCGTAAAGCTTTCAAGATTTGTGTTGTCGATTGATGAATAGATTTGCCTCAGCTCATCCTCGCTGTAGGGATTTGTAGCGAAAAAATTGGTCTTTGGAATGTTTTCTATTGAAAGGATGAACTCCTTTTTGAAAAGATACTTTTCGGAAGCCGGATTTAGAACGAAACCCTCAATGTCTGTGGTCTTGAGGATGTTTCGGTAAAGCTCAAAGGAATTGTTTAAAACCTCAACGTCCCCGTCACGGTAGAATTTGTGAAATTCGTCGAGGTCTGTAAAAAGGGGAGTGATCTTTTCGCCCTCATCCTCATATATTATGAAATTCAGGGTGTTGTTCTGCCTTTTTGCGGGAATGTATAGATTGGAATATCTGAATTCATTTATAAGTCTTAAAAGAAGCTCTTCGGTAATCCTGTTGTCGTTTAGATATATGTCTTCAATAACTTGCCTGAGGTGTTTGTGTGTAATCATTGAATTAAAATATGTAAAAAAGAGTAAATAAAATTTTGTTGTGAGAATGCTCACAACTTATAAAAGAAATGCATAATCAAGGGAATCTGCAAATATTGGCTTTTCGACAATGATTTCAATTCCGCTTGCCTGTGGCAGGATGTCCTCACGTGCAATCACATAGTCGTCACCGTTAGGGTTTATGACAACACCGTCCATATCGTTTCTCAATATAAAGTCAAAGAGTTCTGAAAGGATGGTGACCTGACCGTAATAGTAAAGGCCGGATTCTGTGTTGATTGCTTTTTCAATTGCCTGCTTGTCGGTAAATACTGCACCCATGTTGATTTCGTCTGTTTCTATGGTGCAGAGGCTAAATCCGTCAACGTCATCAGCATCGATTATGCCGTCATCTGCAAATTCATCTAAAGGCTTGTCGCTTACGACAATGTTTAGAAGTGTTGAGTCTGAAAGTTCAGCGTAGAGCTTTTCTATGTCACTCTGGCTTTCAGCGTCATTTATAAATTCAACAAGTGATTCGTTTGTGACGTTTTCGAATATGTCCTTAATCTCCTTTGGAGTATATGGTTCTGTATCATCATCGGTTTCTGTTTCAAGTTCAACAGACATTTCCCTGATGAAATCGCTTTCAATCGGCATGAAGTTGTCTTCAACGTTCAATATGATTCCGTTAAGGTCATTTTCAAGAACCAGATCAGCATAAATGTCAAAATCAAAAGCGATAGGTCCGAATTCACTGTCCTCGGAGGAATGTTTTTTGTATTGTTCAATATCAGTAAATAGCGGAATGTATATGGATTCATCCTCTTCGGATACGATATGTTCAAAGGCAAAGGAGTCTTCCTCTTCGACTGCAGGAATCAGAAGGCTTGAAACCTTAAGTTCGCATATGAAATTGGCTATCAGTTCCAAAGGCGCATCTTCATCATTGTTCAAATATTTTTTCAGTTCGTTTACTACATCATTAAGATGATTATTTGTAACATAAGTATCGTTCATAAAATCTCCATTTTAAACTTTTATATCTTATATTATATGTAGTTTTTATTTAAATAATTGATGTTTATTTAGGAGGGATACCTTATGTAAATAATGTGATTATTTCGAATAAAATCATTAATATCAGATTATAACAATTAAATGAATAAATAACTATTCAAGTATTTATCTTTATACAAATTGATATATATGTCTGAAAAACTTAGCGAAAGGGAAAAATGGGAAATTATCGGCTATATCAAGGTTTCCCCTACCCGTTACCAGATACTGAAAACAATTGAAGATGATTTTTTGATGCCATCCGAAATTGCAAGATATACAGGCCTTCGCATAACACAGGTATCAAATGCACTTCATGACTTGAAAAAGAGAAATCTGGTATACTGCCTCAACGAGCAGGTGACTAAGGGAAGACTTTATCAAAACACTCCACTGGGTCTGGAGCTTTTGGAAATGATTGAAAAAAACAGAAAATAGTTATTTTATGAGTTTGGCTATTACATATTGGCCCAGATATATCAGCACCACTTCGGCTTTTTTTGGATTCATTGCCTTTATTTGCGTTGCGCTTTTTACGTTATCGACAAGAGTATGATCATTGTTTGCAACATAACCCACCGTCTCGCCTTCTATTTCAACGCGTATGGCGTCGCTGTCATGCTCGTTTTCAGGTTCGGCTATTAAGGTTAGAGGGATACCTTTGGCAAACGGTTCATGGCCGAAATAGAACTGTGTTCCTGTGATGTTTATAAGAGTGTCGGTTGAGTTTTTAAGAAAGTTAATATCTTCGTCAAGTGCCTTAAGCTCGTCTGTCATGCCTTCGGCTATAAGATAGCATCTTCTTGACTCTATAGGTTGTGCTAGACAGTCATAGATGCTTCCCTTAAGATACCAGAACCTTTCAAAATACTCGTCGGTTTTTGAAATTGGCAGTATTTGGATTGCCTCATCTATAAGATTCAGGGCCTTGGTTTTGTCGTTTAGGGAATTTGCCCATTTGTAAAGCATCCTTGCCTTGTTTTCATATACATCATCACTGTCATTTAGCTCCAATGCTTCATCATATGCCTTTTCGGCTTCCGAATATCTGCCGAGATTCTCCAGTATGATGCCCTTGCATGTGTAGTATTTAAAATTAGTTTCATCACTTTCAATTGCAACGTTGACTAGTGTAAGGGCATCACTGTAGCGTTTCTCTGAGTTGAGTCTTTTTGCTTCTTCAAATAATACTTCTGATTTGGAGAGTTCTTTCTTTTTGGGTTTTTGATGCCAGTGATCAAGGCTTTCGCCGTATCTTTTATCCATAGCCCACCTATAAATTGTCAAGGTGCTTTGCAACTTCCTGGCCCACGTCGGTCAGGCGGTAAATCCTGTTTTTGTGGGCTTCCTCATTGAGGCATTCTGCAACCTGGCACTCCTTGAGCTGCCTTAGGACATTTGAGATGTGGTTTATTTTGATTCCTGAATCCTTTGCGATGTTGGTTGGAGTCTTTTCGCCTTCCTCTAATGCCTTTACGGCTCTTGCCCTGTATGTGGAAATGTTGACATATCCGTATACCTTAAGTGTTTCATCATCCATGTTTTTTCACCTCACATTGTGTCAATCTTGTTAGAATATATTAAAGTCATATATAAAATATCTTTCTACTCATGATAGTCTTTTACTGATGAGATTAGATCTTCCATATCTCCAATCAAATTGTCCACATCCTCTTTTTTGGATGAGTCCATGCTCAATACAAGCTCATTTGTCAAATCTTCAATCTTGTCGATGATAGAGTTTAGAATATTGATTTTTGCAGAAATTTCCTTATCTATTCTTGGTGAGTCTTCGGATGCAAGGTCAAGAATGTTGTTTGCGGCATCCGCCTCCTTGTCGAAAAGTTCAGCTGCCTTATCCACAATTGTGATGAATCTTGTATATGTAAGCTGCGGAGGTTCGAATCTCTTTTCAATCAGCTTTCTTGCAACCTTATCCTTTTCTGTGTATTCGCTTTCAAGCTCTTTGATTTGGCTTCTGTACTCGTCGAACTTTGGAATGACCTCTTTTGGAGGTTCGACCTTTTTGACTTCAGGAATCTTTTCTTTGTTTTTGGAAATCCTTTTAGGTTCCTTTTTAGGCTTGAATTTCTTTGGAGGATTTGTAGGGTTGGAATTGGTAAGCTTATGGATTCCGCATCCAACAAGAAATGCAGGTATTCCAAAGAAGAGCCCTGCGAAAACCATGATGAAAAATGTCAGCGGATTATATTCCACAAGCATGATAATCAGGCTTATTATAAATATGATGGCAGTTATTATCTTTGTTTTTGAAGGTACAAACTCACCTGTAATCTTGTTTTGCCAGAAGAAAAACAGATGGTACAAATCAGGAAGAACACCATAATTGTTGTAGTCTATAGTTGCCTGACTTGGCTTTCCTTTCATTGCGTGAATCACATATCCAAGTACAAAGGTTATTGTGGCAAATATCAGACCTGCAAAAAACGTTGCAGCCAATGATAATCCAGGCAATCCTGAAAGGAACATCCATATGAATACTCCTATCGCACATATCTTTGATTTTGCAAGGACATACTGACCGTCATAGTCCCAGTAGAGCAATGTCTTTGCAACGGCTGAAGGAGGATTTGCCCTGCTTGGAGCAACCGGCTGTTCTAGAAATGATTGGGATTTACAGTTAGGACAGAAATTATAGTCGATATCCACTTTTGTACCGCAGTTTGCACATATCTTATATTCACTCATCGTCTTCACCTATTAGGAAATCTTCATAAGTTAAAGTATTAAGTTCTTCATCGGTTATTTCATCCTGAAGGGCCAATCTGTTAGCTTGCTTTGTAATTACCTCTTCAAAGAGGTTTCTAACGGCACGACCATTTGCGAAATTGCTTGAGCGGTGCTCATACATCGCCTCGAAATATTGTCTGAGGTATTCCTTGGCCGCATCATCTAAAGTTAAATTGGCTTCGCTTGCCATCAGCATAAAAATGTCATAAAGCTCACTTTCATTATAGTCTTCAAAGTATATAAACTTGTTAAATCTTGACTCAAGACCCGGATTTGCATGGAGGAACTTGTCCATGAGGTCCGGATATCCAGCAACAATTACAATAAAATCATCACGATTGTCTTCCATTGCCTTTAAGAGAGTGTCTATTGCCTCCTTTCCGTAGTCGTTTTCGCTTGACTGGTAAAGTGAGTATGCCTCATCTATAAAAAGTATTCCGCCCAAAGCAGACTGGATGACCTCCTGGGTCTTTATTGCAGTCTGGCCGACATAGCCTCCCACAAGTCCTGAGCGGTCTGTTTCTACTAGATGGCCCTGGCTTAAAAGGCCTATTTCATGATAGATTTTTGATAGAAGTCTTGCGACCGTGGTCTTTCCGGTCCCGGGATTTCCTGAAAAGACTAAGTGTAGACTCATCGCAGGCTGCTTTATTCCCCTGTCTGATCTTATCTTTCTGATTTGAACAAGGTTAATCAGTGAGTTGACATCCTTTTTCACTTTCTTGAGGCCTATCAACTTGTTCAGCTCATCCATATATTCATCAAGAGTGTGCTTTTCCTCTTCTTCAGTTACTTTTGTTGTCTTGATTTCATTTAAGATGCTGGATGCGCTTTTAGCCATCAGGGTATCGGTTGGCTCCAAACTGATTTTGGATTTCAGCTTTGATATGAAATCGTTGAATCTCTTTAGGGTGTTTTCGTTGACATCTGTTCCGTCAACAAAAACAAACAGTCCTCCGCACATCCTGAAACACTCAAAAAGGTTTGCAGTAAGACTTTCACCTATGCCGAAGCTTTTTGTAAACTCATCAATCTCTTCGGATAATCTGAAACATTCCGGCAATTCATTAGTTAGGCTGATGTCAGCAAGGTTCATGATGTCGTCTGTCTCATATGAGCAGTCCAGAAGCTCATTTATGAATTCAAGTTCATTATCTGTTATAATGTTATCTCCAAGACCTAGATAAGAGAACCACTTAAATAAATCATCATAAACCACACTTTCAAAATCGACATCCTCAATCGGCTTGTAAAACTCCTTCAGGCTGTTGATTGTGTTTATCAAAAACAGAACGGAGTTAAAGTAATCCTTAACAAAGTCAATCCCGTGCTTGTCCACCTGTCCACCACAGTTGGGACATATTTCGCTTGTGTTTTCAACCACACTTTTACAGTCTCTACAAATAGTCCACTCAATCATTATATAATATTATAAAATTGTTATATAAATATAATTTTGTAAATGTGGCATCAATTTTACTAAGTGAAAACAATCACATTTGTGTTTTTGTGACTAGTCGCAGTTTAGAACTTTTTATTATTAATGGCAGTGAAAATCATTTAATATGAAATCCGTTGTGAAATTTGATTACAGGAATTCAGATAATATAATCATATTATTATCTTGATTCTATGTAAGACACGGCACATGTATTTTAATCTAATAAATAAGCATTAATTAAAAGTGAGGGTTTAATATGAGGGATTATTCTATTGAAGAGGTAATTGAAATAATTAATTTATGTGATGAATCGTTCATGCCTGACACTAAACATTTTGATGTTAGAAATGTTCAAAGGATTGGTGATTTAGGTTTGATTTTTGAGACATTCCTGCACAATCCGCTAATGGGAATAATCAAGCAGCATTACAATAAGTTCAGATTATATTTTGAACACAACCATAGGCCTTCAAAAGATATATCATTAGTGATTGGATAAATGATAATAGGGAAGTGAAGTTTGTAACTGTCATGGAAACTTTCAGAAATCAAAGGGTGAAAAAATGAATAACAAAGTAGTATATGATTATGACCGTCAAGGTGACTCATTATTCATATATTGTGTTGAAGATTATGAATATGAAGTTTCTCTTGAATTGGACAACGATGTAATCTTAGACATTGATACAGAAGGAAAACCTGTGGCATTTGAATTTTTAAATGCATCTAAAATATTCAACCTAGATAAAAGTTACTTCAATAACTTAACTAAAATCACCATTCAATCCAATATAACCGAAGAAGCAATTAATTTAAAAGTCCAGATAATTGTTCCGGTTCATAACAAAATACAAACCTTTGGAATGAATAGAATCACAACTAATTTAAATGGCATTCCAGCAATGGAATCAGAATTAGTTACAGCCTGATACAATGTAAAAACAGCATTTGATATCTTATAGGGTTTGTCTGTTATCATTTTCAGCAGTTAATGCAGGATGAATGTAAAAAGATTTACACCATTGTTGATATATCTTATATAGAGAATATCTGGAACTCCTACGTTGTCTTCCAGTCAGAGGTTCTCCAACATGCCATTCATCCATTAAATCACCTGTTAAATCATTTAATAAGCTTGATTGAGTCCGGATGGAAAAGATATCCTGAAGCGTTGACATTTTCAACTGTAGCGTTTCCTGTTTTTCCTGTGAATCTGCCTTCGATTTGGAAAATATGGCCTTTCATTCCCTCAAATTCATCGAACTGGCCGTCAACAAATACGAATGAATTTCCTACCTGCAATACATCAATGCCTCCAGGTATTGTTGTATTTACATCAAACACAGTTTCACCGAAATATGTTGCATTGAAACTTACGCTTTCGTTTGCTGTCGGACTTTTGACATAGCTTTCATTCACGCTCTTGTAGAGTTCGTTGTTGAAAACCGTGAATGAGGAAATGACTCCTGCAACAACAATGATTGCAATAACGATTAATAAAATATCCCTATTTTTCATCTCATACACCGTAAGATTGGTTGTTATGATATATGTTTATGGTAATATAAAAAGGGATGATATCAGCTATCATCCACAACTCTTGAAATTCCATCCTCTTTTTCTATCTTGATAAGAGTATCTGCAGCGCTTTCAAGCTCGCTGTCGTGTGTTACGATAATCATCTGCGGAATTATAGACATGCTTCTAAGCACATTGATAAGTTCCTTTCTTCTGAAACTGTCCAGATGAATTGTCGGCTCATCTAAAAGGATTGTCTCAATGTTTCCATGTGACATAACCTGTGTGATTGCAAGTCTCAGTGAAAGCGCAATCGCTATCTTTTCGCCTCCGCTGACCATTCCTAACTTAACCTTTCCGTCAGGTCCGTAGATTGATATGTCATATTCGTCGCTTAAAAGCAAATCGGAATAGTTGAAGTTGAATTTGTCAAAAAACTCACGGGTGTATTTCTGTATCAGCGGTTTGGACTGTGATCTCAAATCATTCTGGATACCGTTTTTGCCGTAGTAATCTCTGAAGTCATCTAAAAGATCAAGATAATCATTGACTGCATTGAACTCGGCAATGTATTTGTCGTTTTCAGTGATTTTTGCTTCAAGCTCTTTGGTTTTCTCCTCATTGTTTTTGAGGTTTGTCTGGTTTACTGCAATTACAGTACCTATTTCACTGAGTCTTTTTGCTAAATCTTCTGTTTGTTTAATGATATCCTGGTGAGTCTTTTCATCATAATCGCAGGATTCGATTTTTTTAGCGATTGTGTCAATTTCAGTGCTTTTTGTTTGGATTTCCGCTTCATTGGCCTTGATTTTAGTCTCATATTCCTCTTTATATTTGACTGAACCTTCCAGCTGGTTGAATTGGGCATTCTTTTCAGTCAGTTTTTGGATATGCTTGTTAAGCTCATCTTCAGGAATGTCAATTGACAATTCTGATTCCGCTTTGATTAGTTCATTGAGCTTCTCTTCAATCTCGTTTATGGATTGTGTAATGATTGTAAGTTCACTTTTAAGTTTTTCCTCATCTTCCTGATTGTTTAAAAGAGTTTGAGCATCGATGTAAGTCTTGTAGTCCTCTTCAAGATTCTTGAATTCAACTGTTTTTTCCTCAATGGATTTGGTAATCTCTTCAAGGGTCTGCCTTTTGGCTGTGAGCTCCTCAATCTTTTTGGTCAAATCTTCTATCTCAGCAGTCAAATTATCAATTTCTTCAGGAATTCTGATGTTTTTGTTGATTTCGTTTTTAAGATTGTCATAAACCTTCAAATCATTTTCCTTTGATGATTTTTCTTCGCTTAAAGATTTGTTTAAGTCATTGAGCTCGGAGATTTTGGTAGTGTTTTCGTTGATTGTTACTTCATAGGTGTTTATCAGCTGGTCCTTTTTGTCAGGTGTGATATCAGACTGGCATGTAGGACATTTGTTTTCAACCTTTCTAATCTCAAGCAAAGGCTTTTTGGATGTTTTGATCTCCTGCTGGAGGCTGCTTATGAGAATGGTGTTATCCTTGATTTTCTCATCAGTTTCTTTAATTTCAGACTTTGTTGAGTCAATAAGACTGTTGACGATATCTGAAAGTTCGCTCAATTTGATTTCATCAAAGTCAATTTCACTATCATCCAATACATCTTTGGAATCTGTCATGACCTTTTCTAGAAGTGTGTTTTTGCTTTGGATATCAGTTTGAGCCTTTTTCCTTTTGGCTTCAAATTCATCAATCAGCTTGATTTCTGATGCAATCTGAGTCTGGTTTTGTGTAAGTTCCTTAAGTTCACCGTCAATTTCAACATACATGTCATGGCTTTCCTTTTTGTCTTCGAGAGTCTGTTTATATTCATTGATCTTTTCGATTGTTTCATTTTTGGATGCTTCGTCTTTTTTAAGTGTGTTGAACTTGAAAAGTGATTCCTTAAAGTCTGAAAATACCTGAAGCTTGTTGCAGAATGGCCTCAGTTCCTCCATTTTTTCTTCATTTGAAAGGACTTCTGTAAGTTTATTGGTTAAGTCTTCTTTTGTTTTGTTTAGGGTTTCAAGAAGCTTGTTTTCGCTTTCGAGTTTGACATTCAGCTCTTTTAAATCTGTCTGCTGCTTGTCAAGCCTTTCCTTTTCTGTGGTTTTTGCTTCATTATCCTTTTTAAGAGTTTCCAAATCAGTGTTAAGTTTGACATTTTGCTCTGAAATCACATTATGCTCATTTGTCAAATCCTCAAGCTGTGAGTTTAACTCTTCTTCAGGTTCGATTTTAAAGTCTAACCTTTCTGATAAAAGCTCATAGTCCTTTGTAACCTTAGGCATTTCATTGTAGGCCTTCTCCAAATCGTCAATTCTTAAAAGCTGTCCTATGAGTTTTTTACGGTTTGCCGGCTTTTCATCTATCAAATCGGATATTTCACCCTGTCTGATGTGGATTGCGTTGAGGAAAGTCTTTGAGTTCATGTTTAAAATAAGCTCTATTTCCTCATCGACCTGCCTTACGCCCTGCGCTACGATTTCCTCACTGTCGTTTCTGATTCTTATAAGTCTGGCGCCGGCCTTGGTGTTGTCGCCCTTCTTGGTGATTGACCTTTCAATTCTGTAGTCAATACCGCCTGCCTGGAATGTGAGTTTAACTTCCATTTCCATCTTATCGGAAGTTCCCTTGTTTGTCCTTACAAGGTCGCTGTTGTTTACAAGTGATTCTTTAAAAAGTGCAAATGTAATCGCTTCGAATATGGATGATTTACCTGCACCGTTTTCACCGACAATAAGGCTAATTCCGTGATTGAAGTCAAGTGTAGTGTTTACGTGAGACTTGAAATTTTTAAGTTCGAGTTTGTTGAATATCATATTTAATCACCTGCATTTTCATCATTTACGGCGTAGTGTTCATTGTAGAAATTCTCGGATACTATTTTTGCCTCATCAACGTTTTTCTGAGATAGCATGTCCAGAAGGTCAACCGAAAGTTCTGTAACCTCATCCATTCCATACTTTTCGGATATTTTCCTTTTGAGAATGCTTTTAGGATCTAGCACTTCCCCTTCCTCTATTGTAAGTTCCTCCTCCAAAATCCTTTTAGGTTTGAAATTCGGACGTATATTGAGGGCATAATCACCTATTGCGTTAAGTATGATTTCATATATATCGGAACTGTCAAAATCACCGCCTTTAACAGTTAAATCAAGCATTGGTTTTTCGTCTTCTGCTTTAAGTTTGTCTACGAGATTTTGAAGTTCTTCATTGAAGTTTTCATAATTGATTGTTTCAATTAACTGTTTTCGTGGCAGGTCCATTTTTATCCTTTCAATTTGAGGAACGTCTCCTGAAATGTCAACAACACAGAATCCCTTTCCGAATTGCTTGAAGTTTTCATTGAGTCTGTACATATCAAGAGAGCCCGGAAATACAAGTTTTCCTTTTCCTATATCTTCTATGAAGAAATCATGAATATGGCCCATCGCATAGTATGTGAAGTTGTCCGGAAGCTCTGAAAGTTCAAGCTCATATGCATCCTCAGGCAGGAACTTGCCTATTCCCTGATGGAGTACCAGAATTGATTTTTCATAATCATCAGCAATCTCTGAGAATTCCTCAAGAATTTCAAGAAGTCCTGTCTTTTGGTATTTTGGAATGAACTGTATTCCGCAGATTAAAACTCCATTGACTTCAAATTCTATGTCAGGTTCTATGATGTTAAGCCCAAGCTCTTCAAATAGAGCAATCGGTGGCTTAACGTTTTTTCTTAAAACTGAATCGTGATTTCCGGCAATCGCATACATTGGTATGCCTGCCTTTTGTAATTTTAATAAACCTCTTTGAAATACCAATAGGGAATTTGTTGACGGCCTTGACTGGTCAAACAGATCCCCACTGTGAATTACAAAGTCAACGTCAAGTTCTATGATTTTATCAATTGTTTTGTCGAATACATCGTAAACATCCTGTTCCCTTTCATCTATTCCCAATTGTTTATATCCCAAATGACTGTCTGATAAATGTGCAAAACGCATTAAGTAACCTCCCATCTAACTTATCAAATCCATTATTTCTTTTCTATCTCTTTTCGCTCTTTTCTTTTGGCTTTTCTTTGTGGTTTTCCACTGGTTTAGGATGTCAAGGTCTCCTCCACGCTGTCTTCCTTTGAACTCATCTATTTTAACTAAAGTTGGAATCTTTGTCATGAGACCTAAAACCAAAGCTTCACCAATGTTTAGGGACGGCAATTGCGCAACTAAATCTTCACTTAGACTTTCGCTTGCTGCCTGGACATGTCTCTGGTCTTTTGGTTCAACCAGCCTTAAAATAATCATGTTGTTTGCCTGTGACAGGGTTTCCTCATCGACTGATTTTGGTGACTGGCTTACAAGACACAGTCCCATTCCAAACTTTCTCCCTTCCCTTGCAACACGGGTAATCCAGTGCTTTGAGTTCGGATTTCTGTTTTTAGGAGCAAGAATATGTGCCTCTTCTACAATGAAAAATACCGGATAGGACAGTGCATCCTCGTTGTGGTTTTTGACATAGTCCTTTCTGCTTCTGAGAGATCTTCTAAGTATATGTGCGACCAATACTTCGGCGGTGTTTTCATCAACTTGTCCCAAATCCAATACATTTGCCTTTCCAAGCTTGATTTCCTTTAGAATATCACCTGCACTGGTGTTTAACAACTTATCATATTTGATTTTTAAATCTTCAATCTTGTTTAAGACATCCATAATCTTGTTTTTCTCAGCCGCATTTTCACCCTCGTCATACATGACTTCAAGGTTGATTTGTAAAAGTTCAATGAAATCGTTTGACTCGGCAACCCCTTGTTTGACCTTTTCATTTGCCTCGAAAAATGCCTTTCTGAAATATCTCTCCTGGATAGGAGCGTTTTTGAGGTTTGCAAGCTTTTTGATTTCTGTAAAGTCCATGTTTCTTGGATTGATTATCGGTTTTATTACGTTTACATCACCATTAGTAAACTCGGCATCCACATATTCTGAGTGCATATCAAAAATGAGCATGCATCCGTTCTGGGCTAAAAGCCCATCAATTATTACGGATACTGTGTTTGACTTACCCGCACCAGTCATTGCCAATATTGCCAAATGCCTTGAAACCATCTTGTTTATGTCAATTCCGACTTCAACATCGCTCTGGTTTATTAATGTTCCGAGTTTCAGTGAGTTTTCAATGTCGAAAATGTCCTTTAAGATGTTTGCCGGAGCCTTTTTGATTTCCGTTCCAGGCGGTGCCGGAGTTCTAGGAATCCTTAGATTGTCGTTTATGTCTCCTAAAATTTTTACAGTTCCTTTTATGTAGTAGTCGTCACCTTCGATTTGTCTGATTTTGGCAACGGTATCCGGGTTGTAGATTTCATTGTTAAGTGAAACGCTTCCCCTGACCAATGACTCAATCATTCCTAAAATGACCTTTTGATTATATTCCAATATTACGTATTCGCCGACCTGCGGCATTTCCTTTGAAATGAAACTGATTTGTGTAAGTGATGTTTCTCCGATGCATCTTCCAATCATAATTAATCCTCCCTAATCTAACATTTCACGTCCTGATTTGTCAATAAATTCTATAATATTTGATAAACTGTTAATATCATTGTGCTTGATTACGACATCATTGTGAGCTCTTTTCAATAAAAACGGATATCCTTCAGTGGAGTTTGCCTTGAGGATGGCTAAGATTTCTTTAATCTGTTCCTCTCTTGCATGATAAGGCAGTTCTATCTTTATTATATTCTTGTTTTTCTCAAGCCTTGCAAAGAATATGGTAAACCACTGGTCCTTAAAGAAAGTATCTGATACAGGAAAGTCATGTTTTACCTGTGAGGTTACCTTCTTGTAGATGATTTCAGAATACCCTTCATCCCTTGTGAACTTGTCTAGGATAGCCATGTCCGGAATGTTTGCATGGAAAATGTCATTGCTTGTTGATGTCTTTGAAATTGCAATGATCTTTTTCTTGTTGTTTAGAATCTGCTTTAGGCCTATGAGATGCTCTATGCTTTCAAGAAAAGTTAAAAGTGAATACCTTTCCCTGTTTGTCTTGTCTTCAAAAAGGTCTTTGAATCTTTCCTCGAATTTGGATGAGGATATTTCAAGTTCGCTTGTCTCGACTTCCTTTTTGAGCTTGTCGTATATGATTTTCATAATCTGTGAGCGCTCTTTTGGAGGGATTTCAATTTCTATAGGAATTGGTCTTATCAAATCTCCAAGAATTGAGCCGTCATCCATATAATAATCGATATCGTATTCCTTTAAAGCCTTTAGGGCTGTTTTAATCTCAAAGATTGACATCATGTTTCTGAGCCTGTCGTCAATGAATTTCTGATGGGTCAAAACGTCAACCTCAACTGTTTCAATAGTGTCCAATTTTGATTCATTTGGATTATATATCAATGATTCTGCTGAAACAGCATAAAAGTTAAATCCCAAATACTTCTTTTTGTTGAAGCTGCCGTCACCGGCCGCCAGAATGAGATTATCATCCGATGGAGTAATCTTTTCGTTTTTCCATTTTGATTCGATGTCGATTTCACTTTCATCAAAATAATCATCAATGCTTCTGTTAATCGAATCCTTTTTCCTTAGAGCTTCAGTGTACATTGAATCTAACATGTTAAAACCTAATATAAATTTTGTAATTTCTTTTAATTAAATTGTTATTCTCATTCCAGTAACATTCTCAATTGTGCAACTGGAGTTGTTTCATGTGATAATATTCAAACACTTTTTTACAGTTATCACAACATCTAACTCATAATCATTATATGAATAGGAGCAGTAATAACATTTTTAGTCATGAAAATTCCTCATTCATAGAAATCGGGATCAACATATCCCATCTCTTCTGCCTCATCAAAATTGAGCATGTCATCGTCGAATTCATCGTCATCGAAAATGTCCCAGTCCTGACTGTCTGACAAATCAGATCCGCACTCTTCGCATGTTGCCCTTGACGGGCTGTTGAGGTGTCCGCAAACGCTGCATGTTATCATAATATTTCCTCCGTTATCCCAATGTTCTCAAGGCCTATATTAGCTCTATAGTATCCGCTCCAAACCAATGGCCGTCTATATATCCGTCAGCCATTCTTTCGGTTGAAACGCCTGTGCTTGGAAATCTTCCTTCAAGATGAACCATTTGACCTTCATGACCATATAGACCATGGCCTGAATAATCTCCCTGAAGTATAATGTACTGGTCTCCAACCTTTAAAACATCATTTTCCGTAATCAAAGGAAAATAAAAGTAAACTATTCCTGAATTCCATCCGGTATGACCAACATATTCGGCGTCAAACTGAACCTTCTCGTTTGGAACCGGATTTGCAATATATGTGCTGTCCACTTTTTTGTATGGAGTGAGATGGTCAATTATTGTAGGTGAATAAATTACAAGACCAATGATAATCAAAACGAGAATGACAATTGTTACGTTTTTTAATGTCAAATATTTGCTTAAAAGACTTACTCCTTCATCAACACCCTTCTGGACGGTGTTTAATGCGTTAGTTGCTGTATCTGCAAGAGGATTTTTAAGTCTGACTCCGCAATGAGGGCAAATTTCAGCGTTGATGTCAATCTTTTCACCGCAATGCTGACAGAACATTGTTTTTGATTCCTTTTCAATAATTTTCTTGCCGCATTCAGAGCAGAACACTGAATCCTTTTTTAATTTGGCTCCGCAATCCGGACAGTTAATTGCCTCAACTTCAAGTTTTTTGCCGCAATCGGCACAAAACATTGAATCATCATCTAACTTTGCTCCGCAATTAGGACAGTATTTCTCTTCCATTTATTCCACCTGCAATTGTGATTAAACAACCTCTTCAATGCAGAAGCTTTCTCCTCGCACATACATGTTATTTATAGGAACTGTTTCAGGCTCTACTTGATCATTTACGAAATATCCCTTAATTGTTACAGTTTGACCTTCATTTATACCCTGAAGTTTATTGGTGCTTACAATCACATAATAACTTCCAACCTGTATAACTCCTGTTTTATCATCAAAATTAAATGCTCCGTCATGAGGACCCAAATATGTTCCTGTAAACTTTACCTTTTCATTAGGTGTTGGAGTGTGGACATAATTTGAATCTACCTCCTTATACGGGTCAAATAATCCAGGATTAAAAAATACTAATGAAGTAATGACTGCTAAAAATACAATAACAACAACTAAAATCATGATAATTTTTTTATCGTCCATTTTAAGGCCTCCGGTGTTAATCTTGTTAGTATTTTTGTTTCAACTGGTTTAAATTAT
Organism: Methanobrevibacter sp.; assembly: GCA_017407115.1. Taxonomy (GTDB): domain Archaea; phylum Methanobacteriota; class Methanobacteria; order Methanobacteriales; family Methanobacteriaceae; genus Methanocatella. Next base: position 15,911 of record JAFQXD010000067.1, on the reverse strand, counting down.
TATCGAAAAAAAGCAATATAAACTAATAATTTAAATTATAAAAAACAAATGAAAAAAAATATTATGAATATAAAAGATAGTTAAACTAATTAATTTCATGCAATAGAGATAAAATCAATTCAGATTTAATTTTTGAAGACATCATCATTAATTTTAAAGAATTTGAAGTAACTTTATCATAATCAGCTTCATTTCTCATCCTTCTTAATTTATTCAATTCCTTTGAAATTATACTACCGATATTATTTTTTTGAAATTTCTCATGTTTTCTAAAAATTTTTGAAGTTTCCCCATGAACATCTGCAGTTCTTGAATTCATTATCTTTCTTGATTTTTGATTGAGATAAATATTATTTTCCTTTAAAAAATCTCTCATTGTGCAGAATGTCCCGTAATAATACCTGCTAATACCGGTTCTTTGCTTTGACTCACTATTCTGATTAATATATGAATTGGCTAGAACATTAAAATCATACCATTCAAATTCACGAGATTGTTTCATTAATGACACTGCATAATCACCAGTAATTTATCTGCACTATTTGAATCGAATAAATCATATAACTCCCTTTCTAGAGTATATTCAATTTTTAAGGAAGTTACTACATCTGTTGAAGTAGATATAAGAACTTCCAGTTGGAGATAATCCTCTTGAAATTCATCATAGAATTTGATTTGCAGTTTATCATATGATATTTCTCTTTGAATTAAAAAAGGCAGTTGAAAAATAATTTTTTCAAGTTCATTATCTTTACTGATAAATTCACAAATTCTTTCCAAATCATTGTCTGGAATTAGAAAATTATTCATGATAAAATTTTTCAAAGACATGGTGCTAGTTTTTTCATATGATGGAATGAATATATGATTTGCTTTTTGAAATTTTTGCATCATTTTATCGACCTTTGTGGCGTTTAATTTTAAAATATATTATATTTTTGGAGATATATAAAGATTTGGTGTTATTTGAGGTCAATTTTACAGGATTAAAGCAATAATTAATTATTTTAAATAATTCTCAATAAAATTATTAAAAGCAATATTATCTACAAAACCAGCACTAAAAACTATTCCTGCTCTTTCATATCTTCTGTGATGAGTCTGAAGAGATGATTCATATGATGAATCCAATTCATGGTCGTGCTTTTCAAAAGCTAATTTTTTACACACTGATGGAATCATATTTGAGCATCTGTAAGATCTTCCTCTTGAACGCTGACGGTTAGGTTCGTAGTCTTCTGAAATAGAAACAACTCGGTAAATTATTCTTGAACTAGCTAAAAACTTCCTGATATCCAAATATTCAACATCATTATTCTGGAAATATTCCTCATAAATTAAAGGAAGAGCTATTGTAACTGTTTCCAATGGTTTGGCTGCAAGGCCGTTCAACATTCTGTCTGAGTATTTATCAACAATTTTATCAAGTGATGAAATTTCTCTTGTAAATTCATCATTATAGTTTTTATTTTTTAAAGACTCAACAACTTCAACAAGACTGCATTTTGAGGAAGTTTTGCATAAAAAATCTCCTTTAAACTCAATTAGAAAAATAAAGAAGTTTTCACCTTCCTTTTTATACCAGATTGCATCTGTTGTTTTTGGAGTAAACCAAACTCCACCTTCCTTAAAAATAGAACATGAATGGCAAATCTCATCTAAAGCATACATCTTAAACTCGTTTTTACCGTCTCCCATCGGCAGTATGGATATACCTTTGGAGTTTTCGGCAATTTTATGAGACGGCCAGTAGAACTGCCTGAAAGATTCGAGAAATTTAATGAATTTGGTTTCATCAGATGTTAATGAGGCCATTTAACTACTCCTTAAAAAGTATTTTTGCTTTAAGTTTGTCAAGCTCATCATAGGATTTGGTGAGGTTTTCATAAACCTCACCCATGTTTTTAGGGTTGATTTTTTTGAAATTAAACTTGCCATTTGTTTGTTTTTTGGTTAAATAGAAATTAGTGTCATTTAATAAATCATTGTATTGTGAGTATAAGCTGATTGCCTCTATAAAAATCGGACTGTAAGAGTTGAGATATAAGGTAATGTTTAACTCTTTTGTAAGTAAAACAAGAATTTCAGCAAACTTGATTTGCCAGTCCGGGTGCAGGTTGGATTCAGGCTCATCAATAAATAAAAATGAATCTTCTTTAAGCGAGTTATTCTCCAATAGAATTTGAATAACACCAATCTGTTTAATTCCAGCTGATGAATAACAGTCATCATTAATGATATTTTGAATTTTACTTGTGATATCTGGTTTTGAATTCTGATTTTTTATTTCTAAACATTCCTTAATGTGTTTGATGTGGTCGAGATTTAATATTTCCAAATCTTTTAAATCTAAAACAGAAATGCTTTCCAGGTAAAATATATCTTTGAATTTTGTGTTAGAGCTAAATTTGATATTTTCTGTGTTTATATTTAAGTAACCTTCATTTTCTATAAGTTTTTGCGGTGCTTCGGGTGATTTTAAATAGCAATATAAAAGTTTAGATACAGTAGTTTTACCGCTTGAGTTAACTCCACCAACAACATTGATTTTGTTAATGTTAATGTTTGCAGTGTTTATTACTCCCACATTATTTACTTTCAAATTTAACTCCATCTAGAACACCTGAAATAATTACGTAAAAATCATAAAAGTTCTTTTTTCTTTTCTTCCAATTCCTCTTTGGTGATTATTCCTCTTTCATACAAATCAGCATACTTCACTAAATCATCCACATTACCCGGATTTTTAATATTTGAATTATATTTTTGAATATACTCATCAATGACTATTTTTAAAGCTAAAGCATCATCTGTTTTAAATTCATATCCTTTATCTAAAAGAGTAAAAACAATCATGTCACTGCCTTTGAATTTACCTGTAGAAACTAATTTAATCTCACTGAATGGAATTGAATATTTTCCAGAAATAATAATTTCCTCATCTGCAATATGGAGATTTGTTTTACTCCAGCTGATACCATCATCTGCTGCAGCTGCAAGACCTCCTACAAGTGATCCGACGCCTCCTAAAACCAGTCCCGCATTTAATGTGCTTGAAAGTGAATCCTTATCACCAAATAATCCTTCAGCAGCCCTTCCAACGGCACTGCCCATCATCTCGCCTTTAACTGCACCATGCATAACATCTTCACCAGCTTCAATATGCGGAATTTCAATTAAAGCAGTTCTTGTTGCTCTGATTTCAATAATATTTTTTTGGTGAAGTTCCTCTTTTAGGATTTCATTTTCTTTTTCTTGAGCCTTTTTGATTTCTTTTTCAACTTCACGTTCCTGTCTTTTTTGCTTTTGGACATTATTTCTGTGAGTTTGAATATTGGATATTACTTCAGATGTATTTGTCAAAAATTCTTTGGTGGATTGTGATAAATTGCTTGCGCCTGATTTGATTTTTTGCTGGGAGTCATCTGAAATGTTTTTGTTAATAAAATCAGAACTGGATTGCTTGACAGTATCTGTTGCATTTAAAACTCCGTGTTTTGCATTGTTTAGATATTCATTACTTGAGATGAAATCTCCCCCGGACTGTTTGATTTTTTCAGATGTATTTAAAATGTTTTCTTTAGCACTGCTTAAGCGTTCGCTTTCCTCAATGATACTTCGCTCAGGGTCGTTTATAATTTCGTGATAATTTGAAATGTTGTCCTTAATACTGTCGACATATTCATCCGGAATATTATCATGTATAATTTCTGCTCCCTTTTCTTTTACAAACTCATCTACCCTGTTTTTGTAAGGTTCTGTGTCTGTTTCAGGCCATGTAATTGAATCTCCGCAATTGCTGCAGAATTTGACGTTTCGTTTGAGATTTAGACCGCATTTATCACATTTTACCATACTAACCACTACTTAATAATATGTTTTAAAGAGTTAAAATAATTTATCTACCTATCATAATCATGGTATGAAATTCTTCTCGGAATTACAAAACCTTCCCCTTCATTGTTGTTTCTTCTTTTAAATGAACCTTTACGCTGTTTTTTACCTGAAATGGACATGCCTTCACCAACAGCATAACCGTTATTGTATTCAACTCTTGTTTTGGATTTCTTTTTAGTATTTTTACTGTAATGTTGCTTTTTAAGTGTTTTTAAATCTTTATGAAACTTGTAATTTCCCAAAAGAGGATTTGAAACGTAGTTTGAAAAATCAATCAACAAATCAAGATTTTTGATAATATCACTGCTTTCAATATCGCCCAGAGAAATATAATATAATCCAGAGTCTTTATTTTTGCTTGCATACTTTAGTGAGAAATTCTCTTTAAATAAATCCAAATCTTTTTTAATTTTTAAAAATACAAGTAATTGATTATTGTATAATCTGAAATTTGATTTTTTAGTGTTGATATTATAAATTAAAGTTAATCTGGGTCTTGATTTACGGTATTTGCTGAAATAATGAAATATGACACCAGGTTCATAAGTCAGTTTAGAATAGGAAATGTCAAAAAAATCGTTATAGAAACTGTCTAATTTGTTTTTGGATGATTTTGGAATGAAGTGTAAATCCCATATAATGTATGAATCTAGATTAAAGAAGTTTTTAAAGGATTTATTTAGCATAGATTCAGATAATACCTCTTTTTTGCGTTTGATTTTATGGCCGCATAACGCACATTCATTATCCTTTAGAACAAACAGATGGCAATTCGGACATAACATTAATTGTTTTGAGTTTTTATTTTTCATTTTATCATAATAATGGCTTTAATCTTTTATAGAAATATGCATTTTCATTTCCAAAACCTTTAGAACCCCACTCATACCAATATTGGACTGTATCATAGCTTACATTTGCTATTTTTGAAGCCTCTTTAAGAGAACTTGTCTTTTTATAAGCTACAATAACATCATCCATTTGTTTTAAAAGTTTTTTAGTTTCTAAATCCTTAAAATAATTATCAATTTCAATAATTTGATTGTAAAAATTAGAATAATATTCATTAAAATTATGTTTTCCGCCATTAAACCAATGTTCAACAGTATAAGGATTGATATTTGAATCAATAGCAGCTTGTTTTAGATTATGAGTTCTTTTATAATTATTTAAAACATCATCCATCTGAGACAACATCTCATCAATTCTTTTGATTTTTTCTTCTTCTAGCTTCTTTTGTTTTTCTAAATCCAATTTTTGTTTTTCTAAATCCAATTCTAAGTCAGTTATTTGCTTTTCCAAATAATATTTTTCTGTTTTTAATTTATATAATTCATCCGTTAGAATGACATATTTATTCCATTGTTCATCAATTTTAAATTTAAGATAATTCTCTTTTCTCTTGCAAACTTGAAATGAATCAAAATCATTTTTTAAGACAAATTCTTCTTTATCATGTTTAACTTTAGAAAGTTCATCATTTAATGGTTTGATATTATTTTCAGCTTCAATTTTAGCTTCTTCAATCTGATTTTCTAAATCAGAAATAGATTTATTTAAATCATCTAACTCTTGTTTTAATTTATCCATTAAATCAACCCTATGAATTCGGAAAGAGCAATGCTTTTAACTTTTTCAAAACAGAACTTAATTCTAAACTCTTCAAGTGCAAGCTGATACAAATACTGTTTTATAATATCATCAGATCTAGTTGGTCGTCAAGTGCATTTTCATGAATTCAGCTTGTAATATTTGGCATCAAGTTCTGTTTTTTGGAACTACTACTAATCCTTTTGGTTATTCAATGAAATTATTTTTTCTTTTAAATAACCTTGAAGTAACATATCTTCACAATATACATAACAACCTTTCATTCCACGTGTCATTAATGTACGATAAGTATTCTTAATTATCTCATCTGCTAATTTTAAAGCTTTATCTGAATCTTCATTATACATCTTTTTTATCCCAAAAATAGACCTATCTGATCCTGCACGCATATTAAAATCAGTGACAATATGTTCACCATCAAAACGCATATCTTCACCAATTATTACACCAACATAATCAAACTCAAGACCTTGTGAAGTATGAATACAGCCCACTTCATTTACAGAATTATCATCTATTGCCCAAGTTTTGCTGTTTTGCAGATTCCAGCTCATTGAAAAGTCATCAATTACAATATCATGAACATCAGTATTTTCCTTACCTTCACTTTTCCATTCCCAACAGTATCCTGCAACCAATCGAGATTTATTATTTTCCAAATTCCTTTTAAATATTAATTCCTTCAACTCCGAAGGAGAGTCAACAACTCTAAAATCATAATCAAAATCAAATCCATCAAAATTTGCAGTTTCTTCAAGTTCCAAAACATCACTTAACCAGGACAGATAACCATCGGACCCATTGCATCTAAATTGTGAAGATAATTTAATCTGTTTTACTTCTGCATCAAACTCTGATGCAAATCTTCTTATCTCTCCAATACTCCCATAATCTTCAATTGAAATTCTTTGGAATTTATCTATGAAGAATACACAAAATTTACCTGCATTAATTATTTCTTTTATCTGATTGTCTCCTTTTTTAAAAAATCCTGTTTTTTCAGTCAATCTGTGAGCCTCGTCAACAATGATTGCATCATAATCATTCATTTTTGAATTTATAAATGTTCCTGAACCTTTAAAAAGATTTTTTATCCATCCTACTTTAAATCTCCCACCTTTCAATTTTTTATAAAACACCTCACGAGGAGCAGTATTTTTTGTAACATATACTGAATTCATTTCATCCTGCATTATATCAACAAGTAAATTGATGGCCACAACAGATTTGCCGGTTCCGGGACCTCCTTCAACAATTAAAACCCTTTTTTTATCATCCAAGTAGGATTCACGGGCCATTTCAATAGCCAATTCATAAGCGACTTTCTGTTCATCAATCATGACAAATTCTTCATTTCCTTCAAGCATACTGTACAATGTATCCTGCAATCTCTTTGAAGGCCTAATTCTACCATTATCAATTCTGTATAAAATATCTCTGTTATCACCATATTTTACATATTTTTTAATAAATTCCCTTAATTTTAAAATATCCTTTTGACCATATAACGGAGCTTCATCAAAATAAGGTTTGTATATTTCATCAGTTAATGGATCATCTTCTTTAAAATCATAATTATGTAAAAATGCACAGGGATATAAATCTATTTCATCATCTTCAACTGTCTGGTTAAAATTTTTAATTAATGAGGCATATGACCATGCCTGATAAGACGGATGTGTTGTTTCATGAATTCCACCACCTAAAACTGTTTTTACAATTCCGTCTTTTCCTTCAACTTTTTCAGCCCAGTCCCATTGTTTAAGCTCAATTATTACAACAGAATCATCTTCAAATTTATTTAAACCGGTTAATATGAAATCAATTCTTTTAGAGGTAGTTGGAATAGTAAATTCAATAGCTACACCGCAGTCATCAGGAATTTTAGAATCTTCCAGGACAGTCCTCATATATTGCATAGAATTTCTCCAGGATCGGATTTGTGATTCTGGTGATTTTCCTATTTTTGCCATGTAAATATGTTCAATTTCATCTGTAATTGAACCGGCCAATACTGAATCACAAAATTCACTTTTAGTAGCTTCATAAACAATCATGTTAAAACTCCGTGTATTTTTTTGCATTGCCTTTAGCTTTTTTAATTGGGTATTTTAGGGCATTTTTCTTCATTTTGTTTCGAATAATTTCTTTAACATCAAGTTCAAGTGCATCTGCCATATATATACAATAAATTAAAACATCAGCAAGTTCCTCAGCAACTTCAGATTTATCATACTCCTTTTGCCATTGAAAGTGTTCTAAAAGCTCAGCGGCTTCAATTGATATTGATTTTGCTAAATTTTCCAGAGTATGAAATTTTTTCCAGTCTCTTTCTTTTTGAAATCTAATAATTTCTTGACGTATTTCATCCATGAAAAATCAATCCCACTTTGATACATTATTATTTCTTCATTGCAATATTTACTTATTTCTAAAAAATTGCGTAATTAAAATAAGTATAACCTATATAATAAACAGCTTTAAACCTTTAAGATAAATTTTCTAAAAATTTTAAAAGAATTACTGTATTATCATATTATTTTACATTAACTATAATTAAAAAGTATAATAAATTATTAGTAAGGAGTTACTATAATGAATAAAACATTTTTATCAAAATCCAAGTATTGCAAATGCGTACAATGTGAAAAAATTCTGTGGTTAGACAAATACAAACCAAACAAACTAGATGAGACCAATGAGTCTGTTTTTGAAACCGGAAGAAAGGTAGGTGAACTTGCAAAGGAATTATTCGGAGATTATAACGACATCCCCTATGATGAAAATATCAACATAAGATGTGAAAAAACTGAAAAACTTCTCAAAGACGCTCCGAACATCATCACTGAAGCATCTTTTAGCTTCAACAACAATTTCTGCAGTGTCGATATCCTTAAAAATGACGCCGACGGAGTGGAAATTTATGAAGTCAAAAGCTCTACAAAAATTAAAGACATTTACCTGGATGACGCCGCATATCAGTACTTCGTCTTGACAAATCTCGGCTTAAATGTCAAAAAAGTATGTATCGTATACATAAACAATGAATACGTGAGAGGAAAAGAGCTAAATATAAATCAATTATTCATTATAGAAGACATTACAGACAAAGCCATAGAAAAACAGGACGAAATAAAAACCAACATCGACTTTATCAATGATTTTATGCAAAACCACAAAGAGGACAGCGAACCAGATAAAATTATTGGAAAGTTCTGTTTTGATCCATATACATGCGATTACTGGGATTACTGCACAAAAGACTTGCCGAAACCTAACGTCTTTGATATAAGCGGCATGTACAAATCCAAAAAATTCGAAAAGTATTATGAAGGCAAAATTGAATTCAAAGATTTGGCAAACGAAAAGCTCAATCCCAAATACGCTGAACAGATTGATTTTGAACTAAACGACAGAGAACCGAAAATTGTAAAAGAAGCCATAAAAGACATATTGGATTCACTTAAATATCCGCTATATTTCATTGATTATGAGGCCTGCCAGTATGCAATACCTGAATATGAAGGAACAAAACCCTACCAGCAAATACCTTTCCAGTACTCCCTGCACATCATTGAAAATGAAGGCTCACCAATAAAGCATAAGGAGTTCCTGGCAGAGGCCGATGATGAAAATATAATCAGAAACTTTGCTGAAAGCATGATTAATGACTTAAGCGAAGACGGAAGTGTAATCGTCTACAACAGGACTTTTGAGGAAAAACTCGTCAACAACAAGATTGCAGAGATATATCCTGATTTAAAAGAGCAAATAGATAGAATCAACTCAAATATTGTTGATTTGATGGTGCCTTTTAAAGACAGGAATTATTATGTAAAAGAGATGGAAGGGTCTTACTCAATAAAATACGTTTTGCCGGCTTTATATCCTGATGACCCGGAACTTGATTACTCAAATCTGGAGTTGATTCACAGAGGTGATGAAGCATCACAGGCATTTTTAAGTTTAAATGAAAAAACTCTAAAAGAACAGGAAGAGATAAGGGCTGGTTTACTTGAATATTGTAAGCTTGACACTTATGCAATGGTAAAAATCTGGGAGAAATTCAAGGAAGTGAGAATGTAAGTTTTAATATGACATCAAGATATTGAAACTTACAACTGTGATGTAAAGAGAATTATGTTTTATTCACCATTCATTATTTCAGCTTTTATTTGCGCAAATTCAGCATCATCTATTATTCCATCATCTTTCAGTTGTTTCAGTTCCTTTAATTTTTCAACTTTCCGCTCCCCGCTGTTTTTGCTCTCAAATTCTTTTGTGAATTTACTCATGGCCATGGCATTGATTTTCTTTTCAACAGTCTGTAATTTTCCCTTATCGGTTCCGGCCTGTTGGGTTCTGTAATGCAGGCCGTTGTAGTCAAAATCAACTTTCACGTCACTCCAGAGAGATTGGCTACTCTGGTGAAGGCTAAAGTTCTCAATGTCTTTTATCATAATCACTTCATTTGTATTTTTTATTACAAGACAATCATCTCTGATTTCATTGATTCCTCCCAAATGAGGTATTTTTGCTCGTTTTCTACCGGTTTTTTCCAGATTTCTTTGATAGTTATCACTTCTTTTTTTGAATTGATTTAAAAATCCTTTCTCATTTCTGGAATTTGAATTGATTCGAAATTCACTTTTTGTTCCGCAATTTATACAAAATAAAGCATCGTCTTCCATTTGACTGCCGCAATTAGTGCAATATTTCACCATAAAAATACCTCCAAAAGTATTCCTATCATAGTTTTGAATATTTATGCCTCACAAACTAAGAGTTTATGTCATAGTAATCTGGATACCGTCTTTATCATAGCCTCCACCTATACCTGGCATTCCAGGTGCAGGTGAAACGACATACCATACCATCTCTTCAGCGGTTTCACACAGCAATAACTCATGAAGATCATCTTCAAATCTATAAAAAACATCATTTTCAAACTTTTTAATTGAATAGGACTCATAATCCCCTTCCACTTCAAAATCTAAAATTGCATCAGATAATTTAAGCAATAAATCAAACTTATCAAGCAAATCCCTAATCTTCATGAATTCTCATCCAGTTTACATTCTTTAATAATATCTTATACACAATCACATATATACTTTTTAATTAGTTTTTCAAATCATATTTATCTCATAATTTGAATAATATTTCAACAATTGACATAAGCCATATCAAAAATGAGCAAAATCAATTAGTTAGTTGAGGAATTTTGTAAACAAACCTGATTAAAGAGGAGAAAATAGATCTATCAGATGAAATATTAATAGAAATCAGTTATATAAAAACTTCACACACAGATATAGAATTTAGATTAAATTAAAAAAGAAAAAAGAAAAATTAAAAAAGCTAATTAATTATTTCAATCGAATTAACCATTTTTTTCAATAGCTCCAAATTGCCGTAACCCATTAAACAAACAGTATATCCATCAATATGCATATCAACATAATACAAATCCCTCATGCCAAGGTCCTGATAAACTGTAATGTTTCCATCTTCCTCATACAATACATTTTGGCCAGGGAATCTGCTGTTAAAATTCTGCGGAATAAATATTATATCCGATACCACAACATCATATTCTCCCTTATTTGTATAGGTAGGACCATACCTTGTTTCATAATCATATACAAATTTAGCCCCGACAGGAACTGAAATTTTAAATAAACCATCAATTTCTTGTGTTTCCATTGGGATGGAATCATCTTGCGAATTAGTGGAATTATCATCCCCTGAAAATAATCCTGCACTAACCACACTGGCAGAAGCAATAACAGCAACCGCAATTAGGGATATTAAAAATATCTTTTTTACATTCATTTTATTAACCTCATTTTTATCGTTAATTAATATTTTACAAACAAGATTATAAAGTTATTATTACAAAATCATTACAAAAAAACATTAAACTGAACTTTGTCCGTATAAATGAATTTTTAACTAAAAAAAGTATTTTCATTATTACCATCGAAATATCAACATCAGCCATACCTATAAATAAATTGTAAACAAGAAATATACACATATCAACTAAAAGGGCGAAAATCATGAAATTTAAAAAAATAATTATAATAACCCTACTGTTATTAGCTGCTTTAACAATAAGTTCAGTATCTGCAAATGAAAATGTAGACAATATTACTTCAACAGATTATAATGCAGCTGAAAATTTACGAACAGCAGCTTTTGATGAATTGGCAAGCGTTGAATCAGATTTAACTAAAGGTGATGAAAGTGATAATAATCAGGAACCTTATTTAACAGCAGTCAACGGACAGGGATTTTCCCAAACCGCAAATGCAAAAGCAACATCTTCAAACAAACTGTCAGTAAGCGCACCAACGATTACCGTATATTATAAGGTCGCCAAATATTTCAAAGTGACAGTTAAAAACAATGGAAAATCCGTGAAAAACTTGAAAGTGACATTGAAAGTCTACACCGGAAACAAAATCAGAACATATTCTCAAAAAACAAACGATTACGGAGTTGCCCGCTTCAATACAGACAAATTGAGCGTAGGCACTCATAAGGTAGTTGCAAGCTCTTCAAACAGCAACTATAAATTCACTAAAACAAGCAAAATTGTTGTCAAGAAAAAATCAAGCACATCATCTGTGAAAAACGGAAAATACAAAAACAAAAATTCCATTACAGTAACCGTGAAGGACGGCTCAAAAACAATTAAAATTAAATGTTTGTATAAAAAAAGCTATGAGCAGTATTTGGGATCAACCACCAGATACGGAAAAAAATACAGCGTATATGTTGCTTATGAGTCAAAAAACGGCATGCAAAATGGTAAAAAAGGATGGTGGACCTCAGGAACCAATGCCGGAATGGAGGATTATGCAAAAATGGATACAAGATACAATAGATACACTCCAGTAACAACTTTAATCCTGGACTAGTTAGTTTTGACAATTTTAATGGTTAAGATTCTTTGAATCTTATCCAATTTATTATTTAACTTTCACCCAGTTAAAGACATTTCATCATCGCTAAAATCTAATCAACAAATACAAAATCAAAAAGATAATGAAAATTACGACTATGAATTTAAGCCCTGATTTTGATTTGCCTTCATCTTCTAGAGGCACACCTGATAAATCAATGCCCGAATTCAATATCTCTTCGACCTGCATTATGAATTTGTCGATATTGGGTGATGACATTCTGAAAATGGCTCCATTCACCATCGAAGAAGGAATATTGGCTTCATATTCCCATGTTGAACCTGTCCCATCGAATGATGAGAACAGCTTTACGGACAATGCGCTTAGGGCCTTATTGCCATAGATTACTCTAAATTCATATTCACCTTTAGCCATGTCCTTTTTAAGTTTAACAATTTTTGAATATTCATCATTATGCCCAACCAAGTATCTGCAAGCCATCAAAACCTCTTCGGGAGATTTGTCAAAATCATGAGATGAGTACTCCGTAACCGCCCTTTGGGTTTTAACAGGTTTTGGCATCCATACCTTTACCGCCAATCTCACACCACCAATATATTTTTTAATTGAACCTCACTCGATCAGTAGTTCTCTCCAATCCATCCCTGATTGATGTCTGGATATCCGCATTCCTCACAGTAGCCGTCATATCCCGGAGCTCCGCAGGAAGGACACTCGTCATATGAGCATCTGTAATATCCGGAATTCGTGGTCCTTGACTGGGATTGAGTGTTTCTTTTGGGTGCATTATTGGGTGAGCTTCCATCACACAGCGCGCAAACGACTATTACAAAAAGTATTGCAATTACAATAGCTCCGGCCATAATCATCACCTCATTTTAAGGACTCCACAATCATCCTGCTGTTTAACTCATAGGCAAATGCTTCCTGACATAATGCACCATTGTTTTTTAAAAACCAGTGCCTAAAGATTTCAACCGGCGAATCATCACCGTCGGCAAATATGGTGATTAGAAGCTCATCGTATTTGCGGGTTTTGTAGTGGCCTTCCACTTTTGTGACATAGAAACTCACAAATCCTCCATCTTCAAGACTCGCCGTCAGTTCTTCAATCGGCCCATCCATATCAAGCGGCATAATCTTTTCGCTCTCCCACCTGCTTAACGGGATGTGCAGGACATATCAGCAGTCAAGTTCCATGTCTAACTCTATATTCCAACAGGTTAATAACAATTGCGATAGATTACTTTTCCACAACATCCTCGACAGTATAGCATTCAGTGTCGCCTTCACGGGCCCTTTCAAGCTGGAAGAGGATTACACTGTTCATTACCTCATCATCAATTGTGAGGCCTTCATATTCACGCAAAAGCTTTTCAAACTCACCGATGCGGCGAAGGAAATACGCCTTAATCAGCAAAAGTGAATTTTTGTCTTCATCGGCTGTTTTTATAAGCTCATCAAGATATGGCAGAGCCAGCCTTCTTATGGATAAAGCATTTTCATCCTCATAATCGTCGCATTTCCATGCGCAGTTTCGAAGGCTTAAAAAGCACATCATTACATCGCCCTTGTGTCTTGAAATCAGATAGCTTCTGTAGAAAAGTTTGGACAAATCGGATTTAAAGTCATTGCCTTCGCATGAGAGGTATTCGTCGCTTTTTAAAAAATCATCCGGAAAATCAGCATCCTCTTCAAGGTTTCCTGCAACATATCCGCAGTGAGGGCATTCATGTATCCATGTGTTCATAGTGCTTCTCTGCATTTCCGGAGGCCTAAAGTCAAGGTCCGGATAGCCGAATGAATTTGTACTTGTCAAAACAGGCTGCGGTGATGATTTGCCACAGACTGAGCATTTCTCGTCAAAATTTCTTATGATGGTCATATGTATGAATGCGCTGTAATCATATATAAACCTTTGTGATTACACTGTGTGTAAAATGTTTCTCGTCAAATTGAAACTGTAACTTATAATAATGCTATGAACTTGAGAAATTTTATTCTTAAAATTATCCATGTTATTCTATTAAAAAAGAGGTCAAATTGATTAATCTGAAGCTAACAAGAAGTTTCGTAATAATCCAAGAAGGATTGCAAAAAATTTTTAAAATAAAAAAAAAAAGAGTCTATAAAAAATTAAAATGGAAGTTTTAAACTTCAACGGGTTCAAAATTATTGTTTTCATTAAAATATCCTAATGTTTCTAAACATTTTTCAGAATTAGGAGATCCAATATCATCATTACTTACTTCAACCCAATACTTTTGACCGTCAATAATAATATATTCTCCGTATGAAAAAGTGTATAAAATATTATCTCCCATTGTTGTAGATTCATTAAAAATCAATACAGTTCCATTATATTTTTTATAGCTAGAATCCCAATCATTTTCATCAGCATCAAAAATTCTGATACGAATATGATTTGATTCATCTACAAACTGTAAACCTTCAGCACCCTCAACTTTTTCAAATCCAGAAGGAACTTTAAAATTCATATCTTCAAGATTATTTGCTGATACAATTCCAATTAGAAATATTAACATGATTATACTTATTAAAATCTTCATTTTCATGAAAAAAATCCCTCATTACTTGAATTTATAAAATGGCATTTGTAATCACACCATTTAATATTGAGATTATTCATATTATAAATCTAAAAATCTGAATCAAGAATATCTACTCTTTGCAACTCAATATTTGTTCCAAGAAATCCCCTTCTTACAGTAGTAGCATATTTTGTACCTTTAGATGGATCAACTACACCTTTACATGAACCTCCCCATGCATTAGCAGCAGTATGATATTTGATTGTTATTTGAGTTTGTCTTTCAAAGTATATCTCTGCGATTTGACCTGCATTGCCTCTCCATAATACCTGTCCGTTTTCATCTTTTATTGAAACACCTTGCTTGGTCATAGTATTGATTAGATTACTTAATTTAATGCGGACAACACCATCAGGAGTCATTGATACCACAGGACATCCGCAATTTGGACATGCTTTGGCTTTCCTTGATACAGGATTTCCACAGTCCGGACAATTAATCAATCCAGAAGGTTGATTACTAGATTCATTGGATCCAACTTTTTCTCCGCAGCTACTGCAAAATTTATCATCTTCATTAACTTCGGCACCACATTTTCTACAAATATTGTTTTCAATGGGTTTTATTTCTCCTCCACAGTTACTGCAAAATCTATCTTCTTCATTTACTTCGGCACCACATTTTTCACAAAACATATTAATACATATTAAACACAATCAATAAATATTTATCGTTAATATTTGTAGAAAAAATACAATGTTCCAACATTTATGAAAATCGAGTGTTGGCAGAAATTATTTGATTTTGAACATTTTTCATTTTCTCCTTTTGATTTTTTAGGACTTTTTTTAAGTTAGTGATATGAACTGTATTACACTAATAACTGAGTATAAATCCATTTTATTCTCTTTAATGAGAT
>JAFQXD010000066.1 GCA_017407115.1 Methanobrevibacter sp. | reverse complement strand
TGATGCAAAAATCGCAGAAATTCAAGCAGCAATTACTAAACAATGCAGTGAGGCTTAAAAATGAATACAAATATTAAAACTAGAGAATATACTACTGTATCTGAAGTCTCAGGTCCTTTGATGGTTGTTGAAGGAGTAGAAGGCGTTGGTTACAATGAAATTGTAGATATTGAAACACCTACCGGTGAAAAAAGAAGCGGACAAGTTCTTGAAGTAACTAAAGATGTTGCTGTTATTCAAGTATTCGAAGGAACAAACGATTTAAACACTAAAAATACCAAAACCAGATTCACTGGTCAAACTGCAAAAATCGGTGTTTCCAGAGACATGATGGGACGTATCTTTAACGGTATCGGTAAACCTATTGACGGCGGACCAGAAATTATCCCGGACGAAGAATTGGATATTAACGGGGCTCCTATGAACCCTGCTTCTCGTGAATTCCCAGAAGAATTTATTCAAACTGGTATCTCTACCATAGACGGAATGAACACATTAGTAAGAGGACAAAAACTTCCTATTTTCTCAGGATCTGGTTTACCTCACAACGATTTAGCTGTGCAAATTGCAAGACAAGCTAAAGTATTAGGTGCTGAAGATGAGTTCGCAGTAATTTTCGCAGCTATGGGTATTACAAACGAAGAAGCAAACTTCTTTATGAGAGACTTCGAACGTACTGGAGCTTTAGAAAAATTAACAGTATTCATGAACTTAGCAGACGACCCTGCTATTGAAAGAATCTTAACTCCAAAAATGGCTTTAACCACTGCTGAATATTATGCATTTACCTTAGGAATGCAAGTATTAGTTATATTAACAGATATGACTAACTACTGTGAAGCTTTAAGGGAAATTTCCGCAGCAAGGGAAGAAGTACCTGGTAGAAGAGGTTACCCTGGATACATGTACACTGACCTCGCAGGTATTTATGAAAGAGCAGGACGTATTGACGGTAAAGAAGGTTCCATTACTCAAATGCCTATCTTAGTTATGCCTCAAGACGATATTACTCACCCAATTCCTGATTTAACCGGTTATATTACCGAAGGACAAATTGTATTAAGTAGGGAAATTTCCAGGAAAGGTATTTATCCTCCTGTAGACGTACTTCCTTCACTTTCTCGTTTGATGAGTGGTGGTATTGGTGGAGACAAAACTAGGGATGACCACAGTGGTGTATCTGACCAACTCTATTCTGCTTACGCAGAAGGTCGTGAATTAAGAGACTTAGTAGCGGTTGTAGGGGAAGAAGCACTTACTGAAAGGGATCAAAAATTCTTAGAATTTGCTCAAGCATTTGAAGACCAATTCATTACCCAAAGTAAAGATGAAGACAGAACAATCTTCGAAACTTTAGATCTTGGTTGGAGTTTACTTAAGATCTTACCTAAAGCTGAACTCAAAAGGGTTAAAGAAGAATTTGTTGAACAATACCTTCCAAAAGATGACTAATCTCGTTACAGTAATGTAGGTGATTAAATGGCACAAGATATTATAGATGGAATTAATCCAACTCGTATGGAATTATTGTCCCTTAAAAATAGGACTAAACTTGCTGTCAAAGGACACGGTTTACTCAAAGAGAAAAGGGATGCTTTAATTAAAGAGTTTTTTGATATCTTGGATCGTGTCAAAGGTATTCGTGAAAACGCAGAACAAAGTCTAAAAGAAGCAAATGATGCTTTACTTGAAGCTCAAATTGCAATGGGTGATTTAGCTGTTAGAAAAGCAGCATTATCTGTAAAAGAATCCATTGATGTTGAAATTACTTCAAGAAGTGTCATGGGTGTAGCAGTACCTGTAACTGATGTCAAAATGGAAAAAAGATCCATTATTGATAGGGGTTACGGATTCTCCGACACCACTATTCAATTAGACGAAGCTGCTAAGAAATATGAGGAATCTATCAAGTATTTAATCGAACTGGGTGAAGTAGAAAAAACCATTTTCTTACTCGCTGAAGAAATCGAAGCTACAAAACGTAGAGTAAATGCTTTGGAACACATTATGATTCCAAGATTCCAAAATACTGAAAAGTATATTGATATGAGACTCCAAGAAATGGAAAGGGAAAACTTCGTTAGATTGAAAATGATTAGATCAACAATTGAGAAAAACGAAAAGGCTGCAGCTGCTGAAGCAGCTCAAAATGCAGAAGCTTGAGTTTTTCTCTAAACTTCTCATTTTCTTCTATTTTTTATTATTTTTTTAATTAAAGTATTATAATTGAATTATTTTTAAAAAAGATATTTATTATTAAGTTACTGTAAAAATTTTTATTTCTAGAAATTTTCAGAAAACGGTGTTAAAATGAAAAGAAATCCAATTGACCAATTTATGAAAGACCCAGATAATAAGGCAAGGGTATTCATGTGGATAACTTATGCAATGATTGCAACTACTTTTATGATTACAATTGGAGTTATATTATTTATAATTCATCTAGTTGGTGTTTTTTAGCTTCGCTATTTATTTTTTGGCTGGCTGATTCTACTTTTTCATATAATTTTTCAAAGTCACTGTTTTTATCGATTATTGTAAGCAACGGCTGTGATTTTTCAGTGATTGAACCTATGTGGGGAAGGTCATATATGTTGTCCAAATCTATTTTTTGATATTTCATTCTTGTTGGTGAGTAAATAATTTTTTTGTAGGAATAATATTTTGGTTCGGGTGTTTCAATTAGTTTTCCTTTGCAGGCTTTAATGTGTGCATCCAGCATGTTTATTCCAAGTGACATTTCCACACATTCGAATGTTCCCTGTAGGCGGGGATTGATTTCAATTACATGCAATCCATTTTCATTTAAAATGTAGTCAACACCATTGGATCCGACCAGATTAAATTTTTTTGCTAATTTTTCAGAAGTGTCGTTCATTGTTTCATTGATTTTGTCAATGTCATCAACTTTTGCCATAATTGATTTTGATGTTAGTGGTAGGATATTTCCAATGTACACGAAACTGTCACGGATGCCATAGTCGTGTTCACTCAGCAATCTTGTGTTCATGATGGTTTTAACTTTATTTTTGGTTGCAAGAAGTGATGAACTTACACTTGTTCCATCAACATATTCCTGTAAAATGAATTCGCCATCATTTAATTGAATATCAGTATCATTTCCTAAAAGATTTATATCATACCCTCCACTTCCTTGAACGGGTTTTAAAATAAATTGAATGTCTTCATAATTTTTATTTATTTCAAAAGCTTCACCTATATCAGATATTCTAAAAGTCAAGGGAATTGAAAATTCGTCTTTAATTTTTTTGTAAAACCGGAATTTATTCTCAATATTTTCGACATCAGTTGTTCCCAATATTTTCTTTCGGTCTTTTTTTGAAAAGTCAGATGGTGAAACGCCTGATATTGGGATGATATGGTCAACTTCATCGATGTAATCTTTTGAGATATCCAATAAGTTTTTGCTGTTGAACTGATCTTCAAAACTTCCGCAGCTTTTATCTTCACTTTCATTTAAAATTATTTTCTGGTTTTTAATCTGTGGAGTGTCTGAAGTTGAAAAATAGCTGGTTGAAAAAATTTCATAATTAAGTTTTAACGCGCTATTAAGCATACTTCTTGTATCAATTCCAATAAGTAATAGCTTTTCCATAAAATATCAATAAAAATAGTTAGTTAGAAAAATAGTCCCGAGCGGAGTCGAACCGCCGTCTCCGGGTCCAAAGCCTAGAAGGATTACCACTACCCTACGGGACTATATTTTGTTGTACATATACAACAATATAATATTTCATTCATATAGTATTTAAATCTATCGGTTATTTGACAATTTTTGATAAAATAAGCATTTATCGTGCCATATGCAATTAAAACAGATTTTAGACACGCTATCCTTTGAATTGAAAATTGAATCTATTTTTTCAAACAGTTCAATTGCATTGTATTCCTTTGAGGAATCTAATTTTTTAAGCACTTCCCTATCCATATTAACGATTCGGGTATTTTGCAATTCATTTTCACAAAGGCCATTTTTTAGGTTAGGGCATGATTTGCAAATATCATCTGGAGAATCAGTAATGCAAACAGTGGTGTTTTCGGATTTTCTCAAATAATTGACTTCAATCATGTTTTGAGCAAACTCTTTGCTGTAACCATATCCCTGAAAACCTTTAAGACATAACAGGTGATGTCCTCTTAAAATAAGTTTCATTCAAATCAAAAAAAATAAAAAAAGAAAGGTATTAAAACCTTCTATTCTTTTGGTAATGCTACTTTAGATACTGAAGCAGCACCTAATATTTTTACAATGTCTCCTAAAATAAATGGTACGAGACCCATCATTAATAAGTCAACCAAACCAATAGTTGCGCCTTGGGTTAAGTTAAACCATAATGCAAGACCAGCAAGTCCTGGAATGTAAATTAATGCAAAGTTTGCAATTCCAATAACTATTGCCATTTTTGTAAAACTACGTGCTTTAGCATATCTTTCAGTAATAAAACCAATAAAGTAAGATGCAATTACAAACCCAATAAAGAATCCGCATGTGGATCCTAAAAATATGTCAAGTCCTCCAGTCATTCCTCCAAACCAAGGAATGAATGCGACACCTAAGACAATGTATAGGATTTGGCTTAAACATCCATATTTTTTACCTAACACTAAACCAGAACATAATACTGCGAAAGTTTGCGCAGTTATAGGAACTGGAGTCCATGGGAGTGGAATAATGATTTGTGCCATTATACCAGTAAAACATGCCATCATCAGTGACATGAGCACCTTAGTTGCAGTACTAGCATCTTGAATTCTTTCATAGGTATTCTTTCTAGCACTGTAATAATTATCTAAACTGATATTCATTTTTTACCTCCAATTTCCGATAAATTTTAATTTTTATTTAGTTTCATGTCTTTTTAAAAAAATATGAATGAGAATATAATATTCTCATCTAGTCAATTGTAATCAATTGAATGTTGTTTGGTTTTTTAACAATATTCATGGAATTAACTGCAACTAATTTTTTAATTCCTTTTTGTGATGCAACATCAACCAATCTTTGGCTGATTACACCATCGAAGATAACAGCTTTTGCGCCACCTTCTATGTTTTTGATTTCTTCATAGATTTCTTCAACTTCGACTTCTTTAGTCATATTTAAAGCTTCATCCAAAATAGCTCCACAACCGGTTCCTTCGAATTCTTTGAGCATATCTTTCATCAGTATTACTTCATCGTCTTCGATAACCGGTTCTTCTACACGTGGCTGTTCACGTTGGGAGTATTTGTTATTTTTCTTATGACGTCTGTCATGTCTTCTGTTATCTTTTCTTCCATTATTTTCATTGAAAATATTGTTGGTTGCTAAAAATTGTGCTGTTGGTACTTTATTTCTAAGAGCTACCAATGCTTCATCTTTTTCCAAGTCCTCTACTTCTTTTCCTTTAGGAGCACGGGTAATGTAGTCAACATCACCAATCTGTAAGAGTTCTTTTAAGATGAGTTCTCCGCCTCTGTCCCCATCAACGAATGCAGTAGTGGTTCTTTTTTTACTTAATTCTCCAATGGATTGTGGAACACTTACTCCTTCAACAGCTACTGTATTTTTAATTCCATATTTTAATAAGTTTAAAACGTCACTGCGTCCTTCCACTACAATGATTGCATCTGATGTGTGGATGCTAGGACCAGCAGGCAAGCGGTCTTCACCATATTCAGAAATTTCGTGAACGCGCATTGCTTCTCTAACTTCTTCAATCATTTTCATGCTTTCCGGACCGACGCTTTCAACCATGTTTTTGTAAATTTCTTTTGCACGGTTTACAACTTGTTCTCTTTTAACAGCTCTTACGTCTTCAACTTTTAAAGTTTGAATTTCAGCTTCGCAAGGTCCGACACGATTAATGGTTTCAAGAGATGCTGCGAGTATGGCAGTTTCAACTCTGTCTAAACTGGAAGGAATTACAATTTCACCTTTTGCTCTACCACTATTTGAATGGATGTTTACTTGGATTCTTCCGATTCTTCCAGTACGTTGAAGCTCTCTTAAGTCTAAATCATTACTGAGTAAACCTTCAGTCTGTCCGAATACTGCTCCGACAACATCCGGTTTTTCAACAATTCCATTAGCTGTAATTTGAGCATGGATTAAATATTTTGTTGTTGTTAATTCTTCACCTTTTCCCATTTTTAAGCCTCCTAAGCTTATTAATCGGGATAATTTATGTATATCTAAAAATTAATAGATTTTTAGGTAAATAAATGTGCATAAATTATACGATAAATTTGTTATTTTTCAGGTCTTTGACCTTTTATACACTAAAAAAGAGTTTTTACATTCAGGGGTTACTATTAAGGATGACCAATTATTTTCTAATATGATTATGTTATTTTAATGACTATACAAATCTGTAATGTTGTTTTTTTCCTTAATAATTGATTTTCTCCTGTCTTTTGATTAAATTAATAATAATTATAATAATGATAATGTAATAAACTCTATGAGCATATAATAATGTAAAGTATTTTTATAATACTACACTTATTAATTTTAGTTAAACTAATATATAAACTGTGTTATATGATTCTGAAAGTATTATAAATAAGGTAAAATAAAATTATTATGCAAGTATTATGGTGATGAGTTTATGTCAATAAGTCCAAAAAATGTTTTAAATAAAAATAAAAATTTAAATAAACGCGTTAATGTAGATAAAATTAATTTAGAGAATGTGACTATTGATGATTTGAGATTTAACGGTAAAAATTATAAGGAATACATAAATCTACAGTCTTTGCTTGAAAATATTTCCGCATGCCAAATTTCAGACGCATATAATGCATTATTCAAAAGGTCAGGAACCATCCAATCTATCAAGCCTATAAATAATCAGAAGGTATGGGGAAGCATTTTCACTGCCGAAACGGACTGTGACGATTGGGGAACTTCAGCATTGGCTATTGACATGGCAAAAGATGGAGATATACTATTTTTTAAGGTCAATGGTGAAGATAAAGCAATTTGGGGCGAACTTGCTTCAAGCTGCGCAAAAGATAATGGAATTAAGGCAACTGTGATACATGGATCTGCACGTGACTTGGATGCACTTTTATATATGGATTATCCGGTTTTTGCAAGCAATTTCTGTCCTAACGCCGGTTCTCCTTTAGGTTTGGGCAGTCTAAATGAACCAATAGAAGTTGAAGGAATGAAAATTAAACCTGGTGACTTTTTGTTTGCCGATGAATCAGGTATTGTTGTTATTCCACAAGAGTTATTTGGCCAGGTCATGAATCAATCACTGCTTGTAAAAATTAAGGAGTCAGGCATTATCGAGGACATATCCAATGGCAGGACATTGGCCGAAATTGTTGGGCTCAAATAGAAAAGCATTTATATAAAAATAAATATTTTATATATAAATATATCGATAGGTTTATATATAACCTATCACTTATTATATAAATGATACAGATTTGATTTTAAAGTTTGATTTTATGAAATTTTTAGGAAACAGTTTGCATATAGCAAACTCTGGAAAATTAATAGCACGATCTGACAAGACACCCTCACCAGGTGCAATCGTTTTTGACAGCAAAAAAAATAAAATAGGTAAGGTCGGCTATGTATTCGGGCCAACAAAAAAGCCCTATATTTCTATTCGCCTATTCAAATCAGCAAATAGAAATGAAATTGCAAAAAACAGTGGTGAAAAACTATTTGTATCGAAACCGAAATCCAAGAAATCTAAAAAAAGGAGGATGAGAACACGTCACAACAAAAAGTAGAAGAAATGCCAAGAAGAGGACGTAGAAGAGCAAGACAACAAGAAACACAAGATGATGCATACAACCAAGACAAACAAACAGTATGTCCTGAATGTGGTTCCACTGAATTGATTGGTGATTATGAAAGGGCAGAGGTAGTATGTGCTCGTTGCGGTTTGGTCATCGATGAAAATCTTGTTGATATGGGTCCTGAATGGAGGGCATTCGACCACGAACAAAGAGATAAACGTACAAGAGTAGGTGCTCCAATCACATACACCATTCACGATAAAGGTTTAAGCACCATGATTGACTGGAGAAACAAGGACATTTATGGTCGTGACATTCCTGCAAGAAACAGAGCTCAATGGTACAGATTAAGGAAATGGCAAAGAAAAATCAGAATTTCCGGTGCAACTGAGAGAAACTTAGCATTTGCTTTAAGTGAACTTGACCGTGACTCTTCAAGATTGGGTCTTCCAAGAAGTGTAAGGGAAGCGGCATCTGTTGTTTACAGAAGTGCAGTGGAAAACAAGCTTATTCGTGGAAGAAGTATTGAAGGAGTAGTTGCAGCTTCATTATATGCTGCATGCAGACGTTGTAATGTACCTCGTACTTTGGATGAAATCGCTGAAGTATCAAGAGTTACTAAAAAAGAGGTGGGCCGTACATACAGGTTCCTGACTCGTGAATTGAATATTAAATTACCTCCAACTTCTCCGGTGGATTATGTTCCTAGATTTGCTAGTGAATTAGGTTTATCCGGTGAAGCACAATCCAAAGCTATCGAAATTATTGAAAAAGCGATGGAAAAAGGTTTAACTTCAGGAAGAGGTCCTACCGGTGTAGCAGCTGCAGCATTGTATATTGCATCCGTTTTACTTGGTGAGAGAAAAACACAAAGGGATGTTGCAGATATTGCAGGCGTAACTGAAGTAACTATCCGTAACAGGTACAAAGAATTAACTGAACAATTAGAAATGGGTGTAACTTTATAAACACTCTTTTTCATTTCTTTTTTTTTAAAATTAAAAATCAAAGATGGTCTATTTCTTCACTAATTTAATTTTGAATATTTTTCTATCCTGTATATTAGCTCACGTACAATTCCATCGTTGTTTGTCCTTTTAACTTTTGCAAGTTTTTGTTGGTATTTTGGAAGTCTTTTTAAGAAATTGAATACTCTTTTCGCACTCATGACTTCATGATATTCTCCGTAACCCAGTTTCTGCACATAAAATCCATTCAATGTTTGTTCAAAGTTTCCAATTGCCGGAACTGAATAAATTGGCTTTTTAAGATGTATTGCTTCAGAGATGAACGTGAATCCACCATTACAAATCACGGCTTTTGCTGAAGCCAAATCATCATAAAATTCATCTTCATTAAACTCTTTAAATGTTAGATTTCCATCAATTTCATTTTTATTAAAACCATATACGATGAATTGTTCGTTTTCAAGCAATTTAAGTCTTTTAACTAATTTTTCACTTTCACGGCTTGTCTGATAAACGATGATGTGGTTTCCATCTTTAGGCTCTAATTTCAGTATGTCTTCACGAATGATTGGAGGATAAATCACGGCATTTTTGTGAGGTCTCACCTTAGGGTAGAAAAAGCTTGTCAGTATATGTACTTTAGGTTTTACAACATAAGTTTTAATGACTCCTTTTGCCTTAAGCATTTCTCCAATATGATCTTTCGGATAGTCAATTTTTGTTTGTGTTATCATATGAATGTTGTCGAGGCTTATTAATGGTATTCCCCTTAGTTTTGAAACCATTGTAGCATATATTTCAAAATCTGTTACAATCACGTCGGGCTTTAGCTGCACAGCTTTTTTATATAGGTTTTCATATCCTACCTTTATGTTGGTTGGGTTTCGTTTTAGGGCATCTGATAGGGTTTTCAGGTTGTTTACCTTATTGTTTATGTAAACTGTATTAAATCCTCCAATTTCATAAACATTGTCAAATTTTGAACTTAAGTATTGATAGGCCCTGTCGCTTGAAAAGATATAAACATCATATTTGTCCTTAATCCTGTCAACAATCACTCCAGTTCTTATTGCATGACCCATTCCTTCACCGCAAACACAATAAAACACCACTTTCCTGTTTCTCTGGCGATGCAGGGATTTTATTTGACGTCTCATGGATTGAATCTTATCAACAGATTCATCATATGTTTCTTTGATATCATTCAGTTGCGCTGTTCTTTTTTCGAGTTCTGAAAATCTCGAAGTTGTTAATTTTTTTTTTCCATGATCAAAATTGTAATTAAGTTCACTGGCATCGGTTCTTTTTCCCAAAAAGTCGTTTACAGTACTTTTTCCATATTGCTGTATTAAAGTTGTTATTCCTTCTTCTTCAAGTCTTCTTGTTGAAACGCCAATTTTAGCATTTCTTAGAACTTTAAAAGGCTCTTCTTTAGCTAATCTTTCAATATAGTCGGTGTCTTCACCAAATGTCAATGATTCGTCATATCCTCCGCATTTTTCATGCAGCTCTCTTTTTGCAATGATTCCATAACATCCGGCCCCATGAGGTTTGATTTTTTCAACACTGATCATAAAATAATTGGCAAAATCATGGAACAGTTTATCTTCTATTTTATTTGACATTGGAAGCATTTGTGTGATTGCTATTCCAAGCTTTTCCATTTTAAATTCATATAATACTTTTGCAAGATAATCCTCAGTAAGCTTCAAATCTGAATCTAAAAAAATCAATATGTCTCCGGTTGCAACCTTAGCACCATTGTTTCTACCTACTGCCGGAAGGCCTCCATCGACAACTTTACAACCGTATTCTTCAGCGATTTCACGAGTTCTATCGGCCGAATTCGCATCAGCTACGATGACTTCATAGTCATCAAAATCTTGCTCCTTGATGCTGTCTAATAAAACGGGAAGATAGTCCTCTTCATTGTAGGTAGGTATGATAATGCTAAAAATCATATGTTTAGATATATTTTTAAATGTAATAAGTTTTTTTAAATTTTAATTATAAATAAGAATAAGCATTCCATGTAACAGTATAATACATGCAGGAGTTTTTCAGGGGAACTTTCAGGTCATTTATAAGTTCCATTTCATTATAGCTTGGGTCTATGTGATAGGTAGTTTTATTTAAGTTGGTGGTATTGTCAATGTAGGTCACTTTTGAATTTATATCTCCCAAATCAATTTCGCCGGTTGGATTTATAACATCTACAGTATAGTAATCACTTTCAGCGCCAGCAAAAGCAACAGTAAATCTTAATAGTATTATTCCAATAACTACAAAACAGATTAAAGAACGATTCAAGATAAATCTCCATTTCTTAAATCCACGATTTTTATAAGCAGGTTGGATTGCTTCATTTTTTTCAAGTGATTTTTCATCTCCTAGAATTTTATAAACAATCTTGTTTAGATAAAATCCGTTTCTATAAACTAGATAAAGACCTAAAATTCCAACAAGTGCAGGAGTTCCAAACAAGCCTCCATCTATTGCGCCGATAATCAGACAACTTGAAAAAAACGCCAGAAGAAAACTTGTAAACCATGGACGATTTCTAATGGCAAGAATCAATGTTATGAATAGAATTGGTATCAATAAAATCACTAAAAAACCAATGCTTGGAACATATTGATATAGGCCAACTCCAGTGTTGATGTCGCTTTGAACAAATGGTCCGATTATCTGAGTTATAACTGCTCCTAAAATTGACTTTAACAGGTGAGTATGCAAAATGCTTGTGGAACTCATTGTATTGGACATGGCACAAAAAACAGTATTTAGTTTAATTCCCATTTGTAGTCTGAACAGGATTTCCAGAATGATTCCGCAAATCAATAAAACCCAACCAACAACCAGGGATATTTTCAAATATTTTTCAGGGTCAAAATCCTTTTTAATGAATTGGGGTATTATTAGGAACAATCCTAAAAGACCAAAAAACATTATGTCTTTTCCTTTTGATGACCCCATTAAAAATAAATGGGTAATTGGCCTTATAATTGGATTAAATACGTCTGTTAGAAAAATCATTCCTCCAAATAATATGAATATCAATCCAATTATGAAAGTTTTATTAAGTTTCATTAACAATAATTTAATATTAATACTTTAAATAACTGATGTTTATGTTTCCAATTGAATATTTCTTAGGTTTAATTTTAATAGGCATATGTGCGGGTTTTGCATCCGGTCTTTTAGGTGTTGGAGGGGGATTTTTAATTGTGCCTCTGCAGTATTTTTTACTGAAATATATTGGTGTCGAACCTGATTTGGCTATATTAATCTCATTGGGAACTAGTTTGGCCATTATTATTCCAACCGCCCTAAGCGGTGCTTATAGACACACTAAGACTATGGATAATATTGTAAGTCCGGGGATTAGGTTAGGTATTTTTGGAATAATTGGGGGTGCTTTGGGGGGTTTTGCCGCATCTGCTTTGCCTTCAAGGATTTTGGAAATAATATTCGGGTGTTTGCTTTTATTTATCACGGTTAATAATATTATTAACATTAACAAAGAAAGGGAAGAAGCTAAAATACCGTTTAATTTAATCACTTCAGGAATCATAGGATTGTTGGTTGGATTTTCATCAGGTCTTTTAGGTATTGGTGGAGGCGTATTTTTAATAGCTATTTTGACTGCACTTTTGGGGTTTTCATTGATAGAAGCAATAGGAACCTCTTCTATTTTTATCAGTTTAACTGCAATTGGAGGATTTTTATCCTACATGATTTCAGGTTGGGGTGTAAGCACATTTCCATATTCAATAGGTTATGTAAGCCTTATTAATTTAATTTTAATTGCTTGTTTTTCAGTACCGATGGCATCTTTAGGTGCTAAAATGGCGCATAAAGTGCCTCAAAAGAAGTTAAAAATAGTATTTTCAATATTGGTTTTATATATGGCATTAAAAATGCTTGGAATTTTACCGTGAGGGGATAATATGAGTGGAGATAGAAAAATTGGAGAAAACTTTGATGCTGAGGAGGCATCAGACATATTTGATAAGTTAAAAAATGTTGAAGGAAAAGTAAAACCTAAAAAAGAGGACAGCCAATTGAAAAAGATATCAGATTTGATGAGTGAAGCCAGATATCTAGAGGGTAAAGGAAATTTGGCTGAAGCAATTGAACTGTATAAACAAGTTATTTTCGCATTGCCTGATTCTACAAAAGCATATGAAGCAATAGCTGATATTTATAAAAAACAAGGTGATGTCGAAAGTGAAAAGGACATATTAAAAAAGGCAATTTCAAATTGCAATAAAAACGATGAGTTTAAAAAGAGATTAGACGAAATTAATTGAAGTTTTTTAAAAAATAAAAAAAGAAGTTAATTAGAATGCAATACTTGCATAATACCCTTTAAGAGCATAGTTATTATTGTTCCAATTAACTACATTTCCAAATGAATTTCTAGAACTTGTTGGATCGCTGACAATCCATGTGTCCCCGATTAAAACTTGAGCCCAAACGTGACCATATGTGGCTCCACTAGATGTGAAATAACATGTACCGTGGACGTATCTTGCTGCAAGACCTGCTGTTCTATACATAGCAATTAATAAATGAGCCTGGTCAACACAATTACCTGTTTTTGCATTTAAAGTGCCGACAGCACCATATTTAGTGTTATAATAGAAACTGTAAGATACATAATCACGCACATAATTATAAATCGCTTTAGCTTTCGCAGTATCACTTGTCAAGCCGGAAGTAAGTGAATTCACTAGAGATTTAATTTTGCTGTTTCCTACTTGACAGTTAGTGGAAGCTTTAAGATATGGATCTAGATTTGTTATTGTATTTTTTGAGTTTAATGAACTGGAACTTGATGAACTGCCATATGTTTTAATGGTTACATAGTTTGGCATGATTCCATAATCCTCATAAAATGCTACAGTACGTGCAATTGCATATACTAAACCATTGTAGCCTATAGTTCCAATATTTGAACTCACTGAATCGGGCATAATTCCTTTTGAATTGCAGGTATTTACAATACTTTTTGCAACGGATAAGTAATCATATAGATTGCCTAAGTTTGATGCTGCTTTTGGATTTGTAGGGCTATTAACCGGTTTAATGCTAATGTCAGTTTTCACATTGTTTTTAAGATTAATAGTTGCTTGGCATGCTAAATATACATATTCTGCTGTAGAGTAAGTTACAGACCCAATTTTTACAGTGTTTGGTAATTCTCCATTGTTTTCAATGAATTTTTTAACATTTTGGGATGCAGTAATAATCTCTTTTAATGTTATCTTATCTACTACAGTGATAATTGAAGAACCTGTAGTAGAACCATCTGAATATGTAACGTTGTATGTGCCTTTAGCCAATCCTGAAAATGTAAGTTTTGCAATACCGTTTGCATCTGTTTGTACATTCTGAGCTTTACCATTTAATACGAATTTAATGGTTGTGAGTACAGGTTTTCCTTGTCCGTCAAGCACTTTTACACTGAATGTGGAGGTAGTGCCTGTTGAGACAACCATGTTGCTTGCAGTAAACACGGTACCATTAACTAATATCTGCTTTGTTACTTTTGGTGAAGTGTAGTAAGCATCGTTTACTGTAATGTCGATTGGATAATATCCGATAGGTTCGCTAACTGCCAGTCTAGCAACTCCGTCTGCATCAGTAATTACCTTGGTTGTTTTTCCATTTAAGGTAAATTGAACTTCAACGCCATTGAGATTAAATCCAGTCTTATTTTTAATTATCACTTGATAACTGGATTCATCCCCATATTTCATCACTAAATCGTTAGCAGTAATATTTACAGTTTGTTTTGAAATAATCACTTTATTTGTTTGAGCATTATAGTCTTTTGAACCTGCAGTTGAATAGGAGTACTTGATATTATATGTATTTGGTTTCAAATCTCCAATTGCAAGTTTTGCCACACCGTCACTGTCTGTTGTAACAGAAGTTGTTTTTCCATTAAATGTAAATTTAATAATTTTGCCAGCCAAAGCATTTCCAGTGGAATCAGTTGCCTTTACAGAAAATGAAGATCCGTCATTAAATTGCATTTTTAAATCAGTTGCTTTTAATGTTGTTGTTGAATCCTGTACATACAATTTTTTAGACCCTGAAACGGAGTTATATTTGCTAGTTCCTTTAAACTGGTATGTGATAGCATATGTCCCTTTTGAAAGAGAAGGGACAGAAAAGGTAGCTTCTCCATTTTCATTAGTTAGAACGTACACGTTTTTATTATTAAAATTAAAGTAAACTCTAACATTTTTAATAGGTTCGTTTTTGTTGTTTTTTAATACAACAATATATGAACTTTTAGTGTTTGGGAGTATGTATTCATTGGTTGCTGTAATTTTACTGTTTGCTTTATTAACAGTAATTGTGTTTGTCACTGTCTCTTTTGAATAGGGGTTATATAATTTCACAGTATATTTCCCTGGTAAAAGATTAGCAGTAGATACTTTGGCAAAACCATTAGAATCGGTTTTAACAGTATATGTTTTGCCGTTGAGTGTTATTTTTACCTCACTTTCTTTAAGGTTTCCGTTATCTTTGAGAAATCTTGTAGTATAGTTTTTATTGTCTCCATAGGTCTGTGCCATATTGGAGCTTGAAATAGATGATACGACTTTGATTTTTTTAGAAATTGAACTTTTGATATATTGTGAATCTCCGTTGAATTTAACAGTTACAGCGTATGTGCCTTTACTGATAGAAGGAGTATTGAAGTATGCGATTCCCTTGCTATTTGTTGTGGCTTTGTAAGTTTTGCTGTTCAATGTTAATGAAAGGCTTTTATTTTCTAAAGCGGTTCCATTACTGTCTTTTAAAACAACTTTTATCACTGTAGCTGATTTTGAGTAACGTGAATTGAAAGTATCAATTTTTGTGTTAACTTTGGTTGTGGAAACAGTTCCATTTGAAGTCAGTTTTTCATCACTGTCACCAACCTGCAGTGTATCATCACTATTGGAATCAGCTTTTAATAATGAATCTGAATTTTCATCTGCAGAATCTTCCAAAGATAATTTATTGTCATCAATTATTAAATCTGAAGCTTCTGTACTTGTAACATTTGTTAATTCAGCTGCACTGACTGCTCCTAAAAGTATAAAGAACATGACTGCAACCGAAATTAATAATGTTGCTTTTTTCATCGAAATATTTACACCTTCTTGGTTCTCATTATGAGAATTTTTTAAAGAAATTTATGAAAATTTGTAGTATTTCATAATGAGTGGTTAAATATATATTTAAATCTTTATATAAATGTTATTATTACTTTAAATATCAAAAAACATTATAAAATAGTTTATTTTGGTTAAAAAAAATAATAAATGGGATTATTGATAATGGTTTTTTGTTTAATTTTTTTATTGAGTGTAATTTTCTCAAAAAAAGATGGGTCAGCCATATTATTTTATATAGATGCCCATTCCCATTGCAGTTATTTGATAACTGTCTCCACCAAGTCCAATCAATCCGTATTCGATTTTCAGATTGATTACACCATTTCCTCCTGCATATTTAACATTTTTAGCTAATTTTATTAAGCATTTATCTTTCGCATTTTTCAGGTTATTCAATGTTGTAAGCTCAATGTGCTCCTGTTTGGTGTGTATTAATCTTTTGTCTTTCTCTACAATCACGGTAGCGTGGAATTGGCCAAGATTTATGAATTTTTTATCTAAAACGCCAGTTTCGGTTATAAAATAGAAATCCAATTTATTTATCACTTCATTGCTTCTTTTCTCATCAAATGGTTCGACGGTTTCAATTTTTATTATATATGGTTTTTTTAGAATGTATTTGTAGTAAACATACTCAAGTTTATTGTAAAAATAGGTGGTTATTCTTTTAAATATTCCTAAAAGGTAGGATAAAGTTCCAAATCCGACAGTAATTATGATAAAGTTCACGGCTGTGGGAAATGCTGCCTGTAATATTACCGCAAAGGATCCTATTGTAATTAAATTAAAACCTAATGATGGATTTTTTAAAATAAAACTATAGATTGTAGTATATGCAAAAAGAATGAATGCACTAATGGCTCCTATATTTTCACCAATAATTCGATTGGCCAAAATTGTTTCAACATATCCTGCAATCAATGGAGCAAAAATCAATCCAAAGTTCCAGCCGAAAATGGCTATTTTGAAATATAGGAAAAGTTGATATACTACAAGGCCGGTTAATGTGCCGATTGAGATGCATAAAATTGCTTCTCTAATATAGGCTATTTTAACTTCACGTTCTCTAAAATTCATATTATTCAGCTTTTACTGCGGTGCCGTATGCTGTTACAAGTATTGTATTTCCCATTGTACCTCCAAGATTGTCATAAGATATCTTGAGGCCTACAATAGCATTGGCACCTAAGCTTTCAGCTTTTTCTTCCATGATTTTTAAAGCAATATTCCTTGCTTTCTGAAGTTCTTCTTCGTATTGGGATGTTCTTCCAGCTACAACATCTCTAACACCTGAAAATAGATCCTTATAAATATTGGAACCTATCAATGATTCTCCAGTGACCAATCCTTTATATTCGACTATTTTTTTGGTTTGCAGAATATTTGCGGAAGTTAAAATCATTTATATCACTATTTCACGAAGGTCATTATTGCCCAAATAATTAAAAATATCGCAATAACTACATATAAGATTATTTGTGACCTTTTTCTTTGTTTTAATCTTGCGTCCCAGACTGTTTGACAATCCGGTGAGCATACTAATTCGTTCAATGGAATTGGGGTTCCACATATCGGACAATGTTTATGAGGTTCTACTGCCATTTTTTCATCTCCTTTAAATTTTAAAAAATTCTTTAGTATTTTTAGTAACTTGAACTGCAAGTTCTTCTGAATCAAGACCCATGCAAAGTGCAATTGTTTCGAGGATGTGAGGTAAATATTTAGGTTCATTTCTGTTCTTTTTAGGCTTTTTATCAAAGTTTTTAGGTATTAGGAATGGAGCATCTGTTTCAATCATCAATTTCTCTGGAGGAATAACGCTCACGGCTTCCTGAAGGTCTCTTCCCCTTTTCATATCACAAATCCATCCAGTAACACCAATATAACAACCTAAATCAACATAATTCTGCGCTTCCTGTTTGGTTCCTGTAAAACAGTGAACAACAGACTTTTCTATAACTTCATCATGCCTTTCTAAAATGGAGCATAGGTCTTTGTGCGCTTCTCTTTCATGTAAAAATAATGGTAAATCTGTTCTTTCTGCGACTTCAATCTGTGCTTCAAACCATTTTCTTTGAAGGTCCTGCGGTGAAAAATTTCTGTTATAATCAAGACCGCATTCTCCGATAGCTACAACACAATCATTTTGGGATATTTTTTCCAGTTCAAACATGCTGTGCCCATTACATGTTTTGGCATCATGGGGATGGACTCCTGATGTTGAAAATAATGTTTCCGGATATTTTGATGCATATTCTGCAGCCATATGGCTTGAGTGCACATTGGTTCCGGTGATAATGAATTTGTTAACACCGACTTTTTTGGCTTCTTCAATAATTTCAACTCTATCTTTTTTAAATGAAGAATGCATTAGATTTAAGCCAATATCGATAAGATTATCCACTTTCTCACCTATTCATTGATGACTTTGGTTCCAATATTTTCGCCATTAACTGCCTTGATGAGGTTTTCAGGTTCAAATCCATTTGTTATAACTGTCTCCAAATTGGATCTTTTAATCATTTGCACAGCAGTTGTGTCAAAGAATTCGTAAGTTCCTGCTTTAACATCTTTTCCACTTAAAAAGTCAAGCAAATCAGTTGCAGTGATTTCAGGGACAAGTTCCGCATCATCAAATTTATTTGGGTCTTTGGTGTACATTCCATCAACTGAAGTTAAATTGATGAGTTTGTCTGCATTAATGTATTCTGCTAAAATTGCAGATACTGCATCGGTACTGTGTGCAGGTTCGGTTCCTCCCATAACAATGATTTTTCCAGTAGCTGAGAATTCCAATGCTTCCTGGAAGTTATGTGGGACTCTTTGATATGCTGCATCTCCAAGTGCGGACAGCATTAATTTCGCATTGATTCTGGTTACTTCAATTCCAATATCGTCACATTGTGCTTCTCCGGCACCAAGGTCACGAACTACTCCAATATAGTCTCTTGCAGGTTTTCCACCACCTACAACTACAAATAATTCATGTTCTTTTGCCAGGTCTTTTAATATGGCACTATATTCTTGGAATCTTTTACAATCATATTCTTTTAATAAAATTGATCCTCCAATTGCAACAACAATTTTCATATATTCACCTTATAGTAATTTATCCTTTCAATATTATTTATATTTTAATTAATATGATGTTCAAATATAATTTCACAGGTGATTTTGCAATGGATTTGGCTAGTCAGATATATATTAGAAAATCATGCCGCAATTATTTGGATGAAGAAATAGACATGGGTCCCATTCATGATTTCATTTCAACCGTGAAACCTTTGGATGAAAATATTGATTATTATTATAAGATTTTTGAAAGGGATGAGGTGAAACTAAAAACACGTTGGAGCGCACCATATTATTTGGCTCTATTTTCAAAAGGAGGATTCTTATCAGGAGTAAATATAGGATTTGTTTTCCAACAGGTGTCCCTTTTCATGCAAAGCATTGGAATTGGCAGTTGTTGGGTTGGTCTTGGATCACTCAAAGAAAAGAATCCTGATTTTGTAATTTTGATTGCTTTTGGCAAATCGGATAACATGACAAGGGATGTTTCAGGATTTAAGAGAAAAAATTTCTCTGAAATCTGTGATGCTGATGATGAACGATTGATTCCAGCTCAGCTGGCTCCATCAGCCATAAATTCACAGCCATGGTATTTCAAACGCTCTGGAGATGGTTTTGATGTATACATGAAAAAACAAAATCTGATTAAAAGACAATTCATCAGTAAGTGGAACCCGATTGATGTGGGGATAGCATTGGCACATCTCTATGTGGCTAATGAAAACACATTTAGTTTTGAGTTAAAAAATAACTTTGATAAATTGAAAGGTTATGTCTATATCGGAAGTATTAGAATTTAAAAAAAGAAAAAGTTAGAGGATTTAAGCATCCTCTGAGATTAATCCTTTGTATAATAAACCTGCAATTACTGCACCAAGAATCGGAGCTAGGATAAATACCCAAACTTGTTGCAATGCTTGGCCACCGAGGAATAATGCCGGTGCTAAACTTCTAGCAGGGTTTACTGAGGTACCAGTTAATGGAATTCCCATAATGTGTACAAATGCAAGGGTTAAACCAATTACAATTCCGGCAATAGTTCCGTTTTCTGCTTTTTTGGTAACTCCAAGAACTGTAAATACGAATACAAAAGTCAAAATAATTTCTACAATTATGGCTCCAATGACATCAAGACCAACCATTGATGCTGAACCAAAACCGTTTGCACCTAATCCGGTAGTCATATATCCTCCAAGGCTTGGAGCAGAGTTAATAATAACAGCTAAGATTGCAATACCAATAATAGCTCCAATACATTGGAATACGATATATAATAGTAGGTCTTTAACTTCCATTCTTCCATCAATCCACATACCAATTGAAACGGCAGGGTTGATGTGACATCCTGAGATGTCTCCAATAACATATGCCATAGCTACAATAGACAAACCAAATGCCAATGCAATTCCAAGGTTGCCCAATAATGATCCTGCTATGGCTGCACTTCCACAACCAAATAGAACAAGCACCATTGTTCCAATCAATTCTGCAATATATCTTCTCATAAATTTACCTCTATAAATTTTAGTTATTCATATTAAAATCTTCTTATTCTCTTATATCCTAAGTATGCGAGGAATAATACAAATAAAATTAAAATGAATGGGAATATGTGTAATAGTATAGAATCATTCACTTTTTCGAATGAGTATTCCTGGTCAAAGCCCATATGTCTTGTATCGGTATGATTTTGTGTTATTTTTGCAAAGTTGTATAACAAATCATAGTATCCGATATGGGCGCCCTCGTATTCAATTGAATCTGGGGCTCTTCCATTTTCATCCATATAATTTTTGACGATTCCTGCCATTTTAATGTAATCATAAATTGTATATTTGTCTTTTACTAAAAAGGAAATTCCCATTGGATTTTCCGGTCCATCAAATGAACGTGGTATGTCTAATCCATTACCGTTCAGGTAAGAACTTGTTTGGTATAATAACTGGGCTGCAGTATAATTTCCATAAGTTCCATTCATTTCAGTGTCATTGCTGTTTAATAGCTCTTTACTTGCGTTTGCCATTACTGCAGGAGATATTTTGTTTGTCACAATCAGATTGTCGCTGAAAACTGTTGTATCATTTGCATGGCCATTTACAATATCAACAATTTGTTGAGCTATTTTTCTGTTCATGTCCTCATCGTATCTGTCTATGTATCCGTTTCTTCCATTATCTGGATACTCTTTCAACGGTTCGATGTAGTAGATTCCTGCATTTTTAAGGAATGTTCCAGGGTCACGCATTCCCATGAAACTTTCATTGGAATAATTGTCGTCCCATGCTCTTCTAAGGTAATTGCTGTGATTATCTAAATCGTAATCTCCAGTATTTATTAAAATAATCTGTTTATTTGAATTTGCTGAAGTTTGACCTAATTGGTAGTAATTACCAGCATCCGCTGCGGCTAGGCAGATACTTATGTCACTTGTTACCTGAATGGCCCGATATCCTTCGCCTGGTGATGGGGCCTGATTGTCTACAATTACCTGAAGTTCTCCACCGCTAATTTCTTCTATATAACTCTTAATGGAGTTTAACATTTTTACGTCAGTGTCGTGGTCAATAATATTGTCGCAGGTTATAAATACGGTTTTAGATGCACTTACATCTTGCACTAATGGTGCAACAATTAATATGGCCAGTATTAGTATTGCAATTTGTTTTTTCATGTCTCTTTATCCTAACTTTGATTAATATATAATTATCAACTTTATACCTAAAATATTTTTTCAATGTTCATTTATTAAATTTTTCCTTAAATGTTATATTTTTTAATTTTATAGATTTAAAATCAGTTTAAACCATAAATTTAAATACATTGTTGTTTAATAGTTTTTTTGAGGATTTAAAAAGATTATCTTTTATTTTAAGTTAAATTTAATGGAGTTTTATAAAAATTTAATTCAATGTATTAAATTATGATATTGGATAATTTGTGTCGGGTTATTTATTTAAAATAACTTTGTGTGGAATTGCCAAAAAGGTCTATTCTGTCAGATTGTCTTTTATTGCTAAATTTACTATTTAAGATTATCATTTTTTTAAATCAAACTAAAATAAAAAGTTTAATTGCTAGTTAATAGTTTTTTGCTAATTAATGGGTTTCTAATCGTCCTCAAATGGTGATTTAAATGTTTAGAAATAGTCAAAAAATACTTATTAGCAGACACTTTTTAATTTCACTGTTGTTTATCATACTGATTTTTACTTCGGTAGGAGTGAGTATTGATGACGTGTGTGCGTCTGATTTAAACCAGACCTCAGATGAAATTAAAAGTGAATTAAATGTTGAAGATAAGCTAGAAAATTCTCAAGAAAATATAGTGAATAGTAATAATGAAGTTGATGATTATTTAGGTGCGAGTCAAGAAAGTGAAATTTTAGGCAAAACTATCACAGTCACTGGAAATACGTTTGCAAGCATTAGAAAAGCGATTGAAGATGCAGATGATGGTGATACGATTAAGTTGAGCGGAACATACCATGCCGAAAAGGCACTTGACCAGATAGTGCTGAAAAAAAATATACATTTTGTCGGCGAATCTCAAGCAACATTGGATGGGAAAGGTAAAACGCATATTTTTGATATTGACGGATCTGCAGCAGATTCATCATTTAAAAATATAAAGTTCAAAAATGGCTACCGTACTACAGTTGGTGCGGCAATGCATATTCGCGCTTCAGGCATCACGATAACAAACTGCGTTTTTGAAAACAACAAGGCAAAAAATGGTGGTGCGATTGCTACCATAGAAAATAGGTATGGTTCTGATAATTTAAAAATTGAAAATTGTAAGTTTATCAAAAATCATGCAAGTAAAAGTGCTGGGGCTGTTGCTGCTTTTGGTGATAACAGTCAAATCATTAATTGCGTTTTTGATTCAAACAGTGTCTATAATGATTTGGGGGATACCACTTTCGGTGGAGCACTTCAAATAGGTTTGGATGATGCGGTATCAAGAGGTTATGTTAAAAATTGTAAGTTTTACAACAATTATGTCCGTTCAGATATTGAAGGTTCTCATGGAGGTGCCGGCTGTGTTCGTGATGGTGTAGTCTATGAAAACTGCATTTTTGAAAACAATTCAGCTCCTCAGGGAGGTGCATTGACATATCATGCCTCAGGTATAATAAAAGGATGCACATTTACTGGTAATTCAGCCACATATTATGGTGGAGCGTTATCAACCGGACGTCTTTACAAAAAAATGAACTTAAATATTGTGAATTGTGACTTTGATGGAAATTTCGCACCGACAGGAGGTGCAGTACAGTTAAACGGTGAAAATATAACTCTCAGCAAATGTGATTTTGCTAGAAATAATGCATCAAAAAATGGAGGTGCAATTAACATTAATGCGGTAACAGTAAACATAAAAGGTTCAGAATTCATGAGAAATATTGCAAACGTTGACGGCGGCGCAATATTTATCAAGGGCAAAAGCGTTACAATCGAAAATTCATCATTCAAATACAATGAAGCCATTCCGGATGTTGAAAAGCTTGATGATGGATTGGGCGGTGCCATTTACATTAACAGTACACAGGCAAATCTGAATAATAATGAATTCTATTACAATACCGCTAGAAACGGAAGTGCAATCTATTATGATAAGTTCGGATCCAGTTTGAAATTGGAAAATAATGTATTCTATCAAAATCAGGCATGGGTTTATCTTTTGCCGATATATGCGCATGACATTTATTACGGTGAAACAGAAAAAGTTGGCTCTGTTATTCATGGAGGAAACAATATTGGAAAATATGGAAACGTAGCTGTTTCAAACGCAATATATAATGCTGCAAATAATAATTTGATGGAATTGGATGGTGAAACTCCGGTTTTAGGAGCAACAAGCAATGGACATCTCTATCAGGATGACCGTGAATACAATATGGATATATTGTTGACTGTTGTTTATGAAGATGGAACTGTAGTTTATAATAAGACATTGAATTCAGATTGTTTTGGAGAAGTAAGCGATAATCTGGAAAATTTGAAAGTCGGAAAATACTATGTAACCGCAAAACATCATGAAGATACCTATTACAAAGCAATTACAAATACCACATCTTTTGTTGTCACAGCTCAGGTTGATGATAAAGTTAGAAAATCAGCCAGTTCCGATGAAATAAATTATGATGATTTGGTTATTTGGACATTGAACATTACAAACAATGGTCCAAGCAATGCCACTAATGTAGTTGTAACAGATATTCTGCCTGAGGGATTGGAATGGATTGAAGACAATACCAATGGCGGATACGACCCACAAACAGGCATTTTAAGAATTGACACTTTAAATGTTGGGGAAGTTTACATCGTAACAATAGTCACCAAGGTGAAAAAGACAGGAAACATAACAAATAATGTAAGCGTAATAGCGGATGAATACGACTATAATGTGACAAACAACAACGATCATGCCAATATCAATGTCAACTCCGCTTGCGATTTGGCAGTCACTAAATCTGTCAATGCATCATCTGTCAATCTTCATGATTTGGTAAAATGGACAATCACAGTATCTAATAATGGTCCGGATACTGCAACAGGAGTAATTGTCAGCGATTTGCTTCCAAAATCATTAATTTGGGTTAGTGATGATAGTCATGGAAGCTATAATCATGATTCAGGCGAATGGAATATCGGAGAATTGAATAAGGGCAGCACTGTCAGATTAAATATCGTCTCCAGGGTTAATGCTACCGGAACCATTGCAAACTATGTTTCAGTTTCTGGAAATGAATTCGATTGGGATACATCCAACAACTTCGCTTCAAAAACAGTAAATGTTTATGATGCTTGCGATTTAGGCATTGTAAAGTCTGTTAGTGAAGGAATTGTAAATTATGGTGATGTTGTTTGTTGGACTTTGACTGTTACTAATTATGGTCCAGATGTTGCTTCTGGTGTTAGGATTTATGATACTTTGCCGGATGGCTTTGTTTATTTGAATTCAACTGGAAACTATAGTAATGGAGTTGTTGAGATTGGTGATTTGGCTGTCGGTGGAAGTGTTAGCGTTAAAATTTATTCAAGAGCTAATATTACTGGCAGTTTTGTAAATGTCGCCAGCGTTAAAGGTAATGAGTATGATCAAAATCCGAAAAACAACAGGGACAATGTGTCTTTGGTTGTAAAACCGGCAACTGACTTGATTGTAACAAAAGATGTTAACAACACTGTGCCTAATTTCGAAGATGTCGTTGAATGGACAATAACTGTTAAAAACAATGGTCCGGACAATGCTACTGGTGTAACTGTCATTGATTTGCTTCCAAAATCTCTCAAATTCATTAGAAGCAACGGCAATTATGACAACAACACTGGAAAATGGAATATTGGAAATTTAAACAAGGGCAGTACTGCAATATTGA
The DNA here is from genome assembly GCA_017407115.1 of Methanobrevibacter sp. GTDB lineage: Archaea > Methanobacteriota > Methanobacteria > Methanobacteriales > Methanobacteriaceae > Methanocatella. Next base: position 4,440 of record JAFQXD010000066.1, on the reverse strand, counting down.
AAATAATTTGTTCAGTAAATGCAACAGGAGTAACTGAAAATAAGGTTTCAGTTTATGGAAATGAATTCGATTGGGACAAATCCAACAATAACGCTTCAAAAATAATAAACGTTCCTGAAGCTAGCGATTTAGGCATTGTGAAGTCTGTTAGTGATGGTGTTGTTAATTATGGTGATGTTGTTTGTTGGACTTTGACTGTTACTAATTATGGTCCGGATGTTGCTTCTGGTGTTAGGATTTATGATACTTTGCCTGATGGCTTTGTTTTTTTGAATTCAACTGGAAACTATAGTAATGGAGTTGTTGAGATTGGTGATTTGGCTGTTGGAGGTAGTGTTAGTGTTAAAATTTATTCAAGGGCTAATATTACTGGCAGTTTTGTTAATGTTGCCAGTGTCAAGGGCGATGAGTATGATCAAAATCCGAAAAACAACATGGACAATGTGTCTTTGGTTGTAAAACCTGCAACCGACCTGATTGTAACAAAAGCAGTTAGCAATTCCACACCGAATTTTGCTGATGAAATTACATGGACAATAACTGTTAAAAACAATGGTCCGGACAATGCTAATGGTGTCGTTGTCACAGAATTGCTTCCAAAATCCTTAATTTGGATTGATGATAGTGGTCTTGGAAAATATAATCATATTACTGGAATCTGGGATGTCGGAAACGTTAACCGAGGTGAAATGAAAACTTTAACAATAATTACCAAGGTCAACAGCACAGGCATAATAGAAAATAATGTTTCCGTAGGTGGAAATGAATTTGACTGGAACAAATCCAACAATAATGACAACAAATCAATAAACGTTGCAAATGCATCTGATTTATCCATTATTAAACTGGTCAACGAGTCTGTGGTAAATTATCACCAATTGGTCAAATGGACAATAATTGCCATTAACAACGGACCGGATAAAGCAACTGGAGTCTTTGTAGAGGATATCCTCCCTGAAGGATTGCAGGTAATTAATTACACTGCAAGCAAAGGTTTTTATGATAACGGATTGTGGTCAGTTTGCTGTATTGAAAATGGCGAAAGTCAAACCTTGGAATTAATTTGTTTTGTTAATAAAACAGGCAATTTAACAAACTTTGTTAATATTGGTGGAAACGAATATGATCCTAACATGTCAAACAATGAGAACCATTCATCAGTTTTCGTTCCTAAATCCTCCGACCTATGCATAGTTAAAGTTGTAAACAATACCAATCCTAATTTCGGGGACATTGTTGAATGGACAATCACAGTTATAAATAACGGTCCTGATGATAGTGATGATGTCTATGTGGTTGATGTATTGCCTGACGGTTTGGAATTGCTTGAATGTTACTGCAGTTCAGGTAGCTATAACGATGGAATGTGGCATATTCCTCATTTGGATAATGGCGACAGTGAATCAATGGTGCTTCGCTGTTTGGTAAACACATTAAATGACACAGAAAATATTGCAACTGTCATACCGTCACAATACGATTGGAACGAATCTAACAACAGGGACAATGCTTCAATTTCCGTAACTCCTCTGGCTGACCTATCCATTGTCAAATTAGTGAATGTTTCCGAGGCAAATTACCTTGATTTGGTAAGATGGACATTGTTTGTTTTCAATTATGGGCCTAATGATGCATCAGGAGTTTTTGTAAGCGATGTGATTCCTGAAGGTTTAACCATAGTGGATGTAAAAGGCGGTAATTTTGAAGGTTCAATATGGTATATTGGAGATTTGGCTAATGGTGAATCTAAAAAATTGGAAATTATTTGTAAGATTCAAGCTACAGGTTCATTTACAAATGTTGCTTCAGTTTGGGGAGACCAAACAGATCCTGAATTGGAAAACAATGAGGATGAAAAGTCTTTATATGTTTATCCGGCAAGCGACATATCAATTACAAAAACAGTTTCCAAATATAGGTATAATTTAGGTGAAAAGGTCAAATATTCAATCAGACTAACTAATAATGGTCCTGACAGGGCAGAAAATGTTAAGGTTAGTGAAATCATGGATGATTCATTGGAATTAGTGTCATTCCATGCAAGTGCAGGTGATTTTGATAAAGTCAATGATGTATGGTCATTGGATTTGTTGGATGCCGGTCGCTCAGCGGTTTTGAAAGTCAACGCAATTGCAACTAAAGCGGGAAGCGCAAAAAATAAGGTTGTCGCTACAAACGATAATTACGATCCTGATTTGTCTAACAATAACGATTCAGTTTCAGTTGACATTGCAGAAAAGGAGAAATCCCATAATGATTCGCAAACAAATAATCCTAAACCTGCTGATGATGAAATTGTCCAATCAATTTTGTTGAATAATAAAGCAGGCAACCCTATAATGGTTTTCATATTGCTGTTTGTGTTTACTATGGGTGCATTGTATGGTAACTCCATATTGAAGAAAAGATAATTTTAAGTAGCCTTCGGGCTACAATTTTTAATTTTTTTAAAACGATTTTTCAAAATTTCATAAGTATCAAAATTATTAATTTCACGATTCATTATTTTTATAGTTGATGATAAAACTGGCCAAATAATGCTTCGTTTCTTCAATTAAATCAAAACCTTTAAATAAAACTTAAGATAAAGTTATAATTAGATATTGATGAAATAATAATTTTTTTAAAATTTTACTTGATGAATCAATATTTTTAATTAATTAAACGAGGTGTAATTATGGTAGAAGAAGAAATAATTGAAACTTCTGAAGAATTCATTGATGAAGAAGAAGAAAAATTGCCTTTTGCTAAAGCGGAAGTTGTACGTTTAATGAAAGAAAATCTTGATGATGACAAAATGATCAGGGAAAGAGTAAAAGTAGAAATGAACAAATTTTTAGGAGAAGTCTTAAAAAATGTTTGTAAGCAATTAAACGATTACCCATACACTACAATCGAATATGAAATGCTTAAGGAATCTACTTACCCATACACCAACATCGAAAGAATCAATCAAGAAAAAGAAAGAATCTTATTACATTTAGAAGCTATCAAAGCAGATTGTAATGCATTAGCTATGGATGTTCAAAAAACTTTAAAATTAAAAGATGTTGTAGAAGAAGATACTTTTGCTAAATTCACAGCAAGTATGGATGAAGAAGAGGAAGAAGAATAGATTTCCTGTTCTGGAAATGAATGAATAGAGAATTCATTTCATTCTTATTTTTTTTTTAGTGTGATAGTTATAAGAACCTGCTAAATCGCTTACCAACCAAATAACCATTAAAAAATGAATTAAACTATTTGAGATGAAATTAAGTTAACTATTAAAAAAAGAAGGTCAGTAAATGCAGAAGCATTTACTTAACAGTAATTTTTGTGTTTACAGTTTTGGAATTGTAGTAGTTATCTCCAGCATACTTAACGACTGCTTTAAATGTGCCTTTATTTTTCAAGTTAGTGATTTTGAATGTAGCTTGACCTTTGGAGTTGGTTTTGACTTTGTAGGTCTTTTTGTTGACAGTTAAAGTAACATATTTTCCAGACATTGGTTTGTTCTGGTTGTTTTTCAAAGTAACAGTATAACTTTTTTTGTTCACTGATTTTTTAAAGGTCTTTTGAGAGGCAGTTAATTTTGGAGTTATTTTCTTGACTACAATCTTTGCTGTAATTTGATCGTCATCATAACTTATTACTGCAGTGTATGTGCCTGGTTTTAAGTTAATCGGCATTGTAGCCTTACCGTTGCTGTCTGTTGTTATTGGAGTTACCTTATTGTTGATAGTAACATTAATCTTGGCATTTGGAGTTACATTTCCGTTATTGTCGGCCAATTTAACAACAAGTTTGTTTGATGTTCCATAAGTTTTGGTAAGGTCGGAAGCAGTTAAAATATGGTAAAAATGATTAACATCGAACATCCAAGAAATACCAAATCCATTAAGGTTATTGTTACCCTCATAGAATGCAACGATACTGAACCAATCCCTTTAAATATTTTCAAGTTTAAGTTGCAATGATGCTTTACCATTGATGAGTGGTACTGTATAGGATTGATTCAAGTCGTTAAATTTGATACTGCCTGTAGCAGTTGCCGGTGTTAATGTGGCAGTCACAGTAATAACATCTCTTTTTTGACTTGATGTTAGATTAATTTTAGAAGAAGATTTGGATATGCTTAATTTAAACTGTTTTTGTTCTTTTGTAGTTGGATTGACTGCAGTTACAGTATAATTTCCTACATTTAAATTAATATTTGCAGTTGCAACACCGTTGTTGTTGGTAGTTGCAGTATAAGTTTTATCTCCAATCTTAAAAGTAACCTGTTTAGAAGTTAAAGCCTTGCCTGCTGTATCTAAAATAGGGTGCTAGATTGAACAAAATTCTAGGAGTGATATTTGCTCTTCTTTTTTGCTAATTTCTAGTTCTTGTTGTCCTGTTTTTAATGGTGCTTTTGATTTTTTATTGTTTTTAGTGTTATTTTTCTTTTTATTGCTTTTT
>JAFQXD010000065.1 GCA_017407115.1 Methanobrevibacter sp. | reverse complement strand
TTATATATTTGATACAATAGAATTTATGGAAGAATTATTCGAAAAAGAATTTTATAGGATTGTAAATAATGATTCCTTTTATAAAAATTGGATAAACAAATTCATAAATTTTAACTAAAAATTTTTTTGTCCAAAACTATATTTTTAAAACTAGCTATTTTTAAAAATAGATTTTTGATTAAATGGAATTTTCCATCTAATCTTTTTTGGTTAAGGTAATAGGTTTTGGTGTTACTTGAGTGTTTTCTCTTAAATCCTTATATCTTTTAACTATTTCATAACCTTGGTCACTTCCGATCTTATCAGCTCCTCCGGTTATGATTTGGTTTGCATTTTTATAATCGTTTATTCCTCCAAAGATTTCAATTTTGATTTTTGGAGCGTGTTTTTGGAAAATGTTTATGTCATTCACGTTTTCAAAGATGTGGTTTGGGGTCATAAATCCTGTTGCGGTTTTAACATAATCTGCTCCTGATTTTTCCGCAGCTTTGGCGGCATTTGCTTTTTCATAATCCTCTAAAGCTTTTGTTTCAATGATTACTTTTAAAACTTTATCTCCGATTGCCTGTTTTACTTGTTTTATTTCATCTTCAATCACGGAGTATTTTTCATCTTTCAGGTGACTTAAGTTGAGTACAAGTTCGATTTCATCTGCTCCTTTTTCAACTAATGTTACTGCTTCGGCCTTTTTGGTTTCACTGTCTTCAAAGCCTAAAGGAAATCCGACAACACTTCCGATTTTAATGTTTGTTCCTTCTAAAATTTCTTTAGCTAATGGAACATAGGTCGGTGAGATGACAACTGAATTGAAATTCATTTCTTTTGCTTTTTTGAGAAATTCTGTCATTTCTCTTTCGCTGATCATGTTGTTTAAGTTTGAATAGTTGATGTAACTTGCTAATTCTTTTGAATTTTTAATGCTGTAACCTACCATATTACCACTCTCAATTAGTTAGTATGTATACGAACATATATAAATATTTTGCGTTATGCAATTTTCTTTTTCATGTAAGGTCCTACCTTCTCATATCCGAATTTACAATAATAATTTCTGGACCCAATTCCGCTGATGATGGCCACTTCTTCATATCCATTGTCAATGGATAGGTTTTCGGCTTCTTTTAGAAGTTTTTCACCGAAACCTGTGTGCTGACCAATTTTAGGATTTTTATCTCCAATTTTAATCATGTTTCCATAAACGTGCAGTTCGCGCACAAGAGATGTCTTGTCTGTGATTTCGCTTCTGAAATGATTTTTGGATGGGAAACGCAATCTTAAAAATCCTGCAATACTTTCTTCGTTGATATCTTCAATTGACAGGAAGTTCTCTTGCCCTTCACATGCGACATATTTTTCTCTGAACAATTCGTAGTCCTCTAAAGTGTATTGTCTGGATGTTTTCTTGTGCCCTATTTCACGGCATCTTATGCATTGGCAGTCAACGTGCTTTTCGGCCAGCTTATTGTAGACGAGCTCACCTAAATTGGATTTTTTGACTCCTGCCTCGATAAGGGTTGCCGGAATATCCCTTTGTATTCTCATTGTTCTTACCCATTTCGGAAGAATTTCCTTGACTTTGGCAATCAGTTCAACTGCCTCTTCATCAGTGTATGGAGAATATTCGCCCTTTTGCCATAAGTCGTATAGTTCGCTGCCTTTTGTAACAAGACATGGATAAATCTTAAGCATGTCAGGTTTGAAATTGTCATCGCTGAATAGCTTCTTGAACATTTTCAAATCCTCGCTTTCACCAACAAACAGGCCGGGCATCATATGCATTGCAACCTTTATCGCAGAGTCTCTTAAAAGCTGGTTGGCTTCGACGACATCTGCTATTGTATGGCCTCTTTTAATTTTTTCATATAGTTCGTCAGATAATGTCTGGACTCCAAGTTCAACTCTTGTAACGCCAAAATCCAGCATTCTATTGATGTGGTCTTTTTTACAGTAATCAGGACGGGTTTCAAAAGTCATTCCAACGCATCTTACTTTGGAATTTTCATTGGCCTTTTGAACATCATCTATTAAGACATAATCATTTGGAGGATATGTTTTCAATACATCTGTTTCAAATCCTCTTATTTCATCATAATCTAAATTATATTCAAAGTTATTAGGTTTATTTTCAATGATCAATCCAAAATCGGTCATTGCCTTAAGGCATTGTGATACGAACCATTCCTGATAGCACAAATCCCTTGATGGGAATGTTCCTCCCATTATAATCAGTTCCACCTTGTCGATAGGATGGCCGATTTGTTTGAGCTGTTTTAATCTGTTGAAACATTGGATGTATGGGTGAAACTCATACATTCTTCCTCTAAGTGCCGCAGGTTCTTCTCCGGTATAGCTTGGAGGAGCTATTTCACTTTCAGGGCAGTAGAAACATCTTCCGTGAGGGCATTTATGGGGATGGCACATGACAGCAACTATTGCAACGCCTGACATGGTTCGTGTAGGTTTTTTCTTTAAAATTCCTGAAACAATCTCCTTTTCTTCAGGTTCTGCAAATTTTAAAATATCTGCGTTGCTCATGAATTTTGATAATTTCAAATCACGGCAAAGTTGTCTTTTTTCAATTTCAAGCTCACGTCGAGTAGATATCTTTCCGTTAATTATATCTTCAATTATTATCCGACATGCCTCTTGCATAATTTCCACCTTGTTTTTAAATAGTTAATTCTATATGATGGTTTTATTTAAATACTTAATGATTTATAATATTATATAATAATTAAAAGTAGGTGAAAAAATATGAAAATTAGAGAATTTTTAGGATCTACTGTTTTAGATAAAAATGCATATGAAGTAGGTAAAGTTGACGATATTGATTTTGACCCAGCTGATGGAAAAATCAACAAAATCACTTTAACTTTACAAAAAAATATCTTCTCCAGAGATGAACTTGAAATCAGCTTTGAAGATGTAGCTACTATTGGAGCTTATGTTATTTTAAACAAAGAAATTCCAAAACAAGAAGAAAAAGTAGAAGCTACCATTGAAATTGAAGAAGACGAAGAAGAATAAGCATAAAGGTAATACTATGGCTTTAGATGCAAGGGATATCGAAATTACTGTCGATTCCCATGTCAGATATGTTGGTACAGGAACCATAGGCAAGGTTCTTGATATTAAAACTACTGATGGTGTCGATTGGGTTAAAATCGACAAAACAGACTTATGGTATCGTGCCAAACTGGTTGAATTGCTTGACGACAAGGATTTAAAAGATAAATCTAGTAATGATGGCGATGATGAGATTGATGTAGAGGCACTCAAAGAAAAAGCATCTAATTTAGAAAACATGCAAATGGATTCTAGTGTTGCTGAAGGTGGGGGTTAAACCTGCCTTACATATCTTTTTTTTTTAATTATCAACAAACAACTTAATTTTTTCAGCAAGTTTAGGACCTATTCCTTCAATTTGTTGCAGTTCTTTTGTGGAAACTCCACTTAAATCATTTCCAAAGATTTTAACAACGTTTCTAGCTCTTTTTCTACCTAATCTTTTAACTCCAACGACCAATGGGATGATGTCTTCCTTTACACCGTAATATAGTCTTGCGGATAAAAAGTCAAATTCTTTTAGGTTAGAATAGTTTCCCAAAACTTCAGATGTATTTTTAGCAAACCTTACAAGGCGTGATGCTTCGTATGCGGAACGTCTGGTCGAAGCGGAATATACGTTGTATTTGTTTTCAATTTCATATTCGCTTCTCTCATTAATCCATTCAATCAGTGAGACTGTTGTAGCTTCGGGATTTCCAATATCGACTGCAAATAATCCCACTTCGGATAGCTTATCTCGAACGGGGTCTTTTGATTTTCTTCCCTTAAATGATATCAGCGGGAGGTCAGGGGTCTCGGACAACGCATAGATAAATTCCTCAACGTTCATTTCATCCATGGTTGAGATGTATTCCTTGATTTTAACAGCGGTTTCAACAGTATAATTGGATTTAGCTATTAAAGTTCCGAATTCTGTTGTCTTAAGACCTTCGGGTGTGGCTCTGATAATTCCATTTTGAAGCAAAAAGCTTAAGGCATTTTCAAGTTCATATCTTAGGCTGTCTTCGGCAAATAATGCCATTGAAGGATTGTTGTTCATCTGATAGCCGTACAATGTTTTTGAAAAGAAGTCAGTCAGATCATCGATGTTTTTGGAAAGTGTAGAAGCTATTTGGGCGATAATCTGTCTGTATATTGCATCCTTATTGTCAACCAGCTTAGAATTTGTCAGTTCGATTTCTCCCTCAACATAAAATTCCTCTAGGTTCAGCGCTTCATCCATTGTTTTTGCAATAAGATATGAGTATCCCACATCGTCATACTGAGGTCTTCCGGCTCTTCCGGACATCTGCTCATAATCGAAAACAGGTATCGGTTGAGGGCCGTTGCTGGTCCAGCGGGTATGGTCTCTTATGACAACGGTTTTTGAAGGCAGATTGACTCCATACATTAAACTTGGGGTTGCTGTAATCATTAGGATATTGCCTTTTCTGAATTCATCCTCAATAATTTCTTTTTGTTCATTGAAAAGTCCTGCATGGTGGAATGCAACGCCCTTTTCTGCAGCTTCTGCCAGCTTGACGCAGGTTGTTGTTGGAAGTGATCCTTTCTTTTTTGGAACCTCAAGCAGTTTTTGAGCAACTTCCTTAAACGCTTCCCTTTGTTTGACATTGATTTTCTTGTTGATTTTGCCTGAAACGTAAGTGGCAAGGCTTTCAGTAAACCGTCTGGTTGATACGAAGGCAAGTGCCTGTGACTTGTCTTTGATTGCCTTTTCAATAACTTTCACAATAACGTCATTTTTATTTTTGGTATTGAACATTTCAGCATCCAAAACCTCCTTATGCAGGGGAACTGGCCTGTAATCATGTTCCACACACTTTCCTTCAAGCCATCCTTCAATTTCTTCAATGTTTCTCAAGGTTGCGGATAGTGCAATGATTCTCATGGAAGGATTAATGATTTTTGCACGGGTTATTGCAGCTTCAAGTGTTGGACCCCTTGAAAACTCACCAATCATGTGAAACTCGTCAATAATCAGTGTATCCACATCACGTAGGTTGTCCCATGAAAATCTGGTAAGTGCATCAAAGGATTCAAAAACCATTACTGATAAGTCTGCGCTTGATGGATGTTTGCCTACTCTAATTCCATGCTCTTCAAAGGCCTTGAACTCCTTTACTTTTTCATTTTGTATTGATAAAAGTGGTGCCGCATATACTGCCTTTCCTCCATTTAAAATGGTTTTAAGTGCAGGAAGAACTCCTAGAACGGTCTTTCCACTAGCGGTTGGAATGCAAATTATATAGTTTGAGTCATCATCTAAATATCCTGATTCAATCACTGCCTTTTGAGCTGGATTAAACTCTTTTATGTAGGGATAAGCGCTGTTTATTATTGTTTTGATATCAGTAGGTAAATTTTCCATGTTAATCAATTAAAATATATTTTTTTAATATATATTAAAAGTTTCCAGAGAGCATTTGAAATCTAATATTGGGTGGTAACAGTTATATATAACTAATTATAAAATAGTTTTAAATTAAAATTAATGGAGTTTTTATAATGGCAATTAAAGTAGAAGTATTTTCAACCAATTCATGTCCACATTGCCCAGCAGCAATTGACGCTGCTCAAGAAGCTAAAGACAAATTAGGCGATGCAATCGATGTTGAAGTATTCAAAATCGATGAAAGTATGGAAAATAGACAAAAAGCAATTGATTATCAAATCATGGCTGTTCCTACAATTGTAATTGATGGTGAAGTTACTTTTGTCGGCGCACCTATGGCTGATGAACTCATTTCAAAATTAGAATCTTTATTATAAGGTTCTCTCTTTTTATTATTTTTAAAATGACTGACGATAATTACACAGGAGTCACTACAGGAACTGTAGCCACTGCCTGCTCTCTAGCGGCTTTAGATGCAATAATTGATTCGGATGATATTGCATGTGTTAAAGTTGAAACCCCTAAAAAGGTATTGGATATTATTATAGATGAGTGTAGGCAAATTTCTTCTTCTAAAGCTCAGGCTATCGCTCATAAAAACCCATATAATGATCCTGATGTGACAGTTAATTTGGATATTATTTCCACAGTCGAACTTTTTGACAAAACTGATGAGGAATCCAACGTTATAATTACCGGAGGATTGGGCGTTGGCAAAATCACAAAACCTGGTCTTCAAATTCCTGTGGGAGATTATGCAATAAATCCAGGGCCTCGCCGAATGATTGTCAAGAATTTAAAGGATAAGGTTCCAGAGGGTAAAGTAGCTAAAGTTACAATTTCAATTCCAGAAGGTGTGGAAATCGCCAGAAAAACAATGAATCCTAAATTGGGCATTGTTGGAGGAATATCCGTTCTTGGAACAACAGGAATTGCAAGGTCAATGTCCAGTGATGCTTATAAAAATTCAATAGTGACACAAATTGACGTTGCAATCGCTTCAGATGTAAAAGATCTGGTGTTTGTTCCGGGAAACATTGGTGAAAAACTGGCCCTCAAAAACTTGAACATCACCAAAGAACAGATTGTCCAAACGGGAAACTTTGTTGGTTTCATGTTTGAAGAAGCCGAAAAAAGAGGAATTACTCATTTCACTTACTTTGGCCATATGGGAAAACTGATTAAGGTTGCCGGTGGAATATTTGACACAAAGCATGCGGTTGCCGATGGCAGGCGCGAGGTAATGGTTACTCATGCTGCCCTTTGTGGTGCTGATAGGGATGCCTTACAAAGATTATATGATTCCAAAACAACCGACGATATGATGGATATTTTGGATGAGATAAACCTTTCTGTTGAAGTCTCAAACAGTATTGCAACTGCAATTCATGAAAGATGCATGCAGCGTTTTGATTTGGACTTAAATGTTATTTTAGTGGATATGGAAGGAAATTATCTAAACGACAATATGGAAATTACCACTAATGAATAATATCTATTTTTTTTTAATTGTATTTGCCGTAAACTTTATATGGGATGTTTAAATGGCTACAATTTTACAAAGTGGCTTCAACAACCATTAAATACGATTTAAACCATATGTATAATTTCAAAGAGCCTCAAATTTAATAACTAGGGAGTTGATAAACATGAGCTTATTATTGAGTTTTGTTTGTCTGTCATTAATTTCAGTTTTCAACGTGGCTGTATTGATGTTCTTTCCATTTATTCCCGAGGAGGTGAGAAGTGATGGAGTTAATTATCTTCATTATGGAATCATATTGGTTTAATATTTTTTCAATTATCAAATCACTAATTGATTCAAACAAAAGAAGATAATAGCTCGAATTTTCGCCTCGTTTAAGAGGTGATTAAATAAAACAATTCAATGATGGGCTTTGAAAACTAAGTTTTCACGAGGCTCTTTTCCCTAGATGGCCACTATTTAATCGCCTCCTTTTAAAAATAGTTAAGTTTATATAATATATTTGATAATAAGATTATACAATAGAGTTACTTTTAAAAGTAAACCTCTATTGGGAATAAAGTTATTAAATTTTAATGTCTAACGTTGATATTGTGGAGATTTTTTCTCTGCAATAAGACATTAATTTTATTTTTTCTAATTTTTAGAGCAATTTTTTTTTTACAAAACACGATGGGTACTGGATACTAATTAATTATTTAAACAATAACTTCACAAAATATTAATATTAATAGTGGAGATTTTATTTTATGAAAATAGCAATGGTTGGTCAATTTCCACCACATATCGGTGGAGTTGGTGTTCATATACATACATTATCAAAGGAACTTGTAAAACAGGGTCATGAAGTTTATGTAATCACATATCCTCATAAGGATATTGAAGATATTGACGGCATTCATGTAATCGGAACTAAAGGGCTTAACATTCCTGGCGTTAGGGGTTTGATGTTTAAAAAGAATGCTAAAAAGGCATTGAAAAATCTTTTGGAAACAGAAGACATTGACATTATCCATGGTCATTACTTATTCCCTGCCGGTGCGGCCGCCGCTGAAGTCGGAAAGGAATATGGGATAAAGACTTATGTCACTGCACACGGTTCTGACATGTTTGAAGTGTATAAAAAACAGCCGATTATGCGTTCCACTATAAAAAATGTATTGAAAAAGGCAGATGTCGTTCTTGCAGTAAGTAATGCATTAAGGCATGAAATCATTGCTACAGGAGTTTCCGGAATATCCCATAAGACAAGGTTGTCCTGGAATTCCGTGGATATTGATAAATTTTCTTCAAATGCAAATGATTCATTCAAAAAGGAATTCGGACTCACTGATAAGCCAATAGTTCTTTTTGTAGGCAATCTGATTAAAAGGAAAAATGTTGAATCTTTACTTGAAGCTAGAAAAATTGCAAACAGCGATTATTATCTGGTCATTGTTGGTGACGGACCATTATTTAAAAATCTCAAGAAAAAAGTTGAGGAAGAAAATATTCGTGATGTAATATTTACAGGCTCCAGAAATGATGTTGAAAACATTATTCCAAGCTGTGACGTTTTGGTTCTTCCTTCATTTTCAGAAAGTTTCGGTTTGGTTTTAATTGAGGCTTTAGCTTGTGGCAAACCGGTAATTGGAAGTAATGTTGGAGGAATAATCGAAATAATTAATGACGATGTGGGATTGTTGGTTGATCCAAATAAAATCTCTTCCATCGCCAGTGCAATTGATGATGTTGTCAATGATGAGAATTTCAGAAATGCATTGGCTTTAAATGCTAGAAATAGGGCGATTGATTTTTCCAAGGTCGATATTCCTTATGATGAGGTAAAATAATGAAAATTACAGTCAGGTCACCAGGTTCGGCAACAATCATTAATGCTATCGCAACAGGTTTCGGTTCAGCATTTGGCATTGGTTTGGATATAAAATGTGTTGCCAAAACAACTGATGGTTCAATAACCTGCTCCAATGATGTCGGAGCCGATAACAGTTTAATGGAATTATGTGTAAAAAAGGTTTTTGACCATTATGATATTTATGAAAACGAATTCGGAATTGATTTGAAAACCCAATCAAGTCTGCCGATGGCTTCTGGCTTGTCAAGCAGCAGTGCTTCATCAAATGCTGTTGTTAAGGCAGTATCTTCAATCGTTAGTGAAGAATTCAATCTCAAGCCATTGGATGATTTGGAGATAATTAATATGGCAATTGATGCATCGCTGGATGCGGGCGTTACAATTACAGGTTCGTTTGATGATGCTACTGCGTCTTATTTTGGCGGTGTTGTCGTAACAGACAATAAAAACAGAAAATTCATCATCAAGGAAAAAATGGAGGAGCATCCGATTTTAGTGTATATGCCTAACTTTTATTCAAAATCCGGCGATACAAATCCTGAAAGGATGAAACTATTGTCTCCATTGGTTGAAACGGCTTTTAGTTTTGCAAAGCAAAAGGATTATTTCAAAGCAATCAATTTGAATGGTTTGATATATTCTGCAACTTTAGGTTTTGATTCCACAATTGCAGTTGATGCATTGCAGGCAGGTGCAATAGCCTCCGGATTGTCAGGCACCGGCTCTTCATTTGTTGCTGTTGTCAGTGAGGATTCAATAGATGATGTTAAGGAATATTGGAGTAAATATGAGGGGAATGTCATAGAAACAAAGGTGGATAACGAAGGTTGTGTGTTATTATGAAAAGAATACTGATTTTATTATTTGTTTTATTTATCAGCATTTCTGCAGTTTCTGCATCTGAAAATTTGACAGATTGTGTCAGCGGGGAATCTGATAGCGTTGTCTGTGAGGGCGGTGACAGCATTGTCTTGCAAGATGATTTGGATGGAAATGGTTCGAATGACTCTATTGATGGGGAGGGCAATTCTTCAGGGAATAATTCGGATACGGAAAATCTCAATGAAACAAATATAACCATTCAGTGTGAAGACCTTGTTTGGTATGTAAATGCAAATCCTATTTACAAATTCAAAATTTTCGACTCAAACGGAACCGGTGTGGCTGCTGAAAACGTTTCCGTTACTCTAAACGGCATAACTAATTTAATCAGCACTGATGAAAACGGTGTTGGTGAATTTCCAATTACTGGTTTAAGTGCAGGAACCTATCCGGTAACTGTTGAATATGGAAACAGGACTATAAATAAGAATATAACTTTATTTGCATCAAGAATTATCAATGCAAAAGACATTTCAAGTGTCTATGGAAATAAAGCCAAATTCACTATCAGGCTCCTAAACAATTCTGGAAGTCCGATGGCAGGCGTAAATGTCACTTTCAAAATTGGCAACAAGGTTTACACCAAACAGACTAATATTCATGGTGATGCTTCAATCTGGCCTAACTTCAATTCCGGAAATTATGTAATCAGATATTCTGCTGATGGGGTGTCTGGAAAGAATAAATATACAGTTACAAACTATGTAAGTTTGGAAATTTTAGATTGGGGTCTTACTGGAGATGTAAGCAAAGCCCCTTTGATTAAAAAAAATATGCCTGATAATTATTGGGTTAAAAAGGCGGTAGAAGCTACCAAAAAGGGAATTCCTTTAATTACTATTAAAGGTGGAAATGGGAAAGCTGTTTTCATGACTGCAGGGGTTCACGGAAATGAACTGAACTCTCAGGTTGCGATGATGAAGATGATTAAATATCTAACTACCCACCCAATCAAAGGAACCGTATATATTATTCCATTTGTCAACGTTAAGGCCATCAGTCAAAAGGTTAGACTAACAGATTATGATTTCAACAGGGTGGCTCATAAGGCAAATACGGTTTCAAATAAGATTATCAAGTTAATAATCGCTAAAAAATGTGCTGCCTATGGTGATTTCCACACGACCGTAAAGGGCGGAGTGCCTGGAATGGATGTTGTTTTAGGGTATACTTCTCCTAAGGGTTGTGTAGCCATGACAAATTACATAGTTAAAAATGCGGGCGTTAATAAGATCTTGTATTATCCTGGTCAAAAATACAAATGGTCTCTAGCTGATTACTGCAATTCAAAAGGAACTCCTGCAGTAATTTGTGAAGTCATAAGTCCGGTCAATAAGGTTTCATGGAAGGCTACAAGTTTGTCTTACAGTCAAATCAAGTACTTCCTGAAATTTAATTCCATATTCTAGGATAAAAAATTTAATTTTTTATTCTTTTTTTAATTTTTTTGTTCCAATAATCATATAGTTTATATAGTAGTATGCTAATAAATTATATTATTATCATTATTATCAATTTGGTGATTTTTTGAAAGGAAATTATGAAATGAAATCTTTGAATAATAAACAAGAGGCCGAAGACCTTCTCAAAAAATCTAGAATTCGCATTGATGAAATTGATAATGAATTATTTGATTTAATTTCTCAAAGAACATTACTTGCAAGGGACATTGCTCTTTCAAAGGAGTATCTTGGAATGCCAATCTTTGATAAGTCTAGGGAAGAGGAAGTTCACAAAAAAATCAATGGTCTTTGTGAAGAATTAGGTCTTGATGTTGATATTATCGATCAAATCGTAGACATGCTAACTTTATTAAATAAGAATGCGCAGAAAAAAATTTTAAAGGAGGAATGTTAATGGGCAATATCAGAACTTCATTTGTTAAACGTTTAGCAAAAGAACTTATTGAAACTCACAAAGGTGTTTTCACTACTGATTTTGAAGAAAACAAAAAATTAGTACAAGAATACTCCACCGTAAGTACTAAACATTTAAGAAATAAAATTGCTGGATATGTAACAAGGCTTGTAAGGTTAGAACAAACCCAAGAATAAGCTTTTTTTCATATTTTTTCATCACTTTTTTTATCATCACTTTTTATCTAATTTTTCTTTGTATAATTTTTTTAATTTTAGTTTTTCCAGATATTTAATTTTAATAGCTATATTTTAGTTAAAAGTTTATTAATATGGTTAGATATAGATATATATTAATATTTTTGTTAACTCAAAAATATGAAAAAAACTTTTTATTAGTTTTTATTGAAATAGGTGAATTTAATGGATTTAATAGTAGCGAAATTTGGTGGAACCTCGGTTGGAGATGGTTCCAGGATAAAAAAAGCGGCGCAGTCCGTAGTAAATGAGTATATGAAAGGTAATCAGGTAGTAGTTATAGTTTCTGCAGTAAATAAGACTACCGATGAATTAATTGATTTATCAAATGATGCAATTGGTTCCAGTTTAACCGATAAGCAGAAGGCAGAAATTATGGCTATGGGCGAGTTAACCAGTGCTAGAGTATTCTCAGCAACTATTGAATCTTTAGGAGTTAAGTCTGAATTTATTGATCCTTATAATGAATTATGGCCAATAATTACTGATTCCAATCCTCTTGAAGCCAAAATAGATTTCAACACTACAAACAAGAAAATCAACGGCATTGAAAATCTTGTCAATCAGGGCATTATTCCTGTCATCTGCGGATTTTTAGGAAAAGGTCCTAGTGGTGAAATTACAACTTTAGGAAGAGGTGGAAGTGACATTTCAGCATTTTTAATTGGTCATTGTTTAAATGCAAATGAGGTAGTCATTGTTACAGATGTTGAAGGTGTAATGTCAACTGACCCTAATAAAATTGAAGAAGCTGAATTGTTAGAAGAGATAACTGTTGAAGAAATGAGGGATTTGGCAACTCATGGAGCACAGGTATTACATCCTCACGCATTAAAATATAAAGATCCATTAATAAGTGCAAAAATCATAAACTTCGCTCACGGCGATTTAAGTTCAAAGGGTACTCGTATTACAGGCCCTTTTGAAGGTGATATATTAAAATCCGTATCACTTTACAAGGACCCTATTTCACTCATAGTTCTTGTTGGAGAGGCTATGCTTAAAAAAGTTGGACTTCTTGCAGATATTACAGGTTGTCTTGCTAAAAATAACATTAATATTTTCGGAATTTCTGCAGGTCAAAATTCTATTACTACATTTGTTAATAAGAAAGACGCAGAACAGGCTTATCATATTTTACATAATTTAGTTGTGGAAACTGAAGTGTTGAGTTCTCTTTCTTTAGGAAGGGACACTGCAATGATTACTTTAGTCAGTCCAGATATTATTGAAACTCCAGGAATTATTTCTGGTATTACAGAACCGCTTAGAAAAAATAACATTAATATTGTTGAAATCACTTCATCCCAAACAGCAGTAGTATTGTTTGTTGATTGGAAAGACGGTGAAAAAGCATGTAAATTAGTTAATGAGGTTTTAGAATGAAATTTGAAGGAACATACGTTGCAATGGTAACTCCTTTCGATAAAGATAAACAAATAGATGAGGAAGGACTCAGGTCTAACATTAATTATTTAATTGAACAAGGAGTAGATGGTTTAGTTGGTGCCGGAACTACCGGTGAGTCCGCTACAATATCTCACGAAGAACATCAAAAAGTTATTGAAATTTTAGTGGATGAAGTTGATGGCAGAGTCCAGACAGTCGCAGGAACTGGAAGTAACGCTACTTCCGAAGCAATTTCACTTACTAAGTTTTCTGTAGATGTCGGCGCTGATGCGGCTTTATTGATTACTCCATATTATAACAAACCACAACAACATGCTTTGGTAGACCATTACAGTACTGTTGCTGAAGCCTGTGACATTCCGCTTATCGCATATAACGTACCTTCCCGTACAGGATGTGATATTGCTGTGGAAACTGCTGTGGAATTGGCTAAAGTTGATGGTGTTGAAGCTATTAAAGAAGCTAGCGGCAGTGTTGATAAAGTATCTGACATTTATCAGGCACTTTCCCGTGAAGGACTTGAAGATGACTTCAATATCCTTTCAGGTGAAGATTCCCTGACATTGCCTATCATGGCTGTCGGCGGAACCGGTGTTATCAGTGCATCTGCAAACATCGATGCAAGAAGAATGGTTTTGATGGTTAACAGCATTCTAAACGATGACTTTACAAGAGCATTTGAGCTTCACTATGAAATGCTCGATATTATAAGGGCTCTCTTTGTTGAAAGCAATCCTGTTCCTGTCAAAACTGCAATGAACTTAATGGGAATGCCGTCTGGTCCTCTCAGACAACCATTATGTGAAATGAAAGAAGAAAACTTGGAAATTCTTAAAAAAGCATTAAAAGAATCTAATTTAATTTAAGTTGGTATTATTATGATTAAAGTCGCTGTAACTGGAGCTGCTGGAAGAATGGGCTCTGGTATTATTAAAAAAATTACAGAACAAGAAGATATGGAAGTAGTTGCAGCTATTGAAATGCCTAACACTCCTCTTGCAGGTAAAGATGCAGGTCTTCAAGCGGGCATTGACGAACTTGGTGTTGAAATCACAGGTTCTGAAAAACTTGAGGAAACCTTAAAAGCATCAGGTGCTGAGGTATTGGTGGATTTTACTATTGCCCATGCTGCTGTCGACACAATCAAAGTTGCTACTTCATGTGGAGTGAATGTTGTTGTTGGAACAACAGGTTTCAGTGATGAACAGATGGCTGAAAACATTAAAAATGTTAAGGAAAATAATGTTGGTGCAGTTATTTCATCAAATATGTCTATTGGAGTAAACGTATTCTTCAATACTTTAAAGAAACTGGCTCCTCTTTTATATGATTATGATATTGAAATAATTGAAGCTCATCACAATCAAAAAAAGGATGCTCCATCCGGAACTGCTATGACCGCATTTGAAGTAATAGCAGAGGAATTGGATCGTGACACTGAAGAAGTTGGAGTTTATGGAAGAAAAGGATTAGTCGGTAAAAGAACTCCTGAAGAGATTGGTGTGCATGCAATTCGAGGTGGAGACATTGTAGGTGACCACACAGTAATGTTTGTTGGTGAAGGCGAAAGGTTAGAAGTAAAACACCAAGCACATACCAGAGAAGTGTTCATTGCAGGTGTTATGAGAGCTATCAGATTTGTTCCTACTGCTGAAAAAGGTGTCATCAGTAGTATGAATGATGTTTTAGGATTAGAATAGGTGATTGATATGGTAAATGTAGGTGTACTCGGCGCAACTGGTATGGTGGGTCAAAGATTTATCAAATTACTCGAAAACCATCCAGATTTTGAAGTTACAGCTTTAGCAGCATCTTCTCGTTCTGCCGGTAAAAGATATGAAGATGCAACAACCTGGTATTTGGATAGTGAAATGCCAGAATCTGTTAAAGACATTGAAGTTATTGAAACTACTCCTGAAGCAATGGATAACGATGTTGATATTGTATTTTCTTCATTGCCTGCAGATTTTGCACTCAAAGTAGAAAAAGAATTTGCAAAAGATTATGTTGTTGCAAGTAATGCCAGTGCGCACAGAATGAAAAAGAATATTCCGTTAGTTATTCCGGAAGTTAATCCTGAGTGCTTAGACATGATTGATGCTCAACAAAAGGAGAATGATTGGGATGGATTCATTGTAACCAATCCAAACTGTTCAACTATTGCTTTGGCTTTAACATTAAAACCTATTGTTGATAATTTTAATGTCAAGTCAGTTAGGGTCTCAACCATGCAGGCTGTGTCTGGTGCAGGTTATAATGGTGTGCCATCTATGGCTATTGTCGATAATCTCGTTCCTTTCATAGGTGGGGAAGAAGAAAAAATGGAAA
Source organism: Methanobrevibacter sp. (assembly GCA_017407115.1). Taxonomy (GTDB): domain Archaea; phylum Methanobacteriota; class Methanobacteria; order Methanobacteriales; family Methanobacteriaceae; genus Methanocatella. The sequence continues at coordinate 36,772 of JAFQXD010000065.1, read as the reverse complement.
GTGAATCCCTATATCTGTTGGGTTCATTCGATGGTAGCGATGTAGTTAATGCAGATTTCAAATTGAGTGCGTCATGTCATAGGGTACCTGTTATTGACGGTCATACTGAAGCGGTATTTATTGAGTTGGCTGATGACTTTGACATTGCTGATGTTGGTGACAAAATGGCAAACTTCAAAGGTTTGCCACAAGAACTAAATTTATTCTCCGCACCTGAAAATCCAGTCATTGTCAAAGAAGAATCTGACAGACCACAACCTAGAATGGACAGAAATGCAAGTAATGGTATGGCTGTTACTGTTGGTAGGTTGAGAAAAGACCAAGCATTTGATAATAGTTTTAAATATGTTCTTGTTGGACATAATACTATTCGTGGAGCTGCTGGAGCTTCAATATTGAATGCTGAATTAATTAATGATAAAATACTCTAATTTTATCAATTTTTTTCTCTTATTTTTTTTAATTTTTTTTGTTTTTTCCATCTTGTTTCTATTTGTTTTTATTTTCATTTGTAGGTTAATTTAAGGGTTTAATTTAAATAGTATAAAATAAATAATTTATAGCAAGGAATTATATTGTACAATATATCGAAATATTCAAATTCATAAATCTACAATAATTTGAACTCGATATTAAGAAAAAATTTAAACTAAGGGATAGAATGGAAATAGGAATTGATGCTGAAAAAGATACTCTACAATCTTTAATTCGGTCTTGCCTATTAGAGCTCAATAAGTTAAAATTAGACTTAACTGAACTTGAAGTGGAAAAAGCTAATGATAACACTCCACAAAGGATAAAAGAACTTGAAAAAGATATTGTAGATAAAGAACGGGAAGTTTCTGTTATTAAATTTAAAGCAGAAGACGAAATTAACCTTTTGAAAAAACAACTCGAAGAAAAAGACAGCTTAATTAAAAATCAGGAAGACAGGATCTATGAATTGGATTATGTAAACAATTCTCTTGATGAAATTAAGGAATATTTTGCTGAACAGTTAAGAGACTACAAGAAAAAAGAGTTGGCTGATGTTAACGAAAGGTTAAATGAATCTTTCAAAAGCGTAGCTGAAAAAGAAGCTCAAATCAATTCACTTTCAAGAACAATTGATGAGTATAAGATCAAAGTCATTAAATTAGAAAACAATGTCGAATCCAAAACTCAAATATTGGAACTTGAAAAAGAGCTTGAGCTTAAGAATAATGAATTGGTTTTAAAAGATAATGAAATATCTCAAAAGGCTACACAGTTAGATATTTTAAAAGAACAATATATTCCAAAAGAAGAATACGATGATCTTCAATCTAGTTTTGATTTGAAAATTAATGAAATGAATGATGAGATTGCTGTATTGAAAGAGCAAACTATCCCTAAAGAAGATTATAACAATCTCCAATCACAATTCGAGAGTGAAATCGTTAATTTGGATAATCAGATTAATACTCTTAAAGAAAATACTATCCCTAAAGAAGAATATCTTACTCTTCAAACCCGTTTAGAAAATGAATTGGCATCAAAAAATACTCAAATTGAATATTTAAAACAGCAAACTGTTCCTCGTGAAGAATTTGTCACTCTTCAAACCAAATTGGAAGGGGAAATAGCTGCTAAAAACAATGAACTTGAGTACTTAAAACAAAAAACTGTTCCTCGTGAGGATTATATCACTCTTCAATCCGAGTTCAATTCCAAAGATAAAGAACTCAAATATCTTAAAGAGCAGACCATTCCTCGTGAAGAGTTTATCAACCTTAAAAACGAATTGAATAGGAAAAATGATAAAATCAAAAGGTTGGAAGAAATTAACAATTTCTTTAATGAACTTCAAGAGGAGCAAGATGCTTATGATACTATTGAAAGAACTCCTCCTTTCAAATTAGAGAAAAAACAACAACGTAGGTAATTAAAGTTTATCAAATTCCTTTTTTGGAGTTAGAATTCTGAGTCTGAAATGAGATTTTCAAATCTCATTTTTAATTTTTCTATTTTTTGTACAATTTTTGTTAAAGCATCTATCTATCATAATTAAGTTTAATATTTTTCAATGTTGTCAGTAGATTTAATTGATGGACCACATTATAATTATGGCATTGTAGTGTCATACTGTTGAAATAATTTAATGCAAATGTATTTATTTGTCCATAAATTTTTCATCGGTTTTTGCTTGCGTTCTTTTTCTTACTTTAATTTACTTTATACCATAAAGTATTTATATAACCTTAAACTCATGTATTAAGTAGAAAGGTTTAGTCAACACTATAACTTATTTTCTCATGTTGATAATTAAACTGATCTAATTATTTATAAAATTAAAAAAGGTGATTATTAATGGCACAAGGACAACCAATTTTTATTTTACCGGAAGGTACTAACAGGTCTGTCGGCAGAGATGCACAAAGAAATAACATTTTAGCTGGTAAAGTATTAGCTGAAACTGTAAGAACTACTTTAGGTCCTAAAGGAATGGACAAAATGTTAGTTGACGGACTTGGAGACATTGTTGTAACCAATGACGGTGTTACAATCTTAAAAGAAATGGATATTGAACATCCTGCAGCAAAAATGCTCGTGGAAGTAGCAAAAACCCAAGAAGATGAAGTTGGAGACGGAACTACTACTGCAGTTATCATTGCTGGAGAATTATTGAAAAAATCCGAAGGATTACTTGACTCTGACATTCACCCAACTATCATAGCTATGGGATACAGAAAAGCAGCAGAAAAAGCACAAGAAATCTTAGATGAAATCGCAATTGAAGATGTAGATTCTGAAGTATTATTAAAAGTAGCTATGACTGCAATGACTGGTAAAGGAACCGAAGCAGCACGTGAACCATTAGCAAAATTAATCGTAGATGCTGTTGAAGCAGTTGCAGAAGACGGTGAAGTTGACATTGACAACATTAAAATCGAGAAAAAAGATGGAGCTGTTGTTGAAGAATCCAACTTAGTTGAAGGTGTAATCATCGACAAAGAAAGAGTACACCCAGGCATGCCATCTGAAATCAAAGGTGCAAAAATCGCATTAGTCAACGCACCATTAGAAGTAAAAGAAACTGAAATGGATGCTGAAATCACTATTACCGATCCTGCTCAAATGCAAGCTTTCATTGAACAAGAAGAAAAAATGGTTAAAGATATGGTGGACAAAGTTGTTGCTGCAGGTGCAAATGTATTATTCGCACAAAAAGGTATCGATGACTTAGCACAACACTACTTATCCAAAGCTGGCGTTTTAGCTGTAAGAAGAGTTAAAAAATCTGACATTGAAAAATTATCCAGAGCTACTGGTGCTAACGTAATTACCAATTTAGACGACTTAACTGCTGAAGACTTAGGTGATGCTGGAATCGTAGAAGAAAGAAAAATCTCCGGTGAAGACATGATCTTTGTTGAAGAATGCAGCGGTGCTAAATCCGTAACCTTATTCGTAAGGGGAAGTACCAAACACATTGTGGATGAAATTGTAAGAGCAATTGAAGATGCAATCGGTGTAGTAGCAGCTACTGTAGAAGATAGCCAAGTTGTTGCTGGTGGAGGAGCTCCTGAAATCGCTATGGCTAAAAAACTCAAAGATTACGCAGAATCTATTTCTGGAAGAGAACAATTAGCTGTAAATGCATTTGCAGAAGCTTTAGAAGTTGTACCAAAAACCTTAGCTGAAAACGCAGGTTTAGACAGCATCGACTCCTTAGTAGACTTAAGAGCAGCACAAGAAGACTCATTCTACATGGGATTAGATGTATTCACTGGTGAAGTAGCAGACATGAAAGAAGCTGGCGTAATTGAACCAAAACGTGTCAAAAAACAAGCTATCCAATCTGCATCTGAAGCAGCTGAAATGATTTTAAGAATCGATGACGTAATTGCATCAACCAGAGGCCCAGAAGATATGGGTATGGACCCATCCATGGCTGGCGGAATGCCTCCAATGATGTAAATTTAAAGAAATTTTAATTAATTTCTTTTCTTTTTTTTTATTTTTATGAATTCTGATAGACTTTTTTTCAAAACATCAGTTAATGATGAGTTATATTATCTAAACGACACTATTTTTGTTAAATTCAATGTAAAACGTAATGGAATTTCCACATCCAAGTTAAACGGCGGATTTTCATCTAATTTTAAAAGCGTGTTTAACCACCATTTGTCACAGGAGCACATTGATTATCTTGAAAACCATGATGTTTGCGATTATCTTAATCAACATTGTTGTGGTTTAAATATAGACTCTAATCATAGCACTGGCTTGATTACTCTTGCCGAGATGAAAAATGTGGGTATCGTAACTGAAAATTATAGGAATATCGATGTCGTAGCAATTACGACTGCTGGTGTCAGAACCAATGCGGTAAGGGCGGGTGATCCCTGCGCATTTTATGAAGAGGATGGCAAATTCGGTACAATAAATACGATTATTTTAACAAATGTCAATTTGGGTTATGAAACGTTGCTCGAAGCATTCATGACTGCAACAGAAGCAAAAACTGTTGCACTAAGCGATTTAAAAATCCCCTCACAATATTCAAATGGATATGCGACAGGGACTGGAACAGATGGTTTATGCATATTTTCTAATCTAGAATCAGACAACACAATAACAAATGCTGGCAAACATTCGAAGTTTGGCGAATTAATAGGTAAATGCGTTATCGAATCCATTATAAAAGCAGTTAGAAAGCAGGTGTGGATTTCTCCAAAATCACAGTCAAATGCATTGGTTAGGTTAAATCGTTATAATTTAGATATCAACGAGTTTTATGATAGTTTAGATTGTGATAAAGATGAATTTATAAGGGATTTGCAAAAAGATATGAAAAAACAGGATAATGTAGCAATCGCTTCTTCTGTTTTAAATTTAATAGATGAGATTGATTGTGGGCTCATTGAAAAAGAGGATGCACTAATTTTAGCCACAAAAATAATCAAAGATTGCCATAGCTGTGCGATAAAAAAATTGTTTATGTATTGGTTGAAGTATTTTACAAAAAAAGAAGAATAGGTTAAAAAATAAATTTTAACTCTATTGTGTCATTTGATATGCATCATAAGCAGCATATATTGCGTAAACTATATCGATAATCCAAACAATCCAATGTCTGAATATTAAAGATGCAATTATCCATATTACTATTGCAGCTACTAAAAATATTATTCCTTTTTTAATATCTCCAGCATAAGCTTGACCTAAACCTGGAATTAGGAAGGATAATATTGCTGCAAGAATGCCATTTGCCATATTTTTTACCTCCATTTAACTAGTTAATATATGCTTTGATTAAAGTTATAAATAAAATTATTCTATTCTTCAATGTTGAAATCTTCAACTTGTCCGTTGTCCTGAACGATTTTTGCAATGGACTCTTCGGCTGCAGATAATTTCTTCTCACATATTTTAACAAGCTGCATTGCATTGTTGAACTCATCAATTGCATCATCCAACGGCACGTCTCCGCTTTCTAGTTTGTTAACGATTTCTTCTAATTTTTCTAAACTTTCTTCAAAACTTAAATTTTCCATCATATCACCCTTGTATTTATAACTCCATCATCAAATTCAACGTCAAGTTTGTCTCCAGATTTCACATCTTTTGCTGAAGATACAACCTTTCCTTCTATTTTTGTCAATGCATATCCTCTTTTCAATGTCAAAAGCGGATTCAACACATTCAATTTATCTAAATTTCTTAAGTAGGGGTCTCTTTTCATTCTTATTATTTCATTTGGATTTTTCAATATGTTTTTGTTTTCCAATTCGAACAGTCTGTTTTTATTTTCGGTAATTATTCTTTTAGATTCAAGTTCCAGTTTGGTAACCAGATTATCCAACGTCATTGATTTAATTTCATAAATGGATTCTGGATTTTTCAAAATCTGTTTTTGGGAAATATTGTCTAATTTTGTTTTATTTTGAGAAATGATGTCTCTCATGTTTTTGTTCAATCTTCCATTTAATTGAGCTATCTTGAATCTGACGTCATTTATGTCTGGTACGGCAATCATTGCTGCTCCGGTTGGTGTTGGAGCTCTCTTGTCTGCCACGTAATCTGATATTGTCCAGTCTATTTCATGGCCTACTGCACTGATGACGGGAATTTTACATTCGTAAATGGCTCTTGCAACAATTTCTTCGTTGAATGGCCATAAATCTTCTATGCTTCCTCCTCCACGTCCAACAATCAATGTGTCAATGTCAAATTCCTGAGCATGGTTGATTTGTCGAACTATTTGGGCTGCTGCCAGATCACCCTGTACGAGTGTTGAAAATACCAAGACTTCACAATAAGGATATCTTTTCTTGATTGTCGTGATGATGTCTCGTATTGCAGCTCCCGTTTGTGCGGTTACAACTCCAATTTTTTTCGGATATTTTGGAATTTCTTTTTTATGGGCATCTTCAAATAAGCCTTCAGCCTTAAGTTTTTTCTTGAGCTGTTCAAAGGCAATATGCAGGTTTCCAATCCCGTCCTCAGTCATTGTTGTGGCGTATAACTGATATTTCCCATCCTTTTCATAGACTTCAATCTTACCTTTAATGATGACCTTCATGCCGTTTTCAGGTTGGAACTTTAGGCTATGCTTTCTTCCTTTAAACATCACGGCTGGAATCTGTGATGTTTTATCCTTTAAGGTAAAATAGCTGTGTCCGCTGGGATATGTTTTGAAATTGGATATTTCACCTTTGATGTAAATATTGCGCAGATTCACATCTGTTTTCAGCTTTCGGTTAATGTAGGCGTTAATTTGAGACACTGTATAATATTCGTTCTCCATATATTCACCTTTAAATTGATGTTGTTAGTATGTTGTTTGTATTTAATAGTTTTTTTCATTGCTTCGGTTATTTTGATGTGAAGACATAAATGTATTTTAGATTGAACGTACAATATATTCATAGGTGACACTATGAGAATTAAAGATGAATTATTTGGAAAAGAAGTTCTCGATGCAGACATTCAAATTGTTGGAAAAGTTTCCGATGTTGTTTTTGATAAGGATACTTTTGAAATCACTGACATTGTACTTAAAAAGACTGGAATTTCCGAACAAATCAAATCCAGTGAAAATATGATTCCAATGGAACTTGTAAAAGTGATTGGAGATAAGATTTTACTTAAAGGCGAAGATGACATTTAAATGATTGATATGGTTTCCAAAGAATATTTGATTGATTTATTAAAGGAAAATGAAGTATTTCTTGAAGGGGATTTCACATTATCCTCCGGAAAGAAAAGCAATTATTACATCAACATGAAAAAGGCTATCACCGAACCTGAAATTCTATCTACAATTTCAAAACTGATTACAGAAAAGATATCTGATGAGGATATAGACAAGGTTGCCGGTCCGGCTTTGGGAGCAGTTCCTATTGCTACTGCAGTTTCTCTAGAATCAAAACTTCCATTGTTGATGATTCGTAAAGAAAAGAAAGGTTATGGAACATCCAAACTCATTGAAGGTGAATTGAATGAGGGTGACGATGTCATTGTCGTTGAAGATGTTTCAACTACTGGAGGGTCTCTTTTAAAAGCCATTAAAGCTATTCAAGATAATGGTGGTAATGTAAAAAGAGCATTTGTTGTTGTTGATAGACAAGAAGGTGCCATTGAAGAATTTGAAAAAGAAGGAATAAAATTAGAGCCTTTAATAATTGTCAACGAATTTTTTGATTAAAAAAATAAATTAATGATGAAAATTAATTTCATCATTTTTTTACATGATGAACAAAATGTGGAAGTTCATCAATTATTATTTCCAATGCAGTTTTCACGGCATTAGGTGATCCCGGCATTGAAAATATAATACTTTTTTTATAAATTCCGGCAGTTGCTCTTGAAAGCAATGCTGCGGAACCTATTTCTTCGTAGGATTTCATTCTAAAAATTTCTCCAAAGCCATCAAGTTTTTTTTCAAAAAGTGATTCAACTGTTTCAACAGTGATGTCACGGGAATCAAGTCCTGTTCCACCGGTTGTTAAAATAACATCAATATCATCTGATATCATCTCTTCAATAGTATTTATCAAATCATCTTTCTCATCAGGAATCAATTTCCTTTCTTTTAAGATGTATCTGGATTCAATTTCTTCAGAAATATATTTGCCGGACAGATCTGCCTTTTTTGATTTTCTACTATCGCTTAAAGTTATAACACTACATGTGATGTCTTTTGATGATTCTTTTTGATGTTGTTTGGATGTTTCACTTTTCATATTTTATTCCTCAAATTTCATTTTGGATGTGTTGTTTAATTATTTTATATTCCTTTAAGTTTTTAATTAATTTATCGCTCGGGTAATATCGAGTATATTTCTCGAATTTTTCCCGTGTTGCATATTTATGTTTGCAAATAATATTCATATGGTAGGTGACGGTTTTATAATCCAATTTCAGCTTTTTTGCCAACTGATTGGCGTTGCTTGGCATAATTAATAATGCATCCAATATTCTCATTCTTGTTCTTCCACCTTTGTTACCCATTACTAGGTTAAACAGTTCTTTATCTTCAATATTCGATAAATAGTGAATATTATTCGTTACTGTCATTACTATCCTCCATAATATTTCATTAAGTTTTCAGCCCATTTTAGGGCATTTTTGTCTTTTCCAATTAATATTTGGGAATCATCATAATGCCCATCCTTGAAAAATAAGGTCAGTGACATGAATTCTTCAGATGAAGTTAAAAATATTTTCAAATTATGCTTAATGACTGTTATTTTGACTTTTTTGTTTTCTAGCAGTTCCTCTTTAAACAGTTCATTGTTATTGATGGATTTGTAGATTTCATCGCTGAGGATCAAATCCAGTTCATCAAGTTTGTTTTTATTTAACAAATCAATGATGTGCTTGAAATGATTTTCAGAATATATTGGTAGTATTATCTGTAGTTTTGTTGCTTTTGAAATTAGGTCAATGTAGCTATTGAATGCTATAGAAAGGTCGCTTGTAGTTGAATTGACGTATTCAGCATTCTTTAAAAGATAAATATTTTTAATTATGTCATCCGGGATGTCAGTCAAATCATGATTGTCCCAAAATGCCTCGCTTTTACCCAACGCATACCAGTTTTCAATCAATTTTATCATATTGGTTGTCAAAAGGTATCCGTTTGAAGTAAGTTCATAATACTTTTGTGCTTTTCGAACTAGATTTATCGTTTCTAGTTCTTTAAGCCCATGCAGTATGGTTGCTGAGGGTTTTTTTAATTCATTTCTTAATTCGTCCAAATTTTTTGGAATTTCGTATACGGCCAAAAGCAGTTTGGCACGCATACTTGATGTCAGTATGTATTTGACATCCCTGAACTCCTTGTTTAATTCTTTTTTTGTTTCAATGTTAGTCATTTTATCACCATGTTTTTCACGTGTTTAAATAATTCTTCGGCCCATTGGTGTGATGATTCATCATTGGAAATTAGAATCCTGTTTTGATCGAAACTGCCGTCGTTTTTAAATAGTCCCAAACTCATCTTTCCATCACATATTGTAAGGTATAAATTCAAATCAGAGGTAACTGTGTAAACTTTCAATTTTCCCTGTTTTATGGCAGCATTTTTCACTTTGCTGCTTACCGGAGTCATCATCGCCTTAAAAATTGTTTTAGGTACAATTAATTTCACTGATCCTCCATTTTTCAATATTGTTTCAATTATTTTGGGATATTCCGGATGCAAATATGGAAATATGGCTTTGACGTCTTTTGATTCAATCAGCTGATTTTTTGTGGCGTTATGGGTTTTATATATGTCCAGAGGTGTTGTTTCAATCAACTGCGCATTTTTCAAATCAGTAATGTTTTTCATTGAATCCAAGCTTAGCTGGCTAATGTTGTGTCTGTTCCAGAATGAATCATAATTGTTTATGATATCTACGCTTCTTTTAAAGTCCATTAGAGCTTTGAGGTAAACTTTAGCCATATGGTTAAGGTAGTACTTCTTTTCGACTTTTCTGATGTAGTTATTTTCCTCTAATTTGTTGATATTGCTTGAAACAGAACTGTAGGTGATTTTTGTCTTTTTTACTAGGCCACGAACGTCATCTGGGCGTTTGTATAGTTCACTTAGAATTTTTAATCGGATTTCTGATTGTGCAAGAAATCTGATGTCATTATTAATTTCATTGTGATTGTACATTTTTGGTATCCTCCATTTTTTCATCATAAAAAAATTCTTGAAATTTCTCAAGGAATTTTTCTGTAATATCAAATTTTTTAATCTAAATTTAAATAGATTTTTCCAAACTCATCCCAGAATTGTTCAAATCTTATTCCAACCTTTTTCCAATCTTTTTCCAAGGTTATCCCAAACTTTTCCCAACCTTATTTTAAACTTGCATCAATACTTTTCATCATTGCCAAAATTTATTAGTTCATGTTATGAAAATAATAATTATGGAAACATGTTATGTGCTTGATGCATCGGCATTCATAAACGGGTTTCAAATCACTTCCAAGAGAAACTACACTGTCCCTGAGATTACTGAGGAAATCAAAGACTTTGAGTCCCGTCTGAAATTCGATGCAGTTGTTAATGAAGGTTTATTAGTTATACAAGACGTATCATCTTTGTGTTTATCTTGTGTAAACAATATAATTTCTGAAAGTGGTGATATTTTAAGATTGTCATTTCCCGACAAGAAATTGATAGCATTGGCGTACATGTTATCTCAAAAGGGAGAGTCTGTTAAGGTCATTACTGATGATTATACTATTCAAAATACTTTAAAAATTATGGATATTCCTTATTCTGGAATTATAACTGAAGGCATTAAAGGAATTTACAATTGGAAGAAGGTATGTGAAGGTTGTAAAAAGGAATTTCCGGATGACTATCCATTTGATGACTGTGAAATATGTGGATCTAAAATTTTCAAGAAAAGAATTAAGGTGACTAAATGAAAATAGGCGTGGTTGTTCATGGACCCAATATCATAGATTCAGGTTATGCTTTGAAGTTGATTGATTTGCTCAAACAATATGGGGAGGTTTCAGCAAGACTGGGCGGCACCATGGGTCGAACCGCCGTTATTGATGCAAGTTTGGAAGGGATAATTGACATTTCCCGCAAATTGGTTCCAAGCGATTCCCTGAAAATATTTTATGAAGACCGTGTCGACGTAATATTTCTACTTAATTACGGCAAGTCTGATGTTACAGGACAGGTATTTGGATATAAGGTGTATAATCATTATGTTGAAAAAATAATTGAAAATGACACTCCTGTTATTCAAATCGAACGGCCTGGTGAAGATGACGGAAGCATCATAGTGTGGAACGATGGTTGCGATATTGCCGGAGTTGTGTCTGAAAAATTGAATTTGGATATTGTATCTCCTGAAGAAGTTTACAACAATCATATAAAATCTGATGATGTTGGCACCAATCAGAGAATTGTTCATGGTGTTAGTCCTGGTGAAAATATAATGGTCAATAGTGTTGTCATCGGAAAGACAAATTCTGATAAGCTCACTTTAATAGCTAGAGATAATCATATTGTGGATATTGTCGGAGGTGAACTTAAGCAGCACGGCCTTGAGAAATTGGGGGAAGTCGATTTGGAATCGGCCATCATAAAAACTGGTCTTTTAAGGCATGCAAAAGTTAATCCTAGGGTCATCGAGCATGAAAAGCCCAACACATTCAAGGTGGCATTTCTTGACCATGCAGGTGAAGACGTTTACAAATTTAGGGATTCTTCTGTGGTAATCACTGTCGGGGATGATACGACATTGATATCTTCAGACATTTTATACAGATTTGATATACCTGTGGTGGGAATAACTGATGGAGATTTGGATAAGGTTGTGGAATCAGGATTCAAGGTTAAAAATTCCATCATCTTTGAGGTCGAAAGTGGTTTTGATGACATCTGCGGTCAAAATATTAAGAAGGTAATGTTTGACGGCAAACAGGTTTCTTGTGATTATTCAAACATCGATGAAGTCAAAGACAAAATTGTCGAAATAATAAATAATATTAATTGCAAATACAAAATTAATTATATTAACTAATTAGGAAGTGTAATCTTTGGATTTTAAAAATCTTGTTCGTGAAATTCAGGAATTTAAAGGAGTATCACGTAAAAGCTCAATTGATAATGTAATATCTCTTTTAAAGGAATCATACAATGTTTCAGGAGATGTTGTAATTGACATTGGAGATGATGCTTCAGCAATTGACATTGGAAATAACCAGGTTGTATTGCTTGCTGCAGATGGAATTTGGGGAGATATAATGAATGTGAATCCCTATTGGGCAGGATACTGTTCCGTACTTGTAAACGTAAATGATATTGCAGCAATGGGAGGAAAACCGTTGGCAATGGTAAATATAATGTCAATTAGCAATGATGAGATTTATGAAGATTTATTAAATGGAATCAAAGACGGATGCTTAAAATTCGGAGTTCCTATGGTTGGAGGCCACTTGCACCCTGATGGGGAAATTGACTCTCTGGGAGTAGCTATTGTGGGCATTGCACAAAAGGATAAGATGATTACCAGTTTTGGTGCTGAAAAGGGTGATAAGGTAATAGTTGCAATAGATTTGGATGGAAAGCCTCATGAAATGTTTTCCCTAAACTGGGATACAACATATGAAAAAGATGCACAATTAGTTAGAGACCAAATCACTGCAGTTCAATATCTGGCTGAAAATGATTATATCAAATCAGGAAAGGACATTTCAAATCCGGGCATTTTAGGAACTTTGGAAATGCTTTTGGAAACATCAGGCAAAGGTGCTGTTGTCAATCTGGAGGATATTCCAAGAAATGAAAGTGTGGAATGGGTTGACTGGCTTCGCTCTTACCCAGGTTCAGGTTTTGTTTTCACGGCAAATGATGATAAATGTGATTTTATAAAAGAATATCTGGCCAAATATTCAATTGAAGCGGAAGTAGTCGGTGAAGTGACAGATTCCAACTCACTTTATTTGAATTATGGCGATGAACAGGCAGAAGTATTCAATCAAGAGAAAAACCCAGTATTCATCTTCAGATGATTATCATGCATGGCATTGACGATTATTCATTGATGATTATAACAGTTATTTAAACAAATCACAAAAAATGGAAATTTGGAAAAACAGCTATTAATTGGGGCGCTATTTATGGATTTCGGAAAAATTGTATCTAACTCATTTAAATATCCTTTTAGAAATATCAAGAAACTACCAATCCTTTTTATTCTTTTCATTCTAGTTTCTATTATTCCTATTGGAATCGTATATGATAATAAATATGTTATGGCTATCGGAGTATTTGCATTCTTTTTATTTATTCTGCTTGTGCCGGGATATTTATTCTCATTTGTTAAGGTAGGTTTAAATGAATCCTCATTGTTTCCTTCATTAAGTTTTGGAAATACCATATATGACACTTTAAGGGTATTGGCATTAAGAATAGTGTATATGATTGTACCTACTGCCGTATTTTTCATTGCATTGTCCACATTGGGCACATCAAGCCCGGATATGCTTTCAAATTTGAATATTCCTAGTTTTCTGCTAAATGTAGGTTTAATTATCGTGGTAGTTTTAGTTACCTATATTCTATTTGAAATATTACTGTTTTTTGCAAAGGCAAGATTGGCTTATCTCAACAGTTTGTCTGAAGCCGTAAAAATTCATAAGGTAATTGGAGATATCAGAACTATTGGAATTTTCAATATAATCAAATGGCTGATTTTCATGGCTGTATTGGTTGTTGTAGCTTCTGTAGTTTCCGCATGGGTAATTGCAATTCCTTATGTTGGATTTTTAATTTATATTGCGGTTGTTATTCCTCTATTGGAAAGCATAGGCAATTATTCATTGGGATTGTTGTACTCAAACATTGTTGATAATGATGATGATTTGGATAGGCTGGAAAGGGAAATCGAATCATTGAAATATCTAAATTAAAAATTATGGGTTGCAGACCTTACACGGAACATATCCCTGGGATATTGCCTCATTTCGGTTATTGAAGTAGACTCTATTGTGTTCAGCTGTTTTTTGACCCCATTTGCAGGTGGATTTATGGAATTTTCCTGAATTTGAATTTCCAATATAGTTTCCAGAATCGCCGGAACCACTATCTGTGTTGGCATTAGTGGAAGTCTGGTGTGAGGATGAAATATGTGTAGAGCTATCTGCCCAATTATAAGGATAAAACTCACTTGGAGGTATATACATTATCTCTGCAAGCCCTTCTTTTAAAAGCATTTCGTTAAGATTTTTCCCATCAACGATAACCACTGCCAATGTACGGCCGTATTTGTCGGTTGGCTTTGAATCATCAATGTCAAGTCCGATCTGTTTGTTGAGACATAATTTTTGAACAAATACTTTGGAGGTGATATATCCTTCAACGCCTCTTTCGGGAGTATTGACTCCAACAAGACGTACCTTTTTTCCATTGCTGAGATATATTGTGTCTCCGTCAACGACTTCGGTGCATGTTGCTGTTTCTTCAACATTGCAGTCCGTATTGTTGTATTTGCTTAAGATATCGGATGCAGTCACGTCCTGATATTTTGAACTTGGTATTGAATGTGTGAAACCTGTTCCTGTGTATGCACTTGCTATGGATAATGCTCCAACGGCTAATATCAAAATTACAAGTAAAGAGAAAACATGTTTTTTTGTAATTTTCATTATTATCCTCTCCTTGTTATATTGTTATCACTTTGTGTTAATATAACTTTTGAAAATCAAATAAATAATTTTAATATATAATAAGATTATAAATATATAATATTAAAAATTCTTATTAGGAGATTGTATGTTAATTAAAATTAATGGAGAAGAAATAGATGTGGCAGAGGGTTCTTCAATTCAGGATGTAATTGAAGAGGTCAATGCTCCATATACTCCTGGTAGTATTGTTTGTTTGATTAAAGGAAAAAAGGAACTTGAAAAAAACATAAGCAAATATAAAATTAAAACAACTCAAGGTTCTATTATCCTCCAACTCAATGAAACTGATGAGGCAAAACCTCTGGTTGATGTCTGGAAAAATCAGTATGATGAGTTCGTTGATTTAGAAATCAGATGGTCCACTCCTACTGAAGTGGCAGTAGGACCAATTGTGACTGATTTGGAACCTACCCATGATGAGTTTAAATATTATGAAGGGGATGTTGTTTTAAGTTTATCCAGTTTTAGTAATGAGTCTACTCATTTAATCATGCTTAAGGAGAACACAACCAATGTTTATAGTGTGCCGCCATATAATAAGGGTATTTTTGCCCGTGTTATTGGAGGTAAAAAGACATTGGAAGCCCTTACGGATGACGATAAAATCGTTGGCATTGAGCCAATCATTGAGAGAAGTACCACTACAGACAGCTATTCAGTAACTGATTTGAATACTGTACTGGAGGAAGGTAATGAGTTATTCACCTATATCTCTTTTGAAATAGATGAAAACTCACCTGTTTGCGTTGAACATTTATTCTCTATAATTAAGGATGGCAGACTTAAAGTTTCTTATGATAGTGAATCATTTTTAGGATTTTATGAGCTCGAAGGTCTTGAAAAACCTAAGGAGAACACTACCAAAAGAGATCGTGGAACAATGACTATCAGAAATACTGGTAAGGGTGTTGGAAAACTTTTTATTTATCGTGAAAATAGAGTTTTAACTCCAAATCACACAACTGTAGGACACATTGTTCACGGTATGGAACTTATTGATATCGCTAAGGAAAATGAATTTATTACAGTAAAATCAGAACAGCAAAGATTGATGTTATTAAGCAAAACTCAAGCTGAAGCCACAAAAATGTTGTCAGAAGCTGGAGTTGAACATTTAATTGACGGATTGGTTGATGATGATGCAATTATTGTCCAGCAAGACCCGTTACATACGATTGATATCCTAAAAGAAGGTAAAGTAATAACTAAAGCTATCAATAAAGACGATTTATGCAAAATTAAATTTGCTGATAATGCACCAAGGTCTGTTAGATACTTCAAACTTTTATCTGGCCTTTTGGAAAATCCTGTCGGTCAAATTAAGGTTCACTTTTCAGTGCCTGGAATGCATATAGTTATTTTTGAAGGAGATAAAAAATCTGCAAAAGGTTTGATTCCTGAAAATAACCCTGTTGATAAAGTTATAAGAGGTCAAATTGGTATTACCAACATGTCTTCAAAAAGCGCAGGTTTGATTGGTGTCAGATTTGAAGACAATGTTGAGTTCGGACCAACTGCGGAAACATTTGAAGCAACAAATATTATTGGAGATATTGTTTCTGATTATGATCATCTTGAAAAATTAAAAGAAGGAGTTGTAGTATATGTCACCGAATCTAACAATGAGTCCTGATTTGGGTAAAGAGGATTGGGACCCAGATGTAATTACTCGTATGATTTTTATTGGGCCGGGAGCTCATGTAAGCGAACAGGAGATAGTTAGTGAATTTCATATGCTTGGTTTGCCTCTTACAATAAAAAACACTTGTTACGGCTCTATGATAAGTGGTAAAAGTGAAGATGTTTATAAGGCAATTGAAGAGATAAGAAAACTTGATCCTAACCACATTTTCACAAAAGAAAGAGGTTTTGCTCCAGGAGATCCTAGAAGATGTAGAGGTCACAGATTTGGACCTAGGGAAGGATTCCATCAAATGGAAAAAGAATACAGAATACTTGGTTTTGTTTCCGAAGCTTTAGAAAACCCTAAGGAAGTTGAAATTGAACCGGAAAAACCGATTGATGTTGACGAATTTAAAAAAATCATGAATGAATGTTTAGAAAATAAAGAATAGGTGAAAATATGGTTAAAATAGCTATTTATCCTCCAAATTCATTAATTTTAGCAGATTTACTTGAAAGAAAAGGTCACACTCCTTTAGTTCTTCAAAAACAGATTAGACAAAAAATTAAAGATCCGGAGATTGATTCTCCACCAATGAATATTACTGAAGAGGACCCGATTAAAGGTCTTAAATATGCAGCTATTGAGGTTCCTTCAGGGGTTCGTGGAAGAATGTCCATTATCGGACCTCTTATAGATGAAGCGGAAGCCGCAATTGTAGTTGATGGAGCTCCATACGGTTTCGGTTGTATCGGATGTGCAAGAACTAATGAATTATCAATATTCTTGCTTAGAAACAAGGGAATTCCTGTTTTGGAACTTACATATCCTAACAATCAGGATGAAACCTATGTCATGGTAAATGAGATTAACGAATTTGTAGATTCACTAGAAGAAACTGCTGAGGAGGAATAATAATATGGTTAAAATTGCTTTAGTTTCATGTGGAACAGAATATAGTGGAATTCAAAAGGAAATTGAAAAAGCGGCAAACAAATTTGGTGCAGAAATTGTTCTTCCTGAAATAGATTTGGATTACATTGATGAATCTTATGAGAAATTTGGATTTTCGGCTCAAAGTTCAAGTTTGAAATTAATGATTGCAAGAGCTATGGCCATTGTTGAAGGCAGATCCAAACCTGATGCGGTATTTATTGCAACCTGTTTTAGATGTGCTGAGGCGGCATTGGTAAGAAATGAAGTAAGACGTTTTATCCAAAACAATACTCGTATACCAGTAGTTACCTATTCATTCACTGAAAGGACAAAAGCTGATGAATTATTCATCCGTATGGAAGCATTAGCCACTACTGTAACTCGTAGAAGTATTCTTGCCCGTGAAAAGCAAGAAGGACTTACTCTTGGTTTGGACTCCGGTTCAACAACTACTAAAGCTGTGCTCATGGAAAACAACCAGGTTATTGGAACTGGCTGGACTTCCACTAAAGACATCATTGAATCTGCAAAAACTGCAGCTGCAGAAGCATTTGCAAACACTGATTACGGATGGGATGATGTAGACGGTATTGGAACTACTGGTTATGGTAGATTTACCATGGGTCAGGAATTCGGAGCGGAACTTATCCAGGAAGAATTGTCAGTCAATGCTAAAGGTGCAGTATATCTTGCAGACTGTCAAAAAGGAGAAGCTACTGTATTAGATATTGGTGGTATGGATAACAAGGTGATTACCGTTAACAATGGTATTCCTGATAACTTTACCATGGGTGGTATTTGTGCAGGTGCATCAGGCAGATTTTTAGATATGACTTCCCGCAGATTGGATGTGGACATTACTGAATTGGGTCCACTAGCAGTACAAGGTGACTGGAGAAAAGCAATGCTGAACTCTTACTGTATTGTATTCGGTATTCAAGACCTTGTTACTACACTTGCAGCAGGAGGTTCTAAAGCTGATGTAGCGGCCGCAGCATGTCATTCAGTATCTGAACAAGTTTATGAACAACAACTTCAAGAAATCGACATTCGTGAACCTTTAATTCAAGTAGGTGGAACCAGTTTGATTTCAGGGCTTGTTGAAGCTGTAAGTGAAACTTTAGGTGGAATCGAAGTTATTGTTCCTGAATACTCTCAGCATATCGGTGCTGTAGGAGCTGCTCTTCTGGTATCTGGTATGGGTCACAGACATGATGACAAATAAATTTAAAGGGTTGATTTAATGTTAGTTGAATGCTATGATGAAAGAGGCGCAGAAGTTTATGAAATAATCATCAAACAAATCTTTCAGGATTTGGTTTTGGGATCTTCTGTTGATGATTTAAGGGCTTATGTCAATCCTGATGATCCTGTATTTATTTTAGCAATTAAAATGAGAAAGAGTTCAAATGCAGTTACCTTTGGTGATGTGGCTACCTTAAGTTATGTTAAAGCAGATGACATCACCAGAATTATTGTTGATGATGAAAATTATCTTCCGAACATCTTAAAACAGTTATGGAAAAGATTTTCAAGAGAAGAGATTTATCAGCCAAACAGATATCAGCTGGAAATTGCCGGAGACCATGTTGATTTGCAGACTATAATTGTTGATGATCCTCGCTCCAATTTGCAAAGAAGAGTTTATGATGCAATATTTAGAATATTGCCTGAAGGATTTAAGATTATCAAGGATATGTCTACAGGAGATATTGTTACTGTTGTAGCTACTGATGAATTAATTGCTGATGCATGGATTGAAAAAGCTAATGAATATATTGCTGAGTTAAATGGCGAATAGAAAACTTTAAATATTTGTTCGTATCAATACAAATTAACAGGAGTTATATAATCGGAGAAGTGATATTATGGCTGAACACAAAGGTTCAAGATTTGCACATATAACAAAAGCACATCCATGTTTCAATGAAAAAATGCATGATAAAGTAGGTAGAGCACACGTTCCGGTCGCACCAAAATGCAATATCTTTTGTAACTTCTGTACAAGAGATATTAATGATGAAGAAAATAGGCCTGGTGTTGCAAGTTGTGTAATGGATGCAGATGCCGCAATTAAACATGTTAATGAGGTTACTGCTGACGGTCCAATTGCAGTAGTGGGAGTAGCAGGGCCTGGAGATTCACTGGCTAATGAAGAAACATTTGAATTCTTTGAAAAATTAGCTAAAGAACAACCAGATTTAATCAAATGTATGAGTACAAATGGACTTTTACTTCCAAAATATGCAGATAAACTTGCAGAACTCGGAGTAAACTCTGTCACTGTAACAATTAATGCTATTGATCCGGATATTGCTGTGGATATTTATTCATTCATCAAATACGAAGGAAAAGTCTACAAAGGTTATGAGGCTGTAGAGATTTTAATCAAAAACCAATTGGAAGGTGTTGAAAAGGCAGCAGCTAACGGTTTGGTTGTTAAAGTTAATTCAGTTTTAATTCCAGGATTAAATGATGAACATATCATTGAAATAGCTAAGGAAGTTAAAAAACGAGGTGCTTCCTTAATGAACATTTTACCGTTAATTCCTTTAGCTAAAATGAAACATTATAATCGTCCTGATTGTTCTATGATGGAAAGTGTCAGAGAACAAGTAGAAGAAATCATACCAGTATTTAGAGCATGCACACAATGTAGAGCGGATGCTTATGGAATACCTGGTAAGAAAAGCGAAGATCATCATTTAGGAATGACTCCACAAAGTCATTACTAAATTATTTTTTTTTATTAAGCAATTTTTTCTTATCATAAACTAGTTTTTTCATGTCAAATCAAAAATCAATTATTGCAAAAGTGGAAGAGTCTATCTTAAAATCAACTAAATTAAATTTCATGGATTCTAAAGAAAATGTTGATAAGTTAATTAAAGATAGATTGAGTGCTGGCGAAAAACCTGTTAAAAGCATTTTTAAAAGTACTGATTTTAAGGGAATGCAAATTTTCACTTTTGGGGATGAAGATGCCGAAAACACTATTTTATACATGCATGGCGGAGCCTACATTAACCAGATAAATTATCAACATTTCATATATTGCTTTTTACTTTCACGAAAATTGGATGCACATGTTCTTGCTCCGGTTTATCCTCTTGCACCTAGACATAATGCTGATGAAACCTTTGATATAATCGGAGAATTATATAAAACGTTAATTCAAAAAAATAGGTTAATACTAATGGGCGATTCGGCAGGAGGAGGGTTCATACACTCATTTTGTCAGCATTTAAAATCAATCAATCTGCCTCAGCCTGACAATATTATAACATTTTCTCCATGGGTTGACATCTCAATGTCCAATCCTCCTTATAACAGCAGTGATGATTCGATTTTGGGAGAAATTGGTCTGCGTGAAATTGGTAAATCCTGGGCGGGTGATTTGGATACTAATGATTATAAGGTAAGTCCACTTTTTGGAGATAATGTCGATTTGGCAGACACGTTAATTTTTGTAGGGGAAAATGAACTGTTTTGCAGAGACATTAAAAAATATGTTGAAAACCTAAAAAAAGATGGCGTTAATGTAAAATTGATTGTTGGTAGTGGATTGTTTCATATTTATCCTCTATTTCCTATTCCTGAGGCAAAAACCGCTTTTGATATAGTAAAAAAAGAGATACTTGGCTGATTATTCTCCCTTTTCACATGATTTTTTCAATCGCAATATTAAATATGGATGAAAAAGATAATTTAATAAGTAACATTATTTTTAAAAGGAAAATGATAATATGGTAGAAACTTTTGTTTTTGGGCATAAAAGTCCTGATAGTGACACAATCACTTCAAGTTTAGTTATGGCAAACTTGGAAAACGAATTAGGAAACAGTGAAGCTAAAGCTTACAGATTAGGAAACATTAACAAAGAAACTGAATTTATTTTGAATTATTTGGGTTTGGATGCACCTGAATTATTGGAAAGTGTTGAAGATGGTGCAAATGTCATTTTGGTGGACCACAACTCTCCTGCTGAATCAGTTGACAATCTCGAAAATGCAAACATTTTAAAAGTTGTGGACCATCATAAACTTGCTTTGGAAACTTCTTATCCATTATTTTTAAGATTTGAACCTGTCGGATGTACTGAAACTATCTTATGTAAGTTGTATGAGGAAAACGGTGTTGAAATTTCAAAAGAAATAGCTACTTTGATGTTGTCAGCTATAATATCTGACACTTTGCTTTTAAAATCTCCAACAACCACTGAGGATGATAAGGCAGCAGTTGAAAAGTTAGCTGCAATTGCAGAACTTGATGCTGAAGAATACGGTTTGGAAATGCTTAAGGCAGGTACTGATTTAAGCAGTTTTTCAATTGAAGAAATATTGGCACTCGATGCAAAACAGATTGACTTCAAAGATGTAAAATCAATTGTAAATCAGGTAAACACTGCTGACATTTCAGATGTAATGGCAATGAAGGATGAGTTAGAAGCAGGTATTAACAAAATCATTGAAGATGAAGATTTGGACTTGTTCATGCTTCTGATTACTGATATTGTAAACAGCAACTCCCAGGTCATTGCTTTAGGAAAAGACGCAAGTTTGGTTGAAAAGGCTTATGATGTTACATTAGAGGATAACACTGTTTTACTTGAGGGTGTTGTTTCACGTAAAAAACAGGTAGTGCCTATTATGACTGAAAATGCTTAGGATTTCCTAAATTTTTCAATTTTAGATAAAAATTTATAAAGGATAACTTGATAAAATAATACATAAGATGTATTTTTAATACGTCTCTAATCAAATCCTTTATTGGGTTATTTAATAAAAAAAGCATAGTTATAAACAATGCTCAAGCATTAAACAAAATTAGAAACTAACATTTAATTATGCTTTTTTTCCTTATTTTTACAGTATTTTTTTTTAAAAGGTGTTAACATGAAAACACTTGAATGGGAAGATAATAGACTAAAACTTATTGATCAAAGAAAACTTCCTGATGAATTGACTTATGTTTATTGCGATAATTATCAGGATGTTATAAATGCAATTAAAAATATGACTGTACGTGGTGCTCCAGCAATTGGAGTATCTGCCGCCTTTGGAATGGCGCTTGCTGATATTCACGGTGTTGATTTGGATAAGGCCGCAGTAGAAATAAAGGCTGCAAGGCCAACGGCTGTCAATTTATTTTGGGCTGTTGATAGAGTATTAAAAAGTGATGATGATGCACTTTCCGAAGCTCTTAAAATGTATGAGGAAGATATGGCTACCAATAGGGCAATTGGAAAATATGGTGCTGAGATAATAGATGATGGAGACACTGTACTGACCCACTGTAATGCGGGAGCTCTTGCATGTGTTGATTATGGAACTGCATTAGGAGTATTTAGAGCAGCACGTGATGCCGGTAAAAATATCAATGTCATTTGTGATGAAACCCGTCCGCGCGGTCAGGGTGCAAGCTTAAGCGTTTGGGAAATGCAGCAGGAAAATATTCCTGTAAAGTTGATCCCCGATGTGGCTTCAGGATTTTTAATGTCACAGGGAAAAATCGATAAAGTTGTAATAGGTGCTGACAGGATTGCAAAAGGAGGCGTTGTAAATAAGGTTGGTTCATTTATGGTAGCTCTTGCTGCAAAACACCATGATATTCCATTTTATGTGGCCGCTCCATATTCTACCTTTGATGATGAAATTAACATTTATGATACTATTATCGAAGAAAGAGATGGTGATGAGGTAAGATATTATGGAGGAGCAAGAATTTGCCCGAAAGGCACTGAAGTCATCAATCCTGCTTTTGACATAACTCCAAAGGAATTGATTACCGGAATCATTACAGAAAAGGGAATAATTGACCCGATTTAGAGTAGGGTGAAATCTTAAATTCTATAAATAAAAATGTGATTATGTTCATTAAATCTTCATTTAGGATATATTCTGTTTAAAGTAATCTATTTTATACAATTTTTTTTTTAAGGAAAATTAAAAAATTATATATAAATCAAAAACTAGAAATGAAAATAACATTAGAATTTTTGGTTCTAATATTCATTGGATTTAACTTGAGGAGACTAAAAATGAAATTCAAAAACAAATCAATATTTGCACTTTTTGTTATTTTTATATTAGCAATGAGTGTTGCAACAATATATGCTGAAAATGCAAGTGTGGGTTCTTTAAGCTTTGAAGTTCCAAGCGATTTAAAAATTGTAGACAAAAATGATACAGGAATCACATTCAACAATGACGATGGAGATAAAATTATAATCGATGAAAATATTAACACTGGTGATGTTGCAAATGCTTATTTACAAAGTGAAGGTTACTCATTTGACACCTCTTTCAATGTAAATAGGACAACTTATTCTCCTAGTGGCTCAACAACAGCTGCTTTTTCATACCAGCTATTGCAATATTCAGGAAATAATGGATATGCATTGGTATATGTGTTCAATAAGGATGGAGCGGATCACACTATAATTGCTTTCACAGACTCTATAGATGCTGCAGGCGGACCAATGAGTGATAGTGTAGACGGCGTTGATGATTTAATTGATGCTATAATGAAATAGTTGATTATTGGCGGATTATTTTTTGCTAGAGTGTAAACACTTTTGCTCTAGCTCTTTTTTTTTAAATCAATTTTTTCAAAAACAAAGTATAATTATTTAAATTAGTAGATTTAAATTATTATATAACTCTCATGTAAAATTCTATACAGTTCAATCGTTTGATTAGAATTAACAAGATATCGCACTTGGGAATTAATTAGTATATCGGGGATATAGTATGGAAATTAAATATAATAAACAGGGAAAATTGCCTCCTTTGATTGAGGATTTGGTTAGCGAGTTAGAAAAAGATGATTTTGTGCATTTTAAAATATTATGTGCAAATGAGGTCCATCACTTTCATAAGGAAGATGACACCATCATTGAGTTTCAATTGACATATGTAAAAGAAACTCGACCTAATGGTGACATGTTATATATTGCTTATCCTGATATTTTCAGAGTTAAATTATATAGGGATTTAGCACAATATCTTGAAGATGAAAAGAAAGCTGATGCTTTCGATGATAATGATTTGTGGACTGGTAACAGGATTATTTTCTAAATAATCTTATTTTCTTTTTTTTTTAAACTGTTAAGTTTAAATATTATGTTTTACAACATTATAATGGATATCATGAATGTTAAGCAGATTTTCATAATTGTTTTTTTTATAATATTATTATTTTCAGGAGCTTCATCCGTTTGGGCTTCGGACAATTCAACAGATTTAAACCCTCAAGGGGATGTTGATGGATATGCCGATGCAATTGCAGGTAATTCTCATCATTGGAGTTTGGATGAAAATGGTAATTTGGTTGTAGTTCCTTCTAATATAACAAATATCACTCCTAACGATGGTTATTCACAAGATAATGTCATTGATTTGAGAAAAAATAATGGTCAAATGAGTTATTCAGACCTCATAAATCTATTTAAAAACAATTCCTCAGGAAATCTTTCAGACATTATTGATTTAATTAAAAATAATTCATCAATAGGGGACATGCCTACTTTCAGTTCTCCTGAAGTGGAAAAAGTTTTAAATTATCTGTGGGATTACCATAGCAACAGTTTTCCATCAAAGGATATTGTCATAAATTATGAGAAGGCCTGGGAGGCCTACTGTAATAATCCCTGTGGTAATGGTCATTCAAAAGAATTGCGCGATTTTCTGGATTTTGTTAAAGAAAATAGTGTAAAGCCTGCTGCTATTGAAAGCAATGATATCAGTGTTTTCTATTCAAAGGATAATGTATATAAGGTTAGAATTCTTAATTTAGCTAACTATTCAGTTGGAAAAGATGTGAATGTGACTTTTATCTTCAACGGCAAAAAGATTAATGCCAAAACGGATGATGAAGGATATGCAAGTTTCAAATTCAATAGTCAACCTGGAAATTATGTCGTGAAGGTATTCAGTGGCGAGAAAAATTCAACAAATAAAATTATTGTCAAATCATTATTCAAAACAAAAAATATCAAAAAGACTTATAATAAACCTTCAAAGTTCACAATACAATTAATTAAACGCAATGGCAAATCTATTTCCAAACAAACTGTTAAGGTTACATTCAAAGGGAAAAATTATTATCTTAAAACCAATTCAAAAGGAATTGCAACATTCAATATTGCAAAAAATCTAAAAATCGGAAAACATGTCATTAAAATTACTTATGATGGTTGTGTTGCTAAAAATGAAATAAGGGTTGTAAAATAACCTTAATTTTTTTTACTGACTTTTCCGTCTATGGCCACATGCCATTCATCGGGTGATGTCGATTTAACTTTTCGGCAATTTATTATCTCTATTTTTTTTTCGGATTTTTCACATGCACTTTCCAGGCGTTTTATTCCCTGTTCATATGAATTGGAGAACTCATAATAATTGATTATTCCGCTGTCTTCAATTAAATCAACTGCAACATCAAGGAAAGTATATGCAAGTCCCGGAAGGTTCATAATAATTCTATCAAATTTGCAGTTAAATGACTTTGAAACTTCTCTCACATCTCCGCAGTATGGTTTGATTGAACCTGCTAATTTATTCAGCCCAATATTTTCCTTCAAATATCTGATTGCTGACTCGTTAATGTCGACAGCAGTAATTTTGACATTTTTATTTCGAGCAATTACAATTGGAAATGGGCCTATTCCACAGAACATGTCGAGAATCTTTTCGCCGTCTCTGACGCTTTCCATTACTCGTTTTCTTTCGGTTGCAAGCCTTGGTGAAAAATAGACTTCACGCACATCTAACTTTAAACGGGCTCCATGTTCCTTATGGATCGTAATTGAATCATCGGTTCCTGCTAAAAATTCCAAATCACGAATGCGTATTGTTCCTTTAATTGCACTTTTTTTCATGTAAACTGCTTTTCTTTTTGTAAATTTGTATGCTGCCTCTCCGATTATTTGCCTTTTTGAGTATAGTTCATCTGGAATTTCCAAGATTACAATATCTCCAATTGTGTCAAATGATGTCTTTAGGTTTTCTATTTCATCTGAAGTCAGTTCATCTTCAAGCAGTTCGGAAAAACTATGGGCAACCTTTTTCATTGGCTCCAATTCAACATCAGCAATTTCATAGCCGCTGACATCTTCAGTAATTGGAATGTATCCAAATTCTCCATCTGTCTTTATCCTGAAATCCATACTCATCAGGCCTTTTTCCATTAGTGTTATACGGGTATCATTTAATTGTTTTAATGGAACTTTCACGCATTTCATAAAATTTATTATGTTTAAATTATTATATAATCTATTATGTTTTATTTAGTTGGTTTAGGATTATTTGATGAAAAAGACATTTCTTTAAAAGGTTTGGAATGTTTAAAAAATGTTGATAAGATTTATGCTGAGTTTTTCACTTCCAGATTATTCGGTTCTAGTTTTGAAGCCATTGAAGAGCTAATCGGAAAAGAAATTGAAGTTTTAGTTAGAAATGAAGTTGAAGAGGAACACAAATTCATTGAAGAGGCTAAGACTTCAGATGTCGCTTTGGTTACAGGCGGTGATCCGTTGATTGCAACCACACACAGTGATTTTCTGGTGCAATGTTCAAAAAAGGGAATAGATTATGAGGTAATTCATGGATCTTCAATTTTATCCTCAGCACCAGCTATTTCAGGACTTCAGGGTTATAAATTCGGTAAGGTTACAACAATTCCGTTTCCGGATTATAATTTCTATCCGAAATCTCCTTACGAAGCAATTGAGGAGAATCTGAAAATGGATTTGCATACTTTGGTTTTACTTGACATACAGGCCCATAAAGACCGTTATATGACAGTTAATCAGGGTCTGGAATATCTTATGAATATTAAAAATGAGCTGGATCGTGAAGGTTTGATTGATGAGGATACATTGGCGATGGGTATTGCCCGTGTAGGTTCAAAGGACGTTTGTGTTAAGGCAGGTAAAATTTCAGAATTGATTGATTTTGATTTTGGAGGTCCGCTTCACTGCATTATAATTCCATCTAAACTTCACATTGTTGAAGCAGAATATTTAGTAGAAATTGCTGGAGCAGATGAAAGCATTCTTGATGGTGTTTAATTTTTAAAAAGGGAGAGTGTGGAAGTAGTTAATTCTACTTCCGGAGTAAACAATATCTTTTCGAACATTTTGGAGATTTTAAAATGTTGACTGATGTTTGTTATTAGATATGTAATTTAATTCATATCGTATATAATTATATTTTATTCCTATTTAAGTTTTGTTGTTTTTCTACATGATGTGTTAAATATATTTCTCATATTTTTTTTTAAAAAATAGATTTTCATATTAAAAATAGTATATTATAAAAATTACGTAAAAATATTAATTTTTTAAAAAAAGGGGGAGTTTTGGAAGTAGTTTTGTAGTCCTACTTCCTCAATGAAACATATTCTAATCATTTTGGAGATTATAAAATGGTTGAATTGTGTCATGTACAAATATGAAATTTAATTCACATCGTATAATACTTATATCTTACTATTATATAAATGTTTTCATTTGATTTGGAATGCTTAAAAAATAGGTTTAAATTATATCAAAGTCATATATGTATTCAAAACTTGATATTATGGTGATATTTTGGACAAAAATAGAATTATAATTGTTGCATTAATTGCAATTATTGCATTGCTTGTCATTGGTTTGGCTGTAGTGATGCCTAATTTTGGAAAACAAAAAGCAAACATTACTATTGAGAGTAACGATGCACTTAATCAGGGAGATTCAATTAAAATTAACCTTTCTGATGTAAATGGAACTCCAATAGACAATGAAACTGTTAATGTTACAATTAAAAATGAAACTGGTAAAGTTGAAAATACGTTTGTAACTTTCACTGATGATGAGGGAATAGCGGAAGTGATTGTGGACGAAGAGCCAGGAAACTATACAGTTGAATGTACATTCGAAGGTAACGATAACTTCACTGAAAACACAACTTCCGAGGATATAGAAGTTGTGGAAGAAGAGGTCGAACCTGAAGTTACATCTACCTCAGATGATGATCCAGGAGCATTTTACAGTGCTCAAGAAGGAAGGATAATCTACACAGGTGAAGTCCATGACGCTCCGGACGGACATAAATACAAACATTTAGGAAATAATGAATGGGTTTTGGTTGAGTAGACAATTTAATTATATAAAAATTATTTAAGTATACATTAAATGTTATTTTCAGACAAATACATGTCAATTATGACTTTTAAGGGAGGAAACAATGTTGCGATTTAAAAAGATAATGATTCTAACAATCATGCTTGTAACATTATTGGCTGTTTCGGCGGTAAGTGCGACAGAGAATGTAACTGGTGATGTTATTGGTGTGGATGATGTAACTGGTGATAATACTGGTAATTCTCTAAAAACTATAGAAAATTCTATAGAAATTGATTTAACAGACAGTTCTGAGGATGATTCTGAGGATGATTGGGAAGATGATTGGGAAGATGATTCTGAGGATGATTGGGAAGATGATTGGGGGGATGATTATGATGATGTAATTAGGGCCAAATTGGAAATTGTTGAGTTTCCTCGTAATTATGGTGATAATATCACTTTTAAATTAACTAATTTAAATGATAGTTCTGCCTTATCTGGTATGAAGTTAAGTGTTTATACTGGTAAAATTGAGGGTACTAAAAAACATTTTGATCAAACTAACCTTACTACTGATTTGAATGGTCTTGCCACATTCCATGTTCCATCTTCATATTATGGCTTTTATTATTTAACTGCAGGTTTTTATGTAGATGATGGTGTATCAATCTATGCTAAGTTTGGAAATAAAACTGTGGCTTTGGATGATTATGTCGTTGGAAATTTTACAGTTCCTTTGAATCTTCTTTCTTTTAAACTCACTCAGGAAGGTAATTATTATGGGACTGCTGTTTTAAAGATTTCATTGGTCTCTAATCAAGTATTGGCTAATGAAAAAGTTAAAATTACATTTTCAAATGGCAAGTCAGCTACTGTAACTACTGATTCCAAAGGTATTGCTACTTATTCGATGCCATTTGGAACCGGAACATATTGGGCTAGTGTGACTGTTGTTTCGTGTGGTGTTTCTAAAAAATTGTCTAACATTAAGATTTCTAAGGCTTCAGCAACATTAACACCCACTCCATTGTCAACCACTTATGCATCTGGCAAATATTTCCAAGTAAAAGTGGTTAATAGTAAAACTAAAAAAGCAATGTCCAATGTTAAATTGACATTAAAAGTTTACACAGGGAAAAAATATAACTCAGTTACCATAACAACTGATGCTAAAGGAATTGCAAAATATTCGGCATCCACATTATCTTTAGGAACTCATAAGATTGTTGTCAGTATTAAAAATACTAAATTCGTATCTGCGAGTGCTAAATCAAGTTCTGTTAAAGTTTCAAAAGCAACTTTAAAGATTTCTGCTCCAAAAGTAACAAATAATTATAAAACTGGGACATTCAAGGTTACAGTCAAAAATAAGGAATCTGGAAATGCAATGTCTGGTGTTAAAGTATCTATTAAAGTTTATACTGGCAATAAATACAAAACATTCACTGTCAAAACAAACAATAATGGTGTTGCAAGTATTTCCACTGCATCATTAAGTAAAGCTGCTCATAATGTAGTTGTTAATGTCGCAGGAACATCAAATTATAAAGCGATATCCTCAAAAAGTTCAATTAGAATTGAGGATTTAAAACTCAAAACCAGTTTCAAGGTTAACATGTTAATGGCCACATTTAAGGATGGAAATTTAAAGAGCTTTCAGGTTGATGTTGATTTAATTGATGAAAAGGGCAATATTTTGAGCAATAAAGTTATTTCCGCTCAAGCGTTTGGACAATGGACACGTTTCGGATATGTATATTATATCAGTGACAAATACACTCAAGATGTTGACTCAGCTTTTGAGTTTGGTTCGAACTCTTGTTTTGGTGATACTAGTATAAGTCTTTATAATACGGATGAACTGGGATATATCTATTTTGAACTTAGTTTTGCAGGAGATATTAACTATAAAGGTTGTTCTGGTAAATTTGAACCTACTGTATACAGATATTACATCGGTTCTGCCTACTGGGATTCATCAGTTAAAGTGTAATTAACTTGAAAAAAAGATTGCTGTCAAGTAGAGAATCGCTTCTCTACTATTTTTTTTATTTTTCAATTTTATCAAAAAACTTCAATATTCATTTATGCATCTTAAAATGCTCCAATAAGACACTAAAACGTTTATTAACTAGTGTGTACTATCTAATTGTATGTCTAAAAACAAACGCGTAACAATTAGCATCAATAATGACATTGACTTGAATTTTCGAAGATTGGCCTCCTCTAAGATGTTATTTAAAACAGGTTGGTATTCAAAAGCGATTGAAGAGGCAATGTTGTTGTGGATTGAAAAAGAAAATAAATAATATTTTTTCTCTTTTTTTTCTTTTTTTTCATTAACTATTTAAATTAATACTTAACTATTTATTATTATAGAGTGGTGTTATAAAATGGAAAGTGATGAATTTAGAACTGTTCGGGTTTATACTAAAAAGTATAACAGTAAAGACAAAGACGGAAACCTTGTTGAAAAGGAATCCAAACAAAAACAGGTAAGTCTTAAAAAAGAAGATCCATTTGAAGATAATGAATTGGTTAAAGTATTAGCACAAAAAGAATATGAGGATTTGGTTGGCAATCAGTTCTCAGATGAGAAATTGGAAGAATTTGACCAGATTATCAA
Organism: Methanobrevibacter sp.; assembly: GCA_017407115.1. Taxonomy (GTDB): domain Archaea; phylum Methanobacteriota; class Methanobacteria; order Methanobacteriales; family Methanobacteriaceae; genus Methanocatella. The sequence goes on along the minus strand of JAFQXD010000065.1, from coordinate 5,800 downwards.
TGAAAAGGATAATGAAATTAAAATTTTAAAAGAACAGGTTCAAACCCTTAAGGCATCATTTTTTGATGATGTGGATTCCCTTAAAGAGCAGCTTAATGAAAAGGACGAGCTCCTGAAAGCTAAGGATGAAATTCAGGAGTTGAACAAGAAAATCACCCAAATCGATGATGAGAGGGTAGCTATTTTTAAAGAACTTGATTATAAAAACAGGATGATTCTTGCCTACAATGTTGAACTTAACAAGTCAATTTTAAATGCTATCAATGTAGTTATTGATGAAGCCAGAGACAATATCAATAGGCGCAATGCTCAGCTTGCAGAGGATTTGGAAAGATCCATTGAAAAATCCAAACATGAAGTGAATGAGAAAAATAAGGCCATAGCATACGACATCAAAACTACAGTTGAAGATATGAATGAGCAGATTAGAAACACCAGCACCCTTAAAATGATAATGAACAAAAGGAAAATTAATTTAAGAGTCCCTGTTGATGATTTGCTTAAACCGTTTGAATTTGACTTTGATGCTGAACAGTTGCTTGCAGGACAAGCTTTGGAATTGGATGCTTCTGAAATTTTAAAAGAGGTAATGCCAAAACTTCCGGAACCATTTTCCAAATATATTGACACCCTTGATGATGAAGATATTCCTGAAACAATTGAGATTTCATCAAAAAAAGGGGTTTAGGTTATGAAAACATTCAACACAGGAAAGATTACCTTTCAATATCCTGATTCCTGGGAAGTTGAAAAGGCAGATATTCTCTCCAATCCCGATTGCATTGCAACACTGTCTAAAGGTGAAGAGAATCTGATTAACGCAGTCATGTTTCCGACTGCCACAAATCTTGATGATTACAAGATTTTCATGGAAGATGCAATTTCAGATGATGGTGGAGTCATAATATCTTCAGACTTCATTCAAATTGCCCAAAAAGACGCAATCAAGCTTCATGCAAATATGGACACTCCTGAAATCAATTTTGACATTCACACATATGTTTTCATAGAAGATAGGAATATTTACATTTTTGAGATGAGAACTCTTGATGTCTCAGGTGAATCCGAAAGGGAATTCAAAAATATGATAGATTCGTTTAAAATAATTGTGTAAACTTAAGTAGATAATCCATACAGGTTCTGTCGAGTATTTTTAAAGTTGATATGTTTTGTGGAGTTGTTCCTGAACGCTCTTCAACAAGATTTCTCAGAGATCTGTTTTTCATATGAGCATGGATTTCCTTTATGACAAACTCCATGTTTTCAATATTTTTTTTCTCCAGTTCCTCTTGTGAGATTTCTTCATAAATAGGATAGGTATTCAAATCATATGATTTTGTTGGTGTTTGCAGGACATTCAAATAACTGTAATAATTTGCAGAATCAGCTAAAAATCCGTCAATTCCCATATAAGTTAATATTGGCATGAATGAGATTTCAGTAAATGAAAATATAAAGTAACTTGTTTTATTGGCTTCTTTTTTAAGTGAAACTACAAGTTCGACGAGGTCTTTGGAATTGGTTAATAGTGCGTCTCCATTGGCTATTATGAATCCGTTGTAACCTATTTCCTCTAGCTGCTTTAAGCAATCAACTCTCAAATCAACATATTTGGACCCTTGAATTACTGCAATGTCGCATTCGCTGACATTTTCACGTGCGAGTCTTAAAGTTTCTTTAACATTAAATTCGGCAATTTCACGGTCAACATTGTATGCAGATCCTTCGCTTGGGGCGATTTTCAAATCTTTTTTATAAAATATTTTTGGAGTAAGCTCTCCATCAATTTTTCCAATCCTTCCAGGCCCGTCATGAGATTTTATTTCGAACTTTTTAATCATTTGATTCTTTCCTATTTATTGTTAGTATAATATTTTGTTTTCAATATTTATAAAAATTTTTTTCAATCACTGTAACCTTTTTGATTACACTCTTCAAAAATTTAGTAACCTTTATATATGAACTTTTAATAGAATATTAGTATGGATTTGAGGAAATAATCCGATGATTATCCGAGGTGTGTTTTCAATGTCTATTATAAATCGATTAAAATCTCTATTTACTGGAGAGAATGATAATGAAAAAAAAGACATCAGCAATGATGTATCAAACACATCTGATGATGTCCAAGTTACATCTTCAAAAATTGTAAATGATGATGTCGTCTCTGGTACTAAAACTACTGTTCCTAGGGAAGATGTAGTTAAAGAAGAACCAAAAGATGATAAACGTGACATCGAAACTTTAAAAGAAGAAGTTGTTGAGGAACTTCATAAAATAAAGGAAACTCCTGTTGATGAAAAAATTGAAAAAGTTCATGAACTTAAGGAAAAACCTTTAGAAGAAAAAGTTGAAAAACTTCATGAGATCAAAGAAAAAGTTGAAGAAGCTGTTGAAATCATTGAAGAAGATGTTAAAAACAAAGTTGAAGAAAAATCAAACAAAGATACAAAAGGAGATAATATGACTTTATTGACTGATAAAGAATTACTAAATGATAGTAATCGTGACCCAGATTTCACTGCTGAATTTATTGACGCAGGTATTGAAACCGTAAAACACTGTTTCCAATGTGGTACTTGTAGTGGTAGTTGCCCATCTGGAAGAAGAACTCCATACAAAGTAAGACAAATCGTCAGAAAATGTTTATTAGGATTAAAAGAAGAAGTTATCACTGACGACGCTTTATGGATGTGTACTACTTGTTACACTTGCCAAGAAAGATGTCTTAGAAGTGTTAAAATTGTGGAAATTATCAAAAAAGCACGTAATATTGCAGCTCACGCTGGATACATGGCAAAACCACACAAAATGACTGGTGTATTTGTATTAAACACTGGACACGCTGTACCTATTAACGATGCTGCTAAAGCATTAAGAACCAAAATTGGTCTTCCTGAAGTACCACCTACTACTCATGCTTATCCAGAAGCATTAGAAGAAGTACAAAAATTATGTAAAATTACCGCTTTTGACGAATTAATCGGTTACGATGAAGCAACCGGCGGATTAAAAGAATAGATTTATGAGGAGAGTTATAATATGGAAATCGCATATTTCTTAGGTTGTATTATGAACAACCGTTATCCTGGTGTTGAAAAAGCAACCAGAAAATTATTCGAAGCATTAGATATTGAATTAAAAGACATGGAAGGAGCATCTTGTTGTCCTGCTCCTGGTGTATTCGGTTCTTTTGATGAAGAAACCTGGGCTACTATTGCAGCTCGTAACTTAACTCTTGCTGAAGACATGGGTGCTGACATCATGACCGAATGTAACGGATGTTTCGGTTCATTATTCGAATGTAACCACATGTTAAAAGAAGATGAAGATAAAAAAGCTAAAATCAACGCAAACTTAGCTGAAATCGGTAGAGAATTCAAAGGAACTACCAATGTAAAACACTTTGCTCAAATTTTAAGAGATGACGTTGGTTTTGAAAAATTAGCTTCATTAATCGAAAAACCTTTAGACTTAAATGTAGCTGTTCACTACGGTTGCCACTTCTTAAAACCTACCGAAACTATCGGTATTGAAGATCAAGCTGAAAACCCATCCATCTTAGATGACCTTGTAGAAATCACTGGTGCTAAATCAGTTGACTACAAAGACAAAATGATGTGCTGTGGTGCTGGTGGAGGTTTAAGAGCAAGAGATTTAGATGTAACTACTAGTTTCACTAAAGAAAAACTTGACCACATGACCGAAGCTGGCGTAGATGCAATTGTTAACGTATGTCCTTTCTGTCACATGCAATTTGACCAAGGTCAAACTGAAGTAAACGAAAAATACGGAACTGACTTTGCATTACCTGTATTCCACTTAGCTCAATTATACGGATTAGCTATGGGATTATCAGCTGAAGAATTAACCTTTGATGCTCAAAAAATTGATGCAACTCCTGCAATCAAAAAAGCATTAGGTGAATAGATTCAAATAAAAGGATTTTACATCCTTTCATTTTTTATTTTTAGACATTGAAAAGACATTTTGGATAGTTATCATCCTCATGATAACTCTTTTTTTATCATTATTTTTTTTGTTTTAGTTTGTACGAATAGTTCGCAAGTACATTTATATATGATTAATAAGAAAAAAATAACTATTAACATTATGAGGTGTAATTATGTTTGTAGCAACTTTAGATGGTATTTTTAAATATGCAGACCTTCCTGAAGAATATGAACCTTATGTACAATTTAAAGCAACAATAGATAAAAGAGAACTCAAAAAAAGTGATGAAATCGCAATTTTAAATATTGCAGGAACTTCCACTCATCATGTATTGTTCTTGGATTCCTATTCAAGTACTGATGAAATTGAAAGGGAATTAAGAGATGCAGATGCAAAAATCAATCATACTACTTTAAAAATTATAGGTGGACATTTATGAGCTTACCCTCTGAACAGAATTGGTTAATTCTCCAACATCTCATTTCTGATTTAAGTAAAAAAGGATATGAAATTCCAAGTGGAATTAACCCTGAGATGGGTTTAATCAGGTCATCAATTAGTTCATATAAAAGAGACCCTTCCCATCCTGATTTGATCAACGGTTTAGCTCAAGCTGAAATGTCTTTAAATAATATTCAAGGTACTCTTCTAACTATTGCAGAAGAAGAAGGCGACGAGTATGTTGACCATTGGTTTGATTTATTAAAACAAGCTATGCAAGGAAAAGAAGTATTTGAATTTGCAGACTCAAGGTCAAAATTCCTTGTCAACACTCCACCTGGTTTAACTACAGGCAGAATCAATTTAAAAACTGCATTGGCAGAAGAGAGAGTACAGGAAATTGCAGAATGGAACGGTCTTATAATTGAATTTGATGACGATGTTACCATTGAAGTACATGGAGATAAACCTGACCTTCAGGCAGGTTTAAAGGAAATGGGATCTTTCTTTTTAGAACAACAAGGTGATTAAATGACTAAAATTTTAGCAATAAGTGATATTCACGGTGAAGAAAACGAAAATTTATATTCTTATTTAAAGAATAATGATATTGATTTGGTTTTAATTCTTGGAGATATTACTGATTTCGGGCCTTTGGACTTTGTAGGCACATTCATCGATAAGGTAGCTGAATGTGGTGTTGATGTAATAGCTATTCCGGGTAATTGTGATCCAAAAGGCATTTGCAATGCAATTAATGAAGTGTCTTTCTGTCTTCACAACAACATTATCGCTTATGGCGATGCAATATTATTCGGATACGGAGGGTCTAATGAAACTCCATTCAACACTCCTGGAGAAATACAAGACAATAAAATCTATGGAGATGTTTACGAATTATTAGCTAATTATGACTACGTATACAATAGTGAAGTTCCTAAAGTAAGAATATTGGCCACCCATGCTCCACCATACAATACCGAAGCGGATAAACTTGAAAATGGAGGGCATGTAGGAAGTTCAGGAATTTTAAAATCAATTCATGAATTTGAACCTGAAATAAATCTTTGCGGACATATTCATGAAGCAAAATCTCTCAGTAAAATTGGAACAACCACTGATGTGGCAAATCCAGGAATGCTTAAGGATAATGGTGCCGTCCTAGTCGATATTAAAGACGGCGAAAATTATGACATAAGCTTAGTATCATTAGATGAATAATCTTTTTCATCTCTTTTTTTTCATTTTAAAATAACTCAAAATCGGTTTTGTAAATTTGTTAGTTGGTAATTCGATTTTTTGAATTTTTCAGAGGAAATTTTTAATATTTTTCTTTTTGCGAAAATTTTTTCGAAAAATTTATAGATTACCTCTTTTTTCAAATTTTTATTTTCATTAAAATTCT
>JAFQXD010000064.1 GCA_017407115.1 Methanobrevibacter sp. | reverse complement strand
TTATCCCAGTCCTAAGGGTAGGTTATCCACGTGTTACTGAGCCGTACGCCACGAGCCTAAACTCGTTCGACTTGCATGGCTTAATCGAATCCCAATAGCAGTAGCATCTGCCAGGATCAAACAGAATTGAACACATAACAGTACTATTTTGAAGTACACATAAAAAAATATAGACGAGTGTAATACACTAAAATAAATTTGATATAAAAGATTCTATAATCAAATTTCACCACATCTACAAAACTTACATCATACTCGAAAAAACTCAAGTACTCACAAAAAGCACATTCATGATATTAATAATTTAATTAATACAATAAACATGATAAATTATAGCTACATGCGGAAAAGCAGTCATCATAGTCATGATTGTAAATATAATAAGACTTAAACCAACGCCATAAAACATATAGCACAACTAATAGATAGACAAATTATAGTAACAAATTCAATTAAAAAATATTGCAAAATATATTCTAATTTTATTTAAACATCAATTAATTATTAAAATTGATTAATTAGAATAAAATAATTAAATTATTAAAAATAAAGACCACAATAGAAATAACAAAAATGCAATTTGTCATGAATAATCATTATTATAACATCGAACAATAATTATTACAAAAAATAAAATTTTTAATACTGCTTATTTTTTTATAACCTATGACATCAAGGACAATGATTCATATTTAAAACTTTCTATCTGTTTCAAATAAAAATTACTTTATATATTACACTACTAAAATATGATTGGTGATAAAATATGAAGTTCGGTATAGAATTCGTACCTCAAATACCATTAAAAGAATTAGTAAGTTTAGTAAAATTAGCAGAAGACGTTGGTTTTGAATACGCATGGATCACTGACCACTACAACAACAAAAACGTATACGAAACCTTAGCATTAATTGCAGCTGAAACTGAAACCATTAAAATGGGTCCTGGTGTAACCAACCCATACGTAAGAAGCCCTGCAATCTCAGCTTCTGCAATCGCAACCATTGACGAAATCTCAGAAGGAAGAGCAACCTTCGGTATCGGTCCTGGTGACAAAGCAACTTTCGACGCTTTAGGAATTGAATGGACCAAACCTGTATCAACTATTAAAGCAGCAATCGCTGACATTAACACTTTATTAGCTGGTGAAAAAACCGAAGGCGGAGCAGCATTAGGTGGAGCAAAAGCTGTCCAAGAACACATCCCTATTTACATGGGTGCTCAAGGACCTAAAATGTTAGAAACCGCTGGAGAAATCGCAGATGGTGTATTAATTAACGCTTCAAACCCTAAAGATTACGAAGCAGCTATGCCTATGATCAAAAAAGGTATTGGAGACCAAGCTAAAGACTTCGATGTAGGTGCATACACTGCAACTTCCATTGGTGCAGACTCTGACGCAGCTAAAAACGCAGCTAAAATTGTAGTTGCATTTATCGCAGCAGGTTCCCCACCTCCAGTTATCGAAAGACACGGATTACCTGAAGGATTCAACACTCAAATGGGTGAATTCTTAGCTAAAGGTGACTTCGGTGGAGCTATCGGTGCTGTAACTGACGAAGCTTTAGACGCATTCTCAGTATGTGGTACTCCTGATGAGTTCATTCCAAAAATTGAAGGCTTAGCTGAAATGGGTGTAACTCAATACGTAGCAGGTTCCCCTGTTGGTAAAAACGTAGAAGAATCCATTAAATTATTAGGAGACGTAATTGCAAGTTTCTAAACTTGCTTACTTTTTCTTTTTTTATTTTTTTAAACCTTTATACACAACTTATTAACATACTATTTTTCAACAACAATTTTTAATTATAAAAACAACTTAAACTATATAATATTATAATTATATTATTGCAGGTATTATAATGGAAATTGAAAAATTAACTAAAGATATCAGACAACGGGCATTTGAAAGAAAAGATCCAAAAACTCCCGAACAGGTTGGAGCAAGTTGGTATAATGACGATTTGACTTACGATGGAGTTTCAAAAACATTGTTCATAATCTTGCCTACTCCCGGCTGTGCCTGGGCACTCGGAGACAGCGGCGGATGTACAATGTGCAGTTACGTTTCAGACTGTACACTAGAACCAATCGACACTGAAACCATCTTAAGAATATTCAATGAACATCTTCAAAGGCATCCTATAGCCGAAGAAGATAAAATTTCCGTCAAATTGTTTGCATCAGGAAGCTTCCTAAATCCTTATGAACTTCCAAATGATGCACGTGACGAAATCCTAAAAACCCTAATGGGCTTGGGCAATGTCACTGAAATCATTGTCGAGTCAAGACCTGAATATGTAAAAGAGGAAGTTCTTGACGAAATTTTTGAAATAATCGGAGACACACTATTTGAAGTGAGCATCGGCCTTGAAACATCAAATGACTATACCCGTCTTAAAAAAATCAATAAGGGATTTACACGTGATGACTTTGAAAATGCCGTCAAATTGATGCAAAACCTTAATGAAACCAAAGGATATAATTTAAAATCAAAAGCATATGTCTTTGTCAAACCTATTTTAGTATCTGAAGCTCAAGCAATAAGCGAAGCCATAGAAACCGCAAGATACTGCGAATCAATTGGAGTCAACAGACTCTCATTCTGCCCTGCAACAATCCACAGTGGAACCGTTATCGAAAGATTCTGGAGAAAAGGAGCCTATCAGCCACCATGGATTTGGTCATGTGTTGAAATCATAAATACCGTCAGGGATGAAATCAGCATACCTGCACTTCTCGACACTTCTGGTTTCGGTTCAAGACGTGGCCCATATAACTGTAAGAAATGCAATAAAGACCTAAAGCATATGATAATAGCCAACAATTTAACTCAAAGCAAAATTGAATATGAATGCGATTGTAAAAGTGAATGGTTGGCGGAAATAGAAAATTCAGATATGAATAGCTCAACTGTTGAGATTAAGCATATTCCATTATATTGAAATATTAAAAAACATTAACTAAATATTAGGAGGAAAACATGAAAACTAAATTCGTCAGTTTACTGGCCATACTTCTCGGATTAATAATAATTATATTTCCAATATTGGGACTAATTGGTGTCAGTTCCCTAATAGGATTATCAGTATTATTGATGTCAATCTATCTGCTTGTTGTTGGAGTGACAATAATAGACTACAACAGTACCGGCGCGATACTTGATTTGATTTTGGGAATTTTGCTATTGCTGTTAAGTATTGGTTTGATATTCAATCCGGCATTGCTTGGATTTTTAACCGAAATCACATTGTATATTGCAGGTATAATGTTAATTGTCGTTGCGCTTGCTTCCTTAATTAACAACCGCAGCTCAAGATACGGATTCTATATTGGAATTGCCGGAATCGTTCTTGGTTTATTATACATAATTATCGGAACATATATCTCAAACCCGATTGTTCTCGGTACATTAATCGGAATCTGGTTAGTGATAAGTGGCGTATTAAAATTAATGGATAGATAATCTATCCCAATTCTTTTTTTTTTTGGTGTTTATTTTGATTGGAATTAGTGCAGATTTTGACCCCGTTCATAAAGGTCATGAAAAGTTAATCAGTGAAGCCCAAAAACTTGCTGATGAAAAAGACAAAAAGGTTGTTGTTTATCTAAACAAGGGATTCAGCGCAAATCATGCTCCTTTTTTTGTTGACTTTGAAGCTAGAAAAGAAATGGCATTGGCTTTGGGAGCCGATGAGGTAAAGTCATTTGAGGGGCTTCATCACAGATTAGTCCTTTCATACAGCGTTCCAATCCGACTTAAGCAGATGATAGATGATGGAGTGACAGACTACATTACCTCTGCCAGCATATCACTGGATGAAATCAAATCAAAAGCGCAAAAGTTCATTGATGAGGGAAACTTTGTTGGAATGCCCAAAAGCTATACCAACAGAAATGAAATCAGATGGTATGCAATAAATGAGTTTCTCGGATCAAAACTTGATTATCATGTCGTCAAGGAATTCAGCAAGGAAAAATATTCCGGAAGAGTTATACGCCAATCCATTATTGACAATGATATGGTCATCTCCAAAGACATAGCCAAATTGCTTCCAAAAACCACAGTCGAAATTTTGCAAAGGGAAATAGATGCCGGCAGGGTTCCTGGAGATAGAAACTGGAGCGACATTTATAAGAGAATGAATACGTATTCCCGGGGAAATCTCGAAAAAATAGCTTACCTTAACGGAAATACCATAAATGAAATCATAAAAAGAAGGGTTTATCGAGACCCTGAGTCCATTTGGGCCGTGTTTAGAAGGTCAGATTACGGACCTGTAATGACCAGACTTGCAGTCAGCGCAATAGAAATGGAAGTTACAAAAAAAGAAGTTATGAATTTGATGAAAAGCTATGAAGCACAGGGAGTAATACCTGACAATCAGAAAGTGCAAAGAGTCATTGACAGAGCATGGTATGTCGCAAGCGAGTCTGAAAAAGGCGTGAGCGCACGTGAAGCAAATGACGAATTCAGAAGCAAAATCATTTCTGTTGATGCTCCTTTGAGTTTGGAAGCCGGACTTAACCTGACAAAATTTGAAACCAAAATCACAAAGGAAGGCATCAATACCGATTTATATGTCGATAAAAACGGCAAAATTTCAGTGCAATTCAAAAGCGAAGGCAAAAAGATCAAAACCAACTTAAGGTTGCCTGCAGTTGAAGTCACATATTTGAGATACATTATGGATTCCCATTTCATTCCGGTTAGCGGAAGCATAAAAAAAGCCAAAAAGGGTTTTAAAGTCAAGGTAGTTATCGGTTGAGTTTTTTAAAAGCGGCCTTGACCATTATCAAATCTGAATCATCAAAACAATCAATTATTTCTTCAAGTTCTTCACTTTTACGTTTGGAATTGTTTAAGGTGTTTGTAATTCTAGATAGGGATTTCTCTTTGAAGTCTTCACCTTCAGTCAGTGCCAATATGTCAAAAAATTCCTCTTTTAAATCATGTTTCTGGGCAATTTCAGCCGATTCAATTAAAAGTGCTGAAACTGATTTCGTATAAACGCTTCTAAGCATTTTCAAAATGGCCACATCCCCAACATTATCGCTGATTTTTTTTGTTTCTAGGAATTCATTTAAAAACTTTAAATCATCAATTTTTTCACCTGAAAGATATAACACAGGGTTATTTGAGTCGATTTTGCCGATAATTGCACCATCAACCAGGCAATTTACATAATTATCAATTTCAAGCGTGGTTTTTGGAGAAATATTGTTTAAATCCAAATATATTCCATTTGAATGTTTTCCGTATTTTTTGGCAACGGACAATGCAGATTTGGGAGATGTTGCCGAGACCAGAACATCTGATTTGATGGCCACATCTTCAAATGACTCAAGCACTTCAATATTTGACGATTCAATATTTTCAATTGTTTTAGCTGAGCGTCCTTCCAGTGAAGTGGCAAAATCAATTTCCGGCGAATCAATCAAATCAAAAAGTGTTTTGGAAACTTTTCCAAAACCTATAAATCCTATAATCATCACTATCACTTAAATTATTTCTTGAAAAGAAGCATGTCATGTAAATTTACACCAATATCTCTTGAAATGGTGTTGCATTTTGCACATAAGAGGAAATAAATATCTTTATTTGACAAGTCGATTTCAGTTAGCCCCTCATAATTCCCCATTCCTTTTGAGATGATGAACTTATGGCTGTCGAATATTTCCCTGAATTCATCTGAGATTTTGCTGTCGACATAGCCTACAGTTCCGGCACCGATTTCCACAATATCTCCAAATTCATCCAAACCAGCATCCAACGCTTCGCCCATACATGCATCATTGAGTATCGGTTCGGATTTGACTGCTATGGTAATGTCCAGACTATATTCCTTTATTTTTGCCAAAAGCAATTTGTCGAATACTATTTCACCTGTATTGTCCACCAGATACAATACCCTGTCATGGGTTTTCAGTGAGTTTTCAAAGTCTTCAATATCCTTGATTGTCAAATCCTTTTTGAGGGAATTTTTAATGACACTTTCAATGTCATCATCCAATGTGAATGCACCGAAATCCAGGATATTGCCTATAATAGCTATTTTAACATAATTTTCCAGACTGTTATCCTCTTTAATGATTTTTTTAACATCATCCAGATATTTTAAAGCAAGTTTGTTGCTTTCAATTTTTTCCTGATAGTAAGGGTCTTCGCATCCTGTTTTTTGCTTTATGATTGCATGCATTGTAGAGCCTGTGCTGTTGGAATTGGTTCCTTCTTTGAATGTTTGGGAAAGATAGTTGAAAATATCTCCCATAATTTCCATTTTAAGCTTTTCATCATCTGTCGATAAATCCATCGCTTCTCTGGCTTGCCTTAAAAAGCAAGGTCCACATTCGTAACTTATCTTCACTTAACCACCATAAATAATTTGAACAAGCTGAATCTCATCACCCTCTTCGATGACGGTATCTTCAATAACAAGTTCACCATTCTGTTTGGACACTATTGTTTGAGCGGACAGCTCCATATCGTCGAGCAGGTCCTTAATTGTGTAATTTTCATCAGGAATTTCTCGTACTTCATTTAATTGTTTGTATTTTAAAATAAATGGCATAATATCATAATCCTAATTCTTCTAAAAATGAACATGCTTTGCACAGTTCATTTGAGGAAGGCTCACCGCATCTTTTGCATCTTCCATGAGCATAATCCTTTTTAAGTTCCTCTTTGAGTATATTCTTTATTTTGTCATATCCCCTCAATGTGGAATATTTGATTGTAGGGTGTTTTTCTGAAAGCTGGTTTATGACTTCTGAAACCTCACCCCTGAATGACTGCATCGCATAAGGGCAGCTGTCAAAGTGGACTTCCAAATCCTTTGCAACAACGTAAAGACCAATTTCGCGTTCTGGAATTTCACGCAGAGGCTTGATTTTAACCGTGAATTCCTCGGCTTGGGATTCTGTTTTTGCACCAAGTTTGGTTAGGTTATCAGTATTTCCCTCCAGATAATTCATCATTATTCCCTGGACTTCATCATCAAGGTTGTGTCCGGTTGCGATTTTGGTAGCTCCCATTTCACGGGCAGCTTTGTTTATTATTGTCCTTCTGAATACTCCGCAGTATGTGCAGGATCCCTTATGGTTTTCCCTCTGCATTATCTCATCCAAGGTAATGCCGTATTCCTGCTTTAGTGAAACCACCTTATGTTCTATGCCCAGTCTTTGAGCATGACGGATGGCTATATCCACACCGTCCTGTCTGTAATTGGCTATTCCTTCATCAACAGTTACGGCGCAAATGTCAATTATGTTTCTTTTGCGAAAGCTGTCGAGCACTTCCAGAGTGGTTACGCTATCCTTTCCACCTGAAAGAGCAACCAAAACCTTGTCTCCCTTGTCTAGCAATTTTTCCTTTTTGATTGTTTTGATGGCTTTCTTTTCTATTGATTCTATGAAACATTCCTTGCACAATAACTGGCCGGACTGTTCTCGTTTATAAATAACTTTAGGATTACCGCATTTACTACATTGCATATTCATTACCTACATCTGTTCTACAAATTGTGCTAACTGATTAAGCGTATTGACTTCAAATACCTGTGCTCCCGCATCAACATATAAGGAAACACAGCTGTCAACTACATCCCATTTGTTTCTGTCTTCGGGATTTAAAATAATGACCTTTTTTGCATCCCTTACCATTTCCTCAACTATTTCAACACTGGCCGGAATGCCCTTTACCTTAGGCCCCGCCCAATCCCTGCAATCGGACAGTATGATTACATAAGATTTGTTATTGATATGCGCCATATCCTGAAACATCTTAAAGGCAGAGTACATGTCGGAAGTTCCATGAACCATCATGTTTTTAACCCTCATGTCTTTTACCTTGATGAATGAATCGATTAAATACTCTTCCTTAAGCGCATGAGTCGTTTCGATTACCTTGTTGTCGAATTCGAATGTTCTGGATTTCTTGAATGCAGTCTGGGCTGAAAACATAAGCATGAAAAACCAGCTGCTGATCCATTCACATGACCCGCTGATGTCGTTTAAAAACAGATGCTCGTTTTTATGAGGCCTTGGTTTAGCCTTGACGATTTCAAGCGGAACTCCACCATATTTCATGTTGGCACGGATTGTTCTTCTCATGTCAATTTTATTTGTATGAGAGTGAATTTTTCTTCTGGAACGCTTATTGGCTATCCTTTTACCCAGCCTCTGGCAGATTTCAAGCATTCTAGGGTCGAATCTGTTCAGCTTTGTCAAATCCTTGTTCATCAGTTCCCCGTCCCTTTCGAGCTGTTTGACTTCATCCAAAAGAGGCTGGCCTGACAACATCTTTAATTTTTCATTGTTGATTTTTTCCTTTTGAACATTGCGAAAAGCAGTGTTCTGCTTTTTGATGATATATTTATTTGACCTTGGACCGCTTCCACTATATGCCCTGCCCTTATTTAATTCAGGGTTATTTTGAGGTTCAGCTTCGACCTTGAATATTTTTTCAAAAATCTTGTTGAACTTGGGAATATCATATCTGTCCTTTACATAGACTGCCATCAGTGCAGTCTTTAAAAGCTGTCTGTCGCCTTCACCCAAATCCCTATAAATACTAACGGCCGCTTGAGTGCTTCGTATACTTACGGGCAGACCTTCCTGTCTAAGCTGGGCGGACAAATTTGCAATCTTGTTTAGCATATTATCTTTTACTTAAAACATCCTTGATGACTCTTTTTTTATCACTTTCATTTTTAATGGCAACGCCGATACTGTTTTCAAGTGATTCGTCCATATTTTTAGTGCCCAGGTTAGAAACTGAACGAACCCAATCGATTGTTCCTCTTACTGAAGGTTTTTTCAATAAATTAAGATTACGTATTTCATGAACCAACTTGACGATTGTTGATACAACCTCATCATCGGCTTCAGGCATTCTGGATTTGACTATTTCTATTTCCCTTTCAACTGAAGGGTATGGAATATATAAGAAAAGGCATCTGTCTTTTGTTTCATCAAGAAGAGACCTTTGAGAATTTGATGTTAAAATAACAATCAAATCGTTTTTAAGCTGGAAAGTTCCCAAATCGTTGATTGTGATTTCCTGCTCTCCCAATGCCTGGAGCAGGAAACTTTCAACTTCCTCATCAGCCTTATCTATTTCATCAATCAAAAGTACAGAATCATTTTCATTTAAAAATGCGTTGAGCAGAGGCCTTCTGATGAAAAATTCTTCGGCAAAAATTTTGTTGTCCGTGTTCAAATCGTTTTTGGCGGCTTCAAGATGAAGCAATTGCTTTTGATAATTCCATTCGCCGACAATCTGTTCGAATGTGATTCCTTCATAGCATTGTATCCTGAAGAAATCCCTTTCAAATGATTTTGCAATAACCTTTGCAAGTTCTGTTTTACCTACCCCCGGAGGCCCTTCAATAAGCATAGGCCTTCCAAGAAATAATGACAGGTAAACAGTTGTAGATATCTCATCATTTGAAACATATTCTGATTTTAAAAGCAAATCATTAATTTCATTAATAGTAATGTTTTCTGTTTGCAAAATTTTACCTTCTATAAATTTAATACTAATAAAATATAAGTTTATGTAACTAAATATATATTACTTAATGATTTAATATATATTTATTAGGAGGATAAATTATATGGAAAAAGATAATGCAATAATTATAATTTTATTGATTCTTATTGTACTTTCAGCCGGAGCTTATATTGTAATAGCCGGAGTCGGCATTTCTTTCAACCATGAAACAAATGTCACCCATACAAATACAACCAATATGACCAATATAACCAATACTACTGATAATACAACAGAGTCTAGCGATTCAACCACTCGCGATACAGGAGCTGTCGCACCGGATTCCGATGGAAGCGGTTCTAGTGGAACTGTATATTATTCCAACCAGGGAAGCCAAACCCCATCAGACAGCGGCAACCAGGCAGGTCAGCCGGAAACCCCTCAAAGTGAAGGAGGACAAAGTGAGACTCCTGCAGAAGAGCCAAGTGAAGGCGGCCAAAGCGACTTCGACTAGACTAATTTTTAAAGGTGTCGGGATTTTTGAATAATTCAAAATCCTGAACATAATCTTTTCCGGTAATCATAGCTATTTCTGCCTTTTGGAGTTCGGAACCCAAATATGCCGCATGCTCCATTCTTGTTACCAGATTTTTTGTTATGATTTCCTCATATACTTCTTTAGCAGATTGTCCTACAATAACCAAATCTGCCTTGTTTTTCTTGAAATGGGTTGCAACAATTCTGCTGCTCTCTACAGTAGTTCCGTAATCCACATTTATTCTGAAGCTTCCTGCCTTATCCCTTATAAATTTCAAAGGCTTTTCAAGTCTGGTTTCTGGAACTTCATCCAGTTCGTTTTCAATAATGTCATTTCTCTTGTGCTTGTCCTTAAAGGCAACCATGTTGATTCCCAAATCTTTCGGAATTGATTTTCTGTTTTTGGCTAAAAACATCATTTTTGATGCTGTGGCCAGCTCATAAACACTTCCCCTTGTTTTTCCACTTTCTTCAGGAGTGAAGAGAATGCTTGCTCCAAGTTCCATACCTATTCCTGCTAAAAGAACATTTACCCCACCTGAATCGGCATCCATAAGCTCAGTGACATTGCCCACACCGAAAAACATTGGTGCAGGGTTTTGCTTGTGGAATTCGTGGCATGCAATGATGGATTCGACTATGCTTGAACTGTTTACAGGATCCAAAATCAAATCGGCAACATATGTGATTCCTTCAGTATCCTTAATTAACTGGTGCATTGATTTAACCCTTTCGGCTGGAGATTTAGGGGATTTTCCCTGTGAAAAATTAGTTGGAAGAAGCACTGCAGGAATATTCTTTTCTATCAGAAGATCCTTGATTTCTGAATTGTTACCCAAATCCAGGCTCAATACAAAATCGATTCCGCACTCTGCAGCGACTTTGATTTCCTTGGGATTCAATGTATCGATGCTCAATGGCCTGTCGCCAACAATCGGCCTTAACGTTTCTATCAATTCGGGAATCTTGTCTGAGAAATCCTCTCCTGCGGCCATACCAATATCAATCATGTCCGCACCGGAATCAACGAAATACTGGCATTTGTTGATAAGTGCCTCTTTTGATAAAAAAGGAGCGTTGGCTATCTCTGAGAGAACCCTCATCGGGAAGTCCTCGCCTACGGGAAGGTTTCTTATAAGAATGTTATTTGGCTTTTTGAGAAGTTTTTCAATGTTTTCCTTGTCGTTTTCAAATTCTTCAATAAATCTGAAAGCTTCTTTTCGTTTTTCCTCTTCAATCAACTTATCTGCAGGCTTGTCCTCTGACAGTTCAATGCTTCCCACAAGATTAAGAACCATCGCAAGGTCTGCACCATCAGTTGATCCCTTGAATGTCGGAATTCCCAATTCCTTGGTAATTTCCTTTGTTCCTTTTTTGATTAATCCCGGAACCAAAATCATGTCAATTTCATCCAACTGATTAGAAAAACACTTTTTGACTTCCTTGATAATTATTCTAGGAGTTAAGAATGCGGCCACCTGAGTATTGTCAACAATATGTACGATTATGTCCCCATCTACCTTGGAAACCACGTCCTTTATCAAAGGATATGCCAATTCTCCAGTAATTATTAAAACTTTCATAACCTTCCCAACCAAACTTATAATATTATTATTATAGTATTTTAATATTATTAAATCTTTTAAAAATCAAATTTGGTTAAAAAGTGTTATTTAATTGAAAAGGATATTTAAAAACTGTAAAAAAAAATAAGTAAAATATTGAAAGAGTTATTAAAAAAATAAGCAAAAAACAAAAGACTAAAACAAAAAAATTTAAACAAACTAATTCAAAAAGAAATTTTTAACATAAAATTTATATATTTTGTAATTTATAATGATTATACATGATAAATATATGGAGGAAAAATTAATGATTGAAATTCGTTTTCATGGAAGAGGCGGACAAGGTGCTGTAACCGCTGCTGAAATTTTAGCAAAAGCGGCTTTCAAAGACGGCAATTATTCCCAGGCTTTTCCATTTTTTGGAGTTGAACGTAGAGGAGCTCCAGTTATGGCTTTCACAAGAATTGATGACAAGCCAATTGATTTAAGATACCAAGTATACAATCCAGATTATGTACTGGTATTGGATGATGGATTATTAAATGTAGTAGATGTATTTTCAGGAATCAAAGACAATACTGAAGTTACAATCAACACTACCAAATTTGAAGGCAGTGGAGAACATGAAGTATACAGTATTGACGCTACTGGAATTGCATTAGACATGTTAGGCAGAAACATTGTAAATACTATTATTTTAGGATATTTTGCTAAGAAAACCCAAGCAGTAAGTATTGACTCACTTCTTGAAGTGATAAAAGAAACATTCCCTGGCAAAGTCGGAGAACTGAACGTAGAAGCTACTAAAAAAGCTTATGAAATGGGATGAGGGTGAATATTATGGTAAGTATAGGATGTGTAATTAAAACCCCAGGTAATAGTAGAAATAACAAAACCGGAAGCTGGAGAACATTCAAACCTATTTTAGATAAGGAAAAATGTATCGATTGTGACAATTGCATCATTTTCTGTCCGGATTCCAGCGTAAACAAACAACATGATATAGATTACGATTACTGTAAAGGATGCGGAATTTGTGCAAACGAATGTCCTTCCGATGCAATCGAAATGGTAAAAGAATAAAGAGAGTGATTAAATGGTAAAAGAAGTAATGACCTCAAATAAAGCAGTCGCAGAGGCTGTAAGATTAGCTAAACCACAAGTTATTCCTGTTTATCCAATTACTCCACAAACTACAATTTCTGAATACTTAGCACAATATGTTGCTGATGAAAAAATTGATGCTAAATATGTCAAAGTAGAATCAGAACACAGTGCAATCAGTGCTGCTGTTGGAGCTAGTGGTGCTGGAGTAAGAGTATTTACAGCAACATCTTCACAAGGATTAATGCTGATGCACGAAATTTTATTTGCAGCCGCAGGTATGAGAGTGCCTATCGTTTTGGCAGATGCTAACAGGGCAATATCTGCACCATTAAATATTTGGAACGACCAACAAGACTCAATTGCACAAAGAGATGCAGGATGGTTGCAAATATATGTTGAAAATGCACAGGAAGCATTGGATACAACATTAATGGCTTTTAAAGTTTCAGAAAATCCTAATGTATTGCTTCCATCAATGGTATGTTTAGATGGATTCATTTTAACCCACACAGTAGAGCCTGTAGAAATTCCAGACCAAGAAAGTGTAGACAAGTTCTTACCTCCATATGTTCCAGAACATGCATTTCTTGATCCTAAAGAACCAATGTCAATTGGTAACTTTGCTGATCCGAATTACTACACAGAAGCAAGACACGACATGGAAGTTGCAATGAACAATTCCATGGAAATAATCCAAAAGACCTGCGACGAATTTGCAGAGATTTTCGGAAGAAAATATGGTCTTGTAGAAGGATACAAAACAGAAGATGCTGAAATCATCTTTGTTGCAATGGGTTCCATTTGCAGTACCCTTAGAGTAATGGTTAATCAGTTAAGAGAAAAAGGCGAAAAAGTAGGTTTACTCAAAATCAGAGCTTACAGACCTTTCCCTGTTGAAGCAATTAAAGAAGCAGTGAAAAATTGTGAAAAAATAGCTGTAATCGATAAAAACTTCACATTCGGAATAGGTGGAGCTTTATATGCAGACATGAAAGTTAAAATCGACAAAGAGATTTACGGATTTGTTGCAGGTTTAGGTGGAAGAGACATTACACCTGAAGCAATCCTAGAAGCATATGAAAAAACCAAAGTGCCAGAAAAAGATGTCACATGGATTGGACTTAAGGAGGAATAGATATGGTAGATATACCTGATAAAGATTTATTAGCACCAGGACACAGAGGCTGTGCTGGATGTGGAGCGTCAATTGCTGTGAAATTAGCTCTTAATGCATTAGGCGAAAACACCGTAGCTATTTCCGCTACCGGTTGTCTTGAAGTAATGACTACACCTTACCCAGAAACTTCATGGGAAGTTCCATTCATACATGTAGCATTTGAAAACTCCGGAGCTGTTGCATCCGGTGTAGAAAGCGCATTAAGAATTCAAGGAAAAGATGATGTGAATGTTGTTGCTTTCGGTGGTGACGGAGGAACTGTAGATATCGGTTTACAATCATTATCCGGAGCTATGGAAAGAGGACACAACATGCTTTACATCTGTTACGATAACGAAGCTTACATGAATACCGGTATTCAAAGAAGTGGAGCAACACCTTACGGTGCAAGTACCACCACCTCCCCACAGGGAGTCGCAAGTTTCGGAGAAGACAAACCTAAGAAAAACATGCCTATGATTATGGCAGCACATGGAATTCCTTATGTAGCTACCGCATCAATTGCATACCCTGAAGACTATGTCAACAAAGTGAAAAAAGCTGCAGAAACAAAAGGGGCTGCATACATTCACTTGCAACAACCATGCACTACCGGTTGGGGATTCCCTTCAGAAAAAACAATTGAAATGGGCAGATTAGCTGTCGAAACCGGATCATGGATTCTATATGAAATCGACCATGGAAACTTCGAAATCACTTACAGGCCAGAAGAAAGAAAACCTGTAAAAGAATACCTGTCAACACAAAAAAGATTCAGACATCTAGATGAGGAACACATTGAAAAAATCCAAAAATACGTCGATGCAGAGTGTAAAGAATTAGGATTATAAGGGAGGAAAACAATGGAAAGCATTATTGTAAATAGCGATTTATGTGATGGATGCCTTAATTGTGAAAACATGTGTGCATCAGTCCATAATGCTAGTAGAATAAAAATAATAGAACATGATTCTTCCTTTTATTCCATTGTATGTCAACATTGTGAAAGCGCACCATGTATAAAAATCTGTCCAACAGAAGCCATTTCCGATGAAGGAGTCGATACCGAAAAATGTATTGGCTGCGGATTATGCGTAATGGTCTGTCCATTTGGTGCAATGACTTTCCAATCTAAAGTTGCTGAAAAATGTGACCTCTGTGCCGATAGAGAAGAAGGCCCTGCATGTATAAAAGCATGTACCAAAAGAGCCATCAGTGTTGCTGATCCGGAAAAAATCCGAGCTAAAAATCAGGAAAAATTCCTGGCTAAAATGGCAGGATTATATGAACCTGACAGCAAAAAAGGCGGTATTGTCCACGTTCTAACAAGTCAAGCTAGAGCAAGACTTGTCTTAGACGAATAAAAGGATTATGTTTAATATAGGAAATTGTACAGATTGTACAACCTGTGGAAGTTGTCAACAAACACCAAATGTTGACACTCCAACTTTATTTTGTATGAATTGCCAACCATCAGAAGCGCCATGTATAAAAATCTGCCAACAGAATGCATTTAAGGTTCTTGGCGGAGCAATTACCCTTGACTATTCAAAATGCAATAGATGTATGGATTGCATTGAAGCCTGCCCTCTTGGAATAATCAAAATTTAAAAAAAATAAATATTAATATACTTAAATAATCAAACTATTTTATATAACTTATTAAAAGGATTGTTCGAATGAGGATTGAAAGGGAATATAGGCATTTAGAAGGTTTTGATGAAATTCGAATTTATGATTTGGATAACAAAGAGTTTTATAAACATAAACGTAAAAAATTTGAAATAGAAGAGCTTTCAATCCAGGAACTCGTAAATAACATTCCTATCGAACTTCACATATTCGTCCCTTATGAAAATGGAAAAGAGTTTATTATTCAAAGGATTGGAGAGTTCACTCTTAATAAATTTAACTGCTCTCAAAAAGATGTGGAAGGCAGATTATTCAGTAAATCTTTTCCAGGATTCTCTAATATTATACATGAGGACATGGTGGACGTGTATACAACCCATAAACCTAAAGAGATACGGTTTGTTTATTACAACAAAAATAGAGTAAGCATAATAAGCAATACCAGAATATTTTTTGATTTAGGAAAAATATTCATAACCAACGACAATTTTGAAACCAACATTGCTACACTTGCGGATAAAGGCGATGGAAGATTTAATGAAGACAAGACAAATATGCTGGAAAGCTTTTCTCAAACTGGAAGTTTTCATAAAATACGCGGCAAATATAGTTGGTCACAAGGAATATACAATATTATCAATCGTGGAAAAGAAGAAGCAGATGAATACTACAATATTGTCTTTGACCTAGTGGTGCCTGAAGATAAACCCCTTGTTGATAACATTTTTAACATTACAAACAAAGAAACCTCTCAATGCAATGAGATTATTCGTATCCAAACTGTTGATGGAATTCTAAAATATATTGAAGTTAATGTTTATTCTTATTTTGATGAAAATGGAATCATCATTCGTCATGGGCTGATAAACGACATTACGCAAATTCACCAGAAAGAGGTTAGCAAACCTGTTGATTTCTTATTAGACGGTTTTAAGAACAGTAAGAAATTAGCCTTATTGGTTGAACCTTTAAATCTAAAGCAATATGAGTTCTCAAAAGGTTTTTACCATCTGATTGAAAAAAGACGTGGCGAATATGTACACTCCCTAGACGTCATCAACAATATTGTTGAAAAGGACGTTGCAGACCAGATTAGAAGGCTGGCAGATGGAGAGTTAAATGAAATTGACGTGACATTTACATATGAAGTTAATGGAAATCCCAACAATAAAAAGATTGTCGATTTATATATTGAAAGATTTAACTACGATAACACAGTGCACAGTATCGGCTTTTTAACAGACGTTACTGAAGAAGTTGGAAAACAAAACCAGTTGATTGAATCCAATGAAGTGCAATTGGTGCTAATTAAAGAAGTTCACCATAGGGTAAAGAACAATTTGCAGGTCCTCAACAGTTTTTTAAATCTTGAAAAGAGAGCTTACAGAGATAACCCTAATTTAATCATTGACCATATGCAAACACGTTTGACTTCACTTGCACTGCTCCATGAAAAGACCTACAGGTCCAAAGATTTTAAAAACATTAATTTAAAGGAATATATGGTTGATCATGACAATCAAACAAAGAATTTAGTTGACATGCCGGTGGGAATTGAATTTGAAACCAACATCGACGAAGATTTAAACTTAAGCATTGAAGTCATAACACCATTGCTTTTAATAGTTGATGAAATCACAATGAATGCCA
Source organism: Methanobrevibacter sp. (assembly GCA_017407115.1). GTDB lineage: Archaea > Methanobacteriota > Methanobacteria > Methanobacteriales > Methanobacteriaceae > Methanocatella. Next base: position 23,048 of record JAFQXD010000064.1, on the reverse strand, counting down.
TCAAACATGCATTCCCTGATAAAACAGCGCCAGGTAAAAAAATAACTAAAGAGGTAACAAGATTAGATGACAGTACTGCTCAATTAATAGTTAAGGACAATGGTGTTGGAATCAAAGATTCGAAAAAGATTACCAAAAATCTGGGATGTGAAATAATTAAAAGCCTAACAAAACAGTTGGGTGGAACCATCAGCCTAATTGAACATGAAAATGGAACATCATATAAATTAGTTTTCCCGATTGAAATGAAACATACCATTGAATAACTCATTAATCAAAATTTATATATTTCAAAATCCAAAAATAAGATTAATTAAATTTTCAAAGGTCATTATTTTGATTACAAAAGATACTATTAGAGATACTGTTTATGAACTTTACAAACAGGCAGCCATAGTTTTAGGCGAGGATGTTAAAAAAGCGCTTGAAGACGCTTTAAAAATTGAAGAAAATGAACTTGCCATATTAAATATTGAAGCTATATTGAAAAATATTGAATTGGCTAAAGAAAAAGGCATTCCGATGTGCCAAGATACAGGCCTGCCAGTAGTTTTTGTCAAATTGGGAAATGTTGAAGTTGAAAATCTGCGTGAAGGAATTGAAGAGGGAATCATAAAGGCAACAAAAGAGATTCCAATAAGACCAAATATCGTCGATCCAATAACACGTGAAAATACAAACATCAACATTGGAGATTACATCCCTCCGATAGACATTGAACTAATTGATGAAGACTATCTGGAAATAACCATTTTACCGAAAGGATTCGGTTCAGAAAACAACAACGCCATGAAAATGGCACTTCCTGCGGAAGGAATTGAAGGAATCAAAGAGTTTGTAGTGGAATCCGTTCTAAAGGCAAAAGGAAAACCCTGCCCTCCAACCGTAATAGGTGTTGGCATTGGTGGAACTTCAGATTTATGTTTAAAACTCGGTAAAAAAGCATTGCTTGGAAAAGTAGGTGAAAGAAATCCCGACCCTCAATTGGCCAAACTTGAAGAAGAGATTTTAACTGAAATAAACGCTTCAGGAATTGGACCTATGGGACTTGGCGGGAAAACAACTGCTCTTGATGTAAAAATATTAAAAGCACACACACATACTGCGGGCCTTCCTGTTGGGGTCTGTGTCCAATGCTGGGCTGACAGGCATGCAACAACAAAAATATATGATAACTGATTGTTTTTAATCAATTATCTCTTTTTTTTAAATTTTATCTGAAACTGCGAGGAGTGGTTGGTCTTGGAATGTTTTCATGAAATTCGATAGCTACATCCATCATTTCAACTGAAATATCTCCCATCCTCTCAAAAGCTTTGATAACTCTGAACAAGTAAATGAAATAGTTTGAACGCTCTTTTTCATCAAATGAATTTTCAGCCATTTGAGTTGCAATAAGGTTGATTGATTTAGCCTGAAGAAAATGGATTGATTCCTCCAGCTCCATCAAATCATCTTTGAGTTCTGTTTTACCTTCTATAAATGCAGTCATGGACAGACGAATCATGTTCTGGGCAGTCTTGTACATCTTTTTGAGGTTTTTCAAAACAATCTTGTCGATTTCATAAATATCATTTATGACAAATTTGGCAATATGTCCACAATAATCCCCAATACGCTCCAAATCATATGCAATTTCTGTATAAAGTAAAGATTTTGAAAATTCGGAATGCTTATCAATATTGACAATGGTTTCAACTGAAGTTCTGATCTTTTCAACCATGTTATTTGTCACATAATCCATTTCCAAAGCTTTCTCTGCCTTATCCTCATCATACTCAAGGATTGCGTCAAATGATGCTTCAAGCTGCGAGTGAACATGTTTGGTCATGTTGACCAGCATGTCATTGATTAAAACATTGCCCGTGGTGTTTGAAGTGGAATAATCCACCAGAGATTCTGTAAATTTCTCATAGCTTTTCAAATCAATCATGTATGCCCTTTTTACAGTCCCTTCCTTAACCAACGGCTGGAGTAATTGGGTAACATATCTTCGAGTAATTCCCAATTTTTCTGCGATTTCATCCTGGGTTGACGGATTCTCATATAATATCAAATCCAGAATCTCTTTTAATGTTTTATCCTTTTTGCTCATGTTATCGATTATTTTTTATAGTCATCCAAAATGTCATTGGATTCGAATTGAATGTTTCCTGATGATTTATTTATTCCGGCATTAGGCTTTTCACCACTTACAGACCTGTTGAATTTGACATTATGGTTATTTTTAGGCTCGTGATTTGGCCTATTAACTTTTCTTGGATGATTTTTTGTGCGAATTTCCTCTTTTTTAGTATTATAAGCAAAATCCTGATGCTTTGGAGAGTGATGGACTTTGTGAATATTTTCCCTATTAAAAGCTTCTTCATTACTTGAATGCCTAATCACGTTGACTTCATTTTCTGAGCGTTTGGCCAAATACAAAATTCTGAATATTACAAATAGAAGCAATACGAAGGTTACAATAGCAATAGGCAAGTCAAAATGTATAAATACTGCATCATATATGTCTGTTATGCTGTTTCCAAGATCAACAAAACCACGTGCCAAAAATACCAAACCAACGAAAGCGATAATTCCACCATGCTCCTTTTTGACAAAATCAGGTTTCAATACCAATGGATAAACACTGATAATCAGCAGAGCAATACCTAAAATCCTATAGAGATTGTTGTTTGCCAAACTCTGAATTGATAAATAAACATTCAGAAATGTGGAAGGCAATATTCCGAATTCCGCAAGCAAAGCGAGAATCAAAAATAATTGAATTAAAGCTATGACCGCTAAAGGGAATATGTATGCTATATCCCATTCAAAATCATGGCTAAAAGTTGCTTTATTTACAGGTTTCTCCAATGCTTCAGTAAGCATATTATAAAGAACTGATGAAATAACAGAACCTATAACCGTACCTGCAACTCCCATTACTGAAGTTAAAAATGCAACAAATGCAGAAATAAAACCTACAAGTAAAATCTTTTTATAGTTCATATTTTTCACCTTTTTAAAAATAATTTTCCATTAAAATTATATCACTCACTATATTTAAAAATTTGTTATATTGAAAAAAATAAGAAATAAAAACCAGAGCTTTAGGGGGGATTCGAACCCCCGACTTCCACCTTACCAAGGTGGCGCTCTACCGGCTGAGCCACTAAAGCTAAAATAGGGATTGTAAAAATTTGATAGATATATAAAAAGTGCAAGGGAAGGGATTCGAACCCTCGAAGGCCTATGCCAGAGGATCTTAAGTCCTCCCCCTTTGGCCGCTCGGGCACCCTTGCATACAATATTCATATTAATTAACATAGTATATAAATGTTACCTTTTTTTAAAGGTAAATGTAAAAAAACTACATTATTATATTATTTAACAAACTATATAAATATTTAATGTTATAAATAATCATATTCTATAAATTAAATTTAAATGGTGTATACATTGCAAGTTGATATGGAAGAATGCGGAGTTTGTGAAGACTGTATTGATGTATGTATGGAAGAGGCAATTTCAAGGAAAGCCTATACAATTATTATTGACACTACAAAGTGTGATAACTGCGGCGAATGTGTGGATGTATGTCCTGTTGGCGCAATATATGAAGATTAACATGAAGCTTACAATCATAGACTATATTATAATAATTTTAGTAATCTGTGCAGTGGCATTTGCATTTATACACATTACTAGCGACAGCTCATCAAATATACAAAAAACAGCATTCGATGCATCAACAATGAATAAACTTCCAGAAACATATTTGAATTACTATAAAGACGGATATATAGTCAAGTCCACAGTAACAGGTACCAATTCAAGCAACGGCGAAAAGGTAACATTGAACGGTACTGTCCAATGGGTTGACGAAGGAACAGCCGTAAAGGTTTTAATCGAATCAAATAATGAGACATATCTTGCAGGACTATACAAAAACGTTCCAGAGGCAGACATCTACATCGACACAATTTCCATAGAATCAGACGGCAGCGTTTATGAAAACCTGACAGAATTTAGAATAAACCCGAAAAACATCACATCATTATCCGATTTGATTGTGAATTTAACCGGAGACAACTGGGAAATTTCAACAACCGTAACCGTTGATTCCGTTGATGCCATAAAGATTAAAGAAATCGAAAATAAACTAAGTGCCCATAAGGGAAGGTTAGCCATTAAGACTACAACCAGTGAATTGACAAGTCAAATTGTTATCAGCAAAGCTAATTTGCAAAACATTGAAGATGGAGATTCAGTATTGGGCTCCATAAATGGATTAACCGAAGAAATCGTTATTAGAGTATACAACTGCAGCGATAGTGACTTGAATAATATCAAAAACAGTTATGAAGTTACAAATATCAGAACATTTTAAGTTGTGTGAAAATGAGTATGATTTATTCCGCCCTAACTTCAATAATAAATAAGATTAGTGATGAATTTCACAGATCTTTTTTATTTACAACTATTTTTTCCATTTTGGGATTTATTGAAGATGCCTGGGTGAATAGCTTTTTTAAAAAATTCTATCCTGATAAGCATTTCCTAGGCTTTTTGAACAAAAACACCATTTTGAAAAATCATATTTTCAATCCACTGATTGTTTTGTTCTTATTTGCAATGTTTCTTTTGTTATCTCTGAATAGACTGTCACAAAGCTTAACCGTAACATTATTCATAGCATTTGTTGCATTTTTCATCGGGTCTGCAATTTTACCAAGATATTTATTGAATAAAAACATTGATAAAATTGTTAATTTCAATAAACGAGACATTTATTCCATTGGATTTTGTCTGATGTTGGTCAGTATTGTATTTTTCTTTGTAAGCATTGCAACAGTTGGAGGAATTCCCCTTTTAAAGCCGTCAATCAGATATCTCCTAAAACCTGTTTTCACAATGCCCGTGTTTTTGATAATTCCCGGCACATGTCTGGTTGCAAGTTCATATCTCAAGGACCATCAGGATGAAAAAATCACCCGTTCACAGGCAAGGTTCAGATTCATATTTTTGCTTGCAATTGACTGTTCACTTTTATTGCTTCTAGGCTATAGGACACCACTACTTGCAGCATTTCTCATCATAATTATCATAGGTTTCTATGGAAATATCGTTTCACTATGGGAAGTTGTAATTGGTGCATTACTTGGTATATGTGCAATCATCGGAATTGGATATTTTCGCTCTCTTGGAGAGCTGACAATAACCTCATCAACAAATCCGTTCTATACACTCCAGTCAAGAGCCGACTTTACACTGCATGTGCTTGACCTTCTGGACTTCATTGGCGGAAACTTTGGCCTGACACACGGAAAACTTCTGGCAAGTTCAATTCCCGGAAGTGAATTGGGACCTAGAATGATGGTTGGAAAACTCATCGCCTGGAGAACTGAAGTTACCGTGACCCCAACACTGATAGGCCAGATGGTAGTCGATTTTGGAAAAGTTGGAGTGGCAGTTGAAATGTGCTTTTTGGGATTCATTTTAGGAATTGGATTTAAAATAGTTCAGATAACCAAAAATTATTTTTATATTGGAATTTACTCATTGATTTTAACATACTCCATTTTAGGCATAGAAACAGGAATTTTAGACATTCAAGTACTGTTATACTTTGCAATAGCTATTTTCATCTATATTTTAAACATAAAAAAATCCCTAAATTAGACTCTTTTTTTACGTTCAAGTATTACAAAAACTACTAAATAATACTAATTTGTATTACTTTAATAACCTTTATATATAGAAATTAGGTTAAGTTATAATATATCAAGAAAAAATAAGGAATTATTAACCATTAAATTTAATAAAAATCCCAATTAACTTGATATTACTAAAAACAACTAAAAATAATACTAATAAGTAATACTGAATTTATAAATGAAAATAAAAAAAGTATTACTTTTTAAAAAATGGAGGAAAAAAAATGCACATACCTGATGGATTTATACCTATTGCACAATGTCTAGTATATTATGTGATTTTAATCGTTGCATTATACTTCTCAGTGAGATGGGCAAGATCCAACTTAGATGAAAAACGCATACCTCTTATGGCAGTACTTGCAGCCGGTATTTTTGCAATCATGTCCATGAACATGCCTATTCCATTCGGTACAAGCGGACACATGGTTGGAGGAGCATTGGTAGCAATAGTATTCTTAGCGCCTGAAGCTGCTGTTATTGTATTTACAGTGGTTTTACTTATCCAAGCACTGATATTTGGAGACGGAGGAATTACTGCTTTAGGAGCAAATGTATTGAATATGGCAATCGTTGGAGGTTTTGTCGGATTATACACCTTCAAAGGATTACAAGGAATTATTGGAAAATATCCTGCAGCAGGAGTTGCTGCATGGTTGGCTACAGTTATTGCAGCATTAGCATGTGCTATTGAAATGGGTATTGCCGGAACATTCCCAATGAACGTTGGTATCCCATCCATGGTATTATACCACTTCTTTATCGGAATAATCGAAGCAGTATTGACTGTAATTGTTCTTGTAGCGTTAGACAAATTTAGACCAGACTTACTCGCATGGAATGAAGGAGATGCATAAAATGGATAAAAAAGACTTGACATTGATAGGTGTTGCAGTTCTAATCTGTATTGTAATCTGTGCTCTTTCACCATACATCGCATCTGGTGACCCTGACGGATTAGAAAAATCAGCAGAAGACGCAGGAGTTCCTGAAGACTTTTCAATAGAAGAAATTAATGGAATTCCAGAAGCAATATTCCCTGATTATGCATTTGCAAACGATCCTGAAAACCAATTACTGCAAATAGTCGCACTGGTTATAGGCGCAATCATAACTTTAGGATTAGGATATGCAGTTGCAGAAATCGTAAGAAGTAGAAATTAATTATTTAATTTCTATCTTTTTCTTTTTTTAAAAAAATTTATAACTAATTTCAATATAATATTTAATTGATATATATGGTAGATATAACACAAATAATGAGATTTGATGATTTGGCATCAAAAAACAGTCCGATACATAATTTAGAAGGAAGAATCAAATTAGTTTCCACCATATTTATAATTCTCGTTTGTGTTACATCAAAAGAACTTTTTATACCAATAGCATTGGAGATAATGCTGTTGATTATTTTAAAAATCGCCGATTTATCATATATAGACTCTGCCAAACGATTACTGATGTTGCTTCCTTTTGGTGGAGCAATAATCATATTCCAGCCTTTTATTCAACCTGGAAATATAATTTGGAGCTATTCATGGCTGCACATAACTGATTTTGGTCTAAACTGGGCAATCCTTTTGCTGATGAGGATGATTGTCTGTTTGACTGCCATCATCATATATTCCTCAACAACCCCCCTACAGGAAATGGCAAGTTCCTTTAGAAAACTTAAAATGCCAAGGGATTTGGCAATGATACTTTCAATCATGGTGAGGTTTTTGTTTTTGTTTGTTGATGAACTTGCAGCAATCAGAAAAAGCCAGAAATCAAGAAATTTCAGCATCCATTCAAAAAACACCCCATACAAATGGAGAGTAAAGCAAGTCGGATATACGATAGCCATGATGTTTCTGAAATCCTACGAACAGGGAGAAAGAGTCCACAAAAGTATGGTAAGCCGAGGATTTTCGGATACATCGGAAATGTTTAGCGAAAAGAAATCCCCTGAAAAAAGCGATTACGCTTATTTAATAATCATAATCATTATAGTTATTATCCTTGAAATCATAATATTCACATATAGCGGACAGTTAGGTTACTTCGGTCAAAATTTAGCAATTAATTAGGTGAGAAAATGGAACATATACATTTAGAAACAAAGGATTTGTCTTATACTTACCACGACGGCACTCAGGCTTTAAAAAACGTCAACATCAAAATTAGAAAAGGCGAAAAGATAGCAATTATGGGACCTAACGGTGCAGGCAAGTCAACATTGTTCTCCCATTTCAACGGTCTGACAGAACCTACTTCCGGCCATGTTGAAATTGATGGGGAAAAGATTGTTTTTGAACGTGAAGAACTGCTAAAAGTAAGGCAAAAGGTAGGAATTGTCTTTCAAGATCCAAATGACCAGCTGTTTGCACCTACCGTGAAAGAGGATGTTGCCTTTGGACCTATGAATTTGGGCCTTGAATATGATGAAGTGGAAAAAAGAATCGAGGAATCCCTGAAAATGGTAGGCATGGAAGGCTTTGAAGAAAAAACCCCTCATCACCTAAGTGGAGGCCAGCAAAAAAGAGTGGCCATTGCAGGAATTATTGCAATGCGTCCTGAAATAATGATTCTTGATGAACCTACTGCAGGGTTGGACCCTGAAGGTGTTGACAAAGTCCTGGACATTTTAAACAATCTCAATAAAGAAGGAATAAGCATTGTAATCTCATCACATGACATTGAAATGGTAAACCATTTTGCAGATAAGATATTCGTACTCTACAACGGTTCCATAATAGCCGAAGGTGACAAACACCAAATATTTTCAGACAAGGAATTGCTGAGAAAGGCTCATCTGAAAGCGCCGGTAACTACAGAAATATTATATAAATTAAAAGAAAACGGATTGGATGTAGATACCGAAAAAATAAGCGTTGAAGAAACAGTCAAAGAAATATTGAAAGCTAAAAATATTTAATTTGTAGCTTTTTTTCTATTTTTAATTTTATCTTTGAGTTTTACGATAAATTCAAACTCGTCGTCCAGTTCTGGAGAATTTGCAAAACCGCAGTTTGGACAGTGTATGCTGTTGCAGCCATGCTTTCCGCAACTGGAACATCCGCGATTTTCCAACTTGTTTTCATCAAACTCAAAACCGCACATTCTACATTTCATGATATAACACCGTTAATAAAATTAGTTTAAAAAAAATAAATGAAAAGATTGAAGTTTATTCCACTTCAATGTTTTCAGCTTCTTCTTTACGAAGACAAATATCATATCCTTTAACAGACATTTCAATAGGATCGCCTAAAGTAGCAACTTTTTTAACAGTAATTTCTGCTCCTTTAACAAAACCCATACCCAATAGATGTCTTCTTAAACCTACATCACCAGTATCATGGTATTTTACCAAAGTTACTGTTTCACCCGGTTTTGTATCTTTTAAGGTTTTCATAATATCACCGAATTAATTATTGAAAATTTTTAGGCATACTAAAAATTCGTTAATATATATTATGTCACAAGCCATATATAAATATTTAGTTATAACTAAAAATTTTAAAAAAAGTGAAAATTAGAAACATCTAATCTCACTTATCCAAATCCTGCTAAACCTCCAATTTGGAAAATCAGGAATGAAACAATATAAGCAGTCACTAATGTAATACCACACATAGTCAATGCCCATTTATAACTGTTGGTTTCCTGTTTGATTGCACCAATAGCTGCAAAACATGGAGTGTACAACAAAGTAAATGCCATGAATGAGAATGCAGATAATGGAGTGAATGTATCATGTACTAAACTTGTAATACCCTCTTCATCATCCTCTTCCATACCAGCTAAGGTACCGAAGGTTGCAACTACAACTTCCTTAGCAGCCAAACCAGCGATAATCGCTACAGCAGCTTGCCAGGTTCCAAATCCTAATGGAGCGAATATTGGAGCAAGGACTGAACCGATTACACCTAAAAGACTCATTTGAGGATCTGATCCTCCCCATGGGAAGATGTTTTGTAAAATCCACAATACGATTGAACAAGCAAGAATAATGGTACCTGCTTTTCTTAAAAATCCTTTTACTTTTTCCCAGGTGTGCAACAATACCCCTTTAATTGAAGGTACTTTATATGTTGGCAATTCCATAACAAATGGAGTTGATAATCCTTTAAACATTGTCCTTTTGAGGATTGCTGCAACAATAAGTGCAACAACAATACCTAACAAGTAAATTGCAAGCAACATGTTACCCTGATTTTCAGCGAAAAATGCCGCTATGAAAATACCGTAAATAGGCAATCTTGCAGTACATGACATGAATGGAACAAGCATCATTGCAAGCATACGGTCCCCTTCATTTTCCATGGTTCTTGTTGCCATAATCGCAGGCACTCCACAACCGAATCCTAAAATCATAGGAATGAAAGCTTTTCCGTGAAGACCTACAATTTTGTGCATTACAATATCCAATGTAAATGCAGCTCTTGCCAAGTAACCGCAATCTTCCAAAATACTCAAGAACAGGAACATTAAAATAATGATTGGTAAAAAGGTGAGAACACCACCTACTCCTCCAATGATACCGTCACAGATAAATGATGAGAGCAGACCGTCACCAATGTAACTGGCTACAAGTCCTCCTAAAGCACCGAATGCTTCATCAATCATATCCTGGAAAGGAGCGCCAATTGTAAATGTCAATTGGAACATTACCCACATGATTACGATAAATATGAATGGGGCTAAAAGCCTGTTTGTAACAATTTTATCTATTTTATCAGTTGTAGTCTCTTTTTCAACAGCAGGTTTTTTGACCGCTTCAGCCATTAACCCGTCAATAAATGCATATCTCGCATTTGCAATAACCTCTTCAGGACCTTCTTTATATACATCACGAAGATGTGTACTGACCTTATCAACTTCAGCAAATATTTTGGAACTGTTTGAAGACTCCTGAACTTTTTCAATAACTATTGTGTCTTTTTCCAATAACTTTATTGCTGTCCAAACTGAAGGGACATCCAATAAGTTTTTGTCCTGTTCAATGATGGATTGCAGATCCATCAAATGACCCTTGATGTCATTTCCATAAGATAATTTTTCACTTGTATCCTTTGGATTTGCAGCAGCCTTTTCAACTGCTGTCAACAATTCTTCAAAACCCTCTTTGTTTTTTGCATTGACTTCAACAACAGGGAACCCTAAAAGCTCACTCATCAACTCAATGTCAATGATGTGGTCCTTTTTCTTTGCAAAATCGTTCATGTTGAGAGCCATTACCAGGTTTGCACCAAGCTCCATCATTTGAACTGTTAAGTATAAATTACGTTCTAAATTAGCAGCATCAACTACATTAATTATTACATCAGAGTCATCATCTACAATGAAATCCCTTGAAACAATTTCTTCAATAGAGTGAGCACTTAATGCATAGTTACCAGGCAAGTCGACAACATCATATTCGTAACTTCCATGTGTAAAACTACCTTCTGCTCTTTCGACAGTTTTTCCAGGCCAGTTTCCGACATGTTGTCTCATACCGGTTAATTGATTGAATACAGTAGTTTTCCCTACATTAGGGTTTCCTGCTAATCCTACAATTAAATTTGTCATTAACCATTCTCCCGTTTTTATTTAACTTAGCGAATTATATTTTTCTGTCAAAAAAAATATAATTCCATACTAAAAAAATTTTTTAGTTTAAGTTTATCGAATCCTAAAAAAAGTTAGGTTAACCTAAACATATTACATTATTGGTTTTAATGCTATTTAAATATTTAGGTATGCCAAAGAATTCGAAATGTACTTATATTAAAAAATATCGATAATATAAATAGGTGAAAATACAATGAGCGAAGCCATCGAAAGTGCAAAGCAATACATAAAAGATGAAAATTACAAAGAAGCGCTTAAACTAGCCAGAAAAAGGCATGGAAAAGAAGACATTGATGATTATCTTGCAATTCTTGATTTGTTAATCGATGAGGACTACATCCTTGCGATTGAAGAGAAGGGAATGTACTATCAGTACTACGACGAAACACATGACAATGGAGACTATGGCGAGAAATATTTCAGACAATACCTTGAAAAACAACCAAAATCAATCAATGCAATATGCGATCTTGCACTGTCCCGATTCAACAAGGGAAAAACCGATGAAGCAATCGATTATATGGACCAAGCACTTGAAAAATATAAAACCTATTCAAGAGTTGAAAAGCCACGTATCAGCAAAAAAGAAGTGTTGATGGGCAAAATTGAGCTTTTGATTCAGGCCAAACGGTATGATGATGCATTGATACATCTTAAAAAATACGAAAACCAGAATGGAAGCGATGAAAAATCCGATTTGTACATGGGCCAGATGCTTCAAAAAACCGGGCAAAACCAAGAAGCGCTTGAATATCTGGACAAGTCCCTTCTAAATGAGGATACAATAATTGCATTCAATGCCAAAGGCGATGCATTATATGAACTTGGACAATACAAAGATGCTTTAAAAAGCTATAAGAATTGCCTCCACTATGAAAGTAAGATTGAAGATGATTTGGAACTGATTACAAATTTCAACTATAAATCCGCTTTCTGCTGTGTTGAACTTGGAAATGATCAGGAAGCCATCAAATATTTAAACAAAACCATAAACATGCTGAATGAACATGGAAGGCTTCCCACAGACATTGAGGCAATTTACCAGAAGTGCTCCTTTGAAAAGGAAAGGATAATAAAAAAAGGAGAGGTTGAAGATAAGGAATTTAGAAAAACAAGATTCTTTTCAACAAGAACTTCACTCATAATCCTGGCCATAATATTAATTTTATATGTAATAGCACGATACCTGGGATATTAATCGGATAATGATTATTTCAATTCAAAACTTTTATATATTATAATATAACAATAGTTATATAACCACTGCATTTTTTGAATGAAATGTTTATGCTAAAAATTTAGGCATGCCTAAAAATTTAGAAACATTTATATACTATGACAACCAACTTTAATACAAGTGACATATGTTTAGGCATGCCTAAAAATATGCACTTTAACAAAACATATTATTAGTCAATAATAATACAATCTCCAAAATATAGAAAAAGTATTAAATTAGCTTTTCACAATTTTCTAATTTAGTACAAGTCGTTGGAAAATTAAAAAAAATCTGCCAAAATAATTTTCCTCAAAAAACACGAATTGGTGTTTAACTCTCCTCAACCTAAACACCAATTATCTCTCTTTTTGAAATATTTTTTATGTGAAATAACCAATCAACATCAACTAATTAACAATCATTTGAATCCATAAGATTAGAGGCGTTATTTTGAACAAACCTAGTATAATGATTGCTAATATCCTTCCCCATCGTAGGTAGAAGGATCATCATAGATTTCTTCATCCCAATAATTATAGTCTATGTAATCATCGGCCCGCTGATTTAAACCCCAGTTATTGTCTTCATAGTAATTTTCTCCATTAAAACCATATCCCTGAGTAGCTTTGACGTGACATATTTGGAGTTTGAAGCGGAATTATATCTGCTGTCCCCATAGAATTTTACGCTGACCAGATAGGTTCCGGGCTCATATTTTATGCGAATGCCGTTATTGTAATGTTTGTATTTCCATACATAATTGCCGTTTGAATCAGTGACGGTATAATTTATATAGCCACTGCTTGTAATTTCCCTGCCGTTCTTGTCTACAAGCTTGATTATGATAACTCCCTTACCGTTAAGCCATTTATCGCTAGATATTTTAATTTTAACGTTTTCCTTTGCAAATGCAGGACCTGTAAGCAAAAATAAACAAATGCCCACTATTGCCAAAATGATGATGATTTTTTTGTTCATGATACTACCTCAATAGTTTATTGTGTATATTTTATTATAAATATTATTTAAATATTAATGTTAAATATTGATATAGGGTGGTTTTAACATGATTGAATATGACGACATTATCAAAGATTCCCCATTTTTAGTAAATCATTTGATTTCATTAATGAAAACTCATGATTTTTACATGAACAAACACATCAAAAGAGAAACTGAAATTCTTCCAAGCCAATACTACATGCTGCTATTTTTATATTATGAAATGGGAACAAATCAATCAGATATTGCCAAAGCCTGCCTAATGGACAGAAGCGGAGTTTCAAGAGCCTTTAAGGATTTTGAAGAAAAGGGATTGATTACAAGAGAAGTTGATGAAACCAACAAAAGAGCATATAAAATCACATTGACCCCAAAAGGAATCGAAACCTCTGAATTTCTAATCGAAAAAGAAAAGGAATGGGACAATATGATTTGTGAAGAATTGAACATATCCCGTGAGGATTTGCTTGAACTGCTGTCTGGACTCTCATTAAAATCATTGGAATTCAACAGAAAACACTTTTGAAATTAAAATATAATCATCACCCTTAAAATGAAAACAATTTTGCCAAATCACCTCAATTTTACTAAATCGATGCAATATTACCTTATGGCTTCAACAAAGTTTAAATTATAGTTCAAATAATTAATAGTTATGCTGGAATTGGTTATTGCATGTTTTATAGGCATAGCGATTGGAACAATAACAGGAATGACACCTGGAATACACGTCAATACTGCCGGAGCAATATTGTTTGCATCCTCAACTTTTTTATTGACATTCCTATCGCCCGAATTTCTCTGCACAGTCATGGTTGCGATGTCCATAGCCCATGCCCTCATTGAATTTGTCCCGTCCATGCTTTTGGGAGTTCCTCAGGAAGGAACGGCAACATCAATTCTTCCAGGACACAGAATGGTTTTGCAAGGCAGATCAAAAGAGGTCATACGAATCGTATCCGTCGGAGGTTTTGGAGCAATCCTCGTTACAATAATTATGCTTCCTGTTTTTGCCGTTGCGCTTCCGATATTGCATGACATGTCAAAGCCGTTTACATGGATTATACTTCTTGGCGCTTCACTATATTTGACATACAGACTGACAGGAAATGCAAGGGACTTTTTCTGGTCGCTTCTTTTATTTGTGCTTTCAGGAATACTTGGATGGATTATCTTTCAAACACCCATTTCTTCAGGAATATCACTGATGTGCACATTTTCCGGACTTTTCGGAATAAGCACAATACTGTTTAGTCTTAATGACTCATCAACAATACCTCATCAAAACCCCTTTTATGAGCTTGATTTAGACTTCAACAAATTTAAAAGTATATTTGCGGGAGGAATAACCGGAGCCATCCTGGGATTTCTGCCAGGTTTCGGACCTGCGCAGGGAACCGTGATTGCACAGGCGGCCAGCGGTACAGATGACAACGACGATGATGACACCGTAAATTTCCTTTTGGCAACATCCGGGCTGAACGTTTCTGACTGTCTGTTTTCGTTGATTGCAATATATATCATTGGAAATCCGAGAAGCGGAATAGCGGTTTACATGTCTTATCTAGTATCTGAGATGACCCTAAACCATCTGGCAATATTTATTTTCGCATCACTGATTGCAGTTTCCGTTTCACTGGTAGTGTCATTGAAGCTTGGCGATTCCTTTTCCAGACTGATGGGTGGCGTAGATTATAAGAAATTATCGATTGGAGTAATAATACTTCAAATTCTTATATTATATGTCTTTATTTTCTATTACAAGGCGCCGCCCGGATATATGACATTGGCCTTGATTACATCAACCGCCCTCGGGATGCTTCCCCATTACATTGGAGTGGGAAAATCCCATCTGATGGGCGTTTTGATTATTCCGGCCATTGTTATTTACATGCAAATGTTTATTTAGGTGGAAAAATTGAAAATATTCTTACAATTAACGATAAAGAAATAAAAAAGAAAATCAAAGAACTGGAAAAAATTGAAAACTGCAAATTAAAAATCACAAAAAAATTGAAATTTTATGAATTTAGTGACTTTTTAAATGTTTCAGATAAAATAGAGGAATATTTATCTGATTTGACAGATGAAATAGAAAATTTTCTTCCAAAAGACGTTGATCGACAAAGCATTAATTTTTTACTTTATGAACTTCTGATAAACACATACAAACATTCCAAATTCAAAAACGCATATGTTCAGATTAGCATCGATGAAAATTTTCACATATTAGTCTATGATGATGGAATTGGAATTCCAGGGAGTTTTAGAGAAGCAAACATGAATTATAATGTTGATGGAGAAGCTATTTTTGAAGCTTTAAATGGGAAAACAACAGATAAAGAAAATTCAATCTCCATGGAAGAGGTTTAAACTCTACTGCGAGAATCACAACATTAGGATTTAAAGGCAGAATGTTGATTTCCTCTGGAAATGGATTATGCATAGCAAGTAAAAATGGAATCGATATTAAAGAAAATGAAAACTTCATTGATGGAACATTTATATTATTACAGATAAATAATAACAAAATAGACAATATCTACAACTATTTGAAATACGTAAGAATCAATGCAATTAAGGAGGTAGAACATGACCCGATTAGAAATAATTCTTGAGGAGAGTTATCCTAAAAAACTTGGAATGGGACCAACAGCGAAAAAACTTTTCCAAGAGATTAAAAATGAAAAAGAAGTAACATTAAACTTCAGAAACATAACATTTATGAGCAGGTCATTTGCTCAGGAGTATGTTTTTCAAAAACACAACACCTCCTGTGAAATTACAGAAATAAATATGGATTCTTCCATTAAGCAACTGTTGGAAATTGTTCAAGAAGATTTTGAAAGGACATGCCTATAATACTTAAAATTATATAGCTAGATAATGACCACATTATCTGCTATTTCTTCTGCTTTTTTTGTAATCTCTTCTATATCCACACCTGGAAACGCATCTATTACACATAACTCAGCATGTTCAACGTCCAGATTTTCAAATGACTGATTATGTATTTCAAAACCCCCATCAATATCATTTATTTTTAAGTTATTCTCCAATGCATCTATCATTTCTGGATTTATGTCGTTGAAAATTACCTTTTCAAAACCACATTTCAGCAAATAGATTCCAAGCGCTCCCAATCCGCACATGGCGTCAATGGCAGTTGCCTTTTTAATGTCGTTGTTTTTAATAAAATTGTGCAGTCTAAGCAGTTTCTCTTCTGTAGTCATTGCCACTTCAATGTGGTGCTTTGATTGATTTTTCACCAAAACTATTTTATCTCCAAGAATGGTTCTCATGACATTGATTTGTGTATCGTCACCTTCAAGAATTTCAAAGTGGCTTATTGGAGAGTCCTTATTCAATTGGCCTGCAACATCACGTGGACTTCCTTTTAAAACGCATACGACTTCAGGAACTTCATCAATCAGTTTTGAAGCAACTTCGGGTGTGAAATCCTGGTGCAGCAATATCAATGATTTGGTTTGTATGAATTGCGGGTTCAAACTGCTGAAATAAAAATTGGACAATGGAACCGGTGAGTTGCGCCTTAGTGTTGCCTTTTCGCCGACGATTTCACTTTCA
Organism: Methanobrevibacter sp.; assembly: GCA_017407115.1. Taxonomy (GTDB): domain Archaea; phylum Methanobacteriota; class Methanobacteria; order Methanobacteriales; family Methanobacteriaceae; genus Methanocatella. The sequence goes on along the minus strand of JAFQXD010000064.1, from coordinate 5,942 downwards.
ATCATGATTTTTAGGACATGGCTCATTACAACATCAAGAGGTCTTTTTCCACATTCGCACCTCATGTAATCTCCATCGTACTCTTCAAAGTTTATTAAGTCTTTTAAAGGGGAAAATTTTTTTATTTGAATGTCCTGGCAGTTTTCACATTCATTGAGTGACTTAATTTTTTCATCAATATCTATCACAAAAATTCCTCACAAATGTTTCGATAACACTATTTTGATTTCCTACAGTAATTATGCTTTCGAAAGTAATAAAAACTTTATTAATTAGTAATACTAATTTTAAAATGTGTTAAAAATCCGTTAAGGTGAAAAATATGAGCAATAATGAGATTATACCGCAATATGACGTAGTTAGACAAGATTACAGTGCTGAGGAAAAAGTTATATTAGGAGAAATTCGTGAAAACTTAGTTGATTTGGCCATATCTTCAGGTGAAAATTTCCAGCCGAATGAAGCCAAGCTACTAAATGACATCAGGAATTTTTTATTCGCAAGACTGAGCGACGAAGACAAAAAAATCACCGTTTCAAGAAAATATCTGGAGAACTTGTCCCAAAAAATACTTAGAGACATCATAGGCTACGGCAAAATAGATTCTCTGATACAAGACGACAACCTGGAGGAAATAATGATCAATGGAATAAACAAGCCAATTTTCGTATACCACAGACAATATGGGATGATGAAGACAAATGTCGAATTTGATGATGAAAAGGAACTGATGGATTTAATCGATTCTATTGCAAGGCAAATCAACAGAAGAATCGACAAGGAATCCCCCATTTTGGACGGCAGACTGATGGACGGCTCAAGAATAAACGCCACTATTCCACCCGTATCAGCAGACGGACCTTCACTTACAATCCGAAAATTCAAAAAAGATCCGTTTACCATCATTGATTTGATAAACTCCAAAACCATCTCAATTGAACTTACGGCATTCTTGTGGCTATGCATTGACGGGCTGGGCGTTAAATCCGCAAATGCAATAATATCCGGAGGGACAAGTTCCGGAAAAACAACAACACTGAATGCACTCTGCTCTTTTATAAATCCGAAAGAGAGAATCATCACCATAGAAGACACCCTAGAACTGCAGATTCCACACGAGCACGTAATAAGAATGGAAACACGTCCTGCCAACGTTGAAAACAAAGGAGAATTGACAATGAACGATTTGGTTAAAAACTCCCTGAGACAACGCCCCGACAGAATAATTGTTGGAGAAGTAAGGGCCGATGAAGCGATAACCCTTTTTACGGCATTGAATACAGGGCATTCAGGATTTGGAACACTCCACTCAAACGATGCCCGAGAGACAATTACAAGACTGACCAATGCACCAATGTCCGTTCCCGAAATAATGATACAGGCCATAGACTTCATCATAATGCAGAATAGAATTTATACTCCCTCTGGAGTATCATATAGAAGGATCAGTGAAGTTGCGGAAGTCGTCGGAATAGAGGAAGGAGTGGTTCAGCTGAATAAGATTTTTGAATGGAATCCCGAAACGGACAACATTGACAACATAAGCATTTCAAGCAAAACTCTATCCCAGATTGCAAGCTTAAGCGGAAAATCACTGAATGAAATTCAAAAAGAGATTGAAAACAGAGAAATAGTCCTTAAGCATATGGTTGACTATGATATACGCTCCGTCAGTGACGTTAAAAGCGTTTTAGACCTATACTATAAAGACAGTGAAAAGGTTTTAAACAGAATACTGTTAAACGGGTGATATTATTTTAGATAAAATTTTCATATTGATTGGTGAAATTGCATTGTCTGCAGTTTCATTTATCAAAAATATTAATTTTAAAGGCGAAAAGAGTGAGGGTGAAAAAATATTTTCGATTTTTTCAAAGCTTAACCTTGAAAAAAATAGACCCTCATCCATGAAAAATGATGACAGAATTGATGAAATAAGAGAATACCTGCTTCCCATCATGATTAAAAAATCATCAATAGCCACAATATTTCTTTTATTCATACTGCTGTCGGCAGTAGCGTCACTGGAGATCAGTGGAATATATTTGGTAGTAATGGCCATGTTTTATATATTTTTAATCTATTATCCCAAAATCAAACAGCAAAGAAGCTATTCTGACTTGAATCAGGAACTGCCTTATGCATTACGGCATATGGGAATCGAATTGAAATCCGGAAAGGGCCTTCATGACACCTTACTGACAATCAGGGACGCTGAGTATGGAACATTTTCAAAGGAAATCAATAGGGTCCTAGAAGAGGTCAAATTTGGAAAATCGACAGAAGACTCTCTTCTTGAAATGTCAAAACGAGTAAATTCAGAGGGACTTACAAGGACAATACAGCAGATTATAGGAACTCTGAGGGTTGGAGGCAATTTGGCGAATAGTTTAGACATCATTGCAAAGGACATTTCATTTGAGATGCAAATCAAATTAAAGGAATATTCTCAAAAATTAAATTCATTCATTTTAATCTATACGTTTATAGCCATTCTAGCTCCAGTGATTAGTCTGATAATGTTGATGGCGGGTTCAACAGTTATGGGCGATGTGATTTCATCCACGTTACTGATATTTGTTTATTCAGTGTTTTTCCCGATGACAGTCATGTATATGGGAGTGTTTATTAAAAAATTAGAGCCTAAAATTTAAAAAAAATAAAAAAAGAAAGGAATTAACCGAAGAAGGTTTCAATTCCTTTTGATGCCAACAATCCAACGAAAGCACCTTGCTGATCCATAATGATATTTCCTTTGGAATATTGGTCAATGGCCGCATTGATCATTGCGGATTTAACTTCAGGGTCTTTCGCAGCTCTGGCTGCAGATTTAACAATGTTCAATACTGCATCTCCTCTTGATACACCATTACCCCAATCCTCTTCACGGATAATGTCAATACCGCTCACATTTGTTGGAGTTCCGTTAATATCGATTGGTCCGGCAGCATTAAGCACCGCATCCAAAGCTTCAGTGTTGACTGCAACAACTGAATCTATTTTCATGTTAGTGTTATATTCTACAATTTCTTTTGCCAGTTTCATAGCCTCAGCATTATCTGCACTCCAGAAAGCATCGTGAAGCAACAGTTTAGATCCAGCCCCTTGAGATTGCGCTTCTGCAGGTTCTGCAGCTGTCGGGTGTGTTAAACCACCCGGATAGATGGCAGTGTAATTTTTAAGAGTACCATTATCTAAAGTAACAATGAACGCCATATCACAGGCCCCCATTCCAGGCCTAGGTTCACTTTCATCAATAGCACATACCAAAATATTCTTATTTCCTTCAGTAAGTTCGGTATCGTGACCTATGAATAATGCGCCTGCAATAATTGTTATAAGACCAATGAGAACAACAATCAAAATAGCAATGAGTAATTTTCTTGTCCTATCCATAATTCTTACCTACTTTAGTTTATTAAAAGTAAATAATAGTTTCTTAATTATAATACTTAAATATTTTCAAAAAGAGAATAATTTAAAAAAATAAACGATTAGTGACAGTTACATCCAAAAAAGAAACACCATATTTTTTTCAAGATGCTTTTTTTCTCTTTTGAATCCTTTTCTATTTCACAACATTTTGGTCTGGTTTTATTTTCCATTTAATACCTCCAATAGATTGTGAAATTAAATATGGATTTCATATTTAATTTCTTGAGAGTAGTTATATGCCATTGCCAAATTAGAGCGAAATTAAACTAATTCAGCAATAATCGGAGAATTGTAGTATGGTTTTAAACCAAAATACAATAGCAATCAAAATCAGATTTTTAGGCAAACCTAATTTTTATCACTATACATAGATAGTAACAGGACATATTTAAATGTTTTGAAATTTTTAGGCATGACTAAATTAAAAATTGGTCCGGAACATTAAGGACTAACTTCTAAATAAATTACAAAAAAAGAATAAAAAAGGAAGATTACATTAATCTTCCAACACCAGTAATTTCGATACTGGCTACGCCTTCAATAGCAGAAACCATTTCTTCAACAGGTCCGGATCCGCCTTCACCATCTTCAGTGATGAAACTTAAGATGATAGCAACTAAACCAAATGCAATTGGTTCTTCAGCAATGTCATGAAGTTCAGCACCTTCAGGCATTGAATCTTTAATGGTTGCTTTAATAGCTTCTAAATCTACGTCTGGACTGTCTGGCATGATTTTCATAGTTGTTAATACTTCACCCATTCTAATTCCTCCATTTATATTTATGGTCCTTCAAATCCGCATTCGCATTTGTAAGCGTGACCAAAAGTACGACATTTTTCACATCTTGCAATTTTTGCTCCACAAATAGGGCATTCGAATTCAACGAATGGTCCTGTTAATGGAATTTCTTGTTTACATGAAATACATTCTACAGTTTTCATCTTTTATCACCTATTATTTGTGTGTAATCGAAGTTATAATCATTTATATTATCATCTATAAGAGATAAAACCCTTTCAGGGCACTTCCCATTCACAACATAACAATCAGTCCCAAACTCTAATAAAAGAGACGGCAACATTACATCAATCGATGACTCTTGAAAAGTTAGTAAAGTTTTTGCATCAATTTTACTTATGAATGTTGAACCTGGCTCCTTCGGTTCTTGGGTATATATACCATTTACATCTGTTACTATAAAAAGGTTCGCATTTAGGCAGTTTGCAACATATGCTGCAATCGAATCTGAGGTCACATCCCATGAACATTCAAATGGATCTTCCCGCTTTAAAAATTCTGAAACGACAAAAATAGGCGTAAACCCATCATTGGATATTTCATTAACCTCTTCCAGTGAATAAGCGAGTTTTGTTGATTCCACCTTATCGTTTACCAGTTTGGCTATTATGTCCATGCAGTCAATAGCCGTCCAGTGATTAGCTTCATCTGAAAAGTTCATCTCATCATTGTATTTTCGAATGAGATTGGCAAATTCGCCTCCACCCAGTATTATAACTGAACCGGTGTTTTCTAGCTTATCTGCCAAGTCTATTGCATAATTTGGAAACAGACTTCCTCCAATCTTAACAACCTGTTTTATGATAATAATCACTACCCTGTTTAATTAAAAATAGCCATCATTAAAATGATAGTTTACTCATAAAAGCTTCAAATCTCCAGTCACTTCATCAAGAATTTCATCCTCATCAGGTCCGAGAGCCAAAACTGTAACGCTTGATGTAGGTATCTGAGTCCTTCCGGCATCAACAACCAGATAATTTGCAATGCCCTTTTTGTCGGCTTCTTTTTTAAGCTCTGTCAACTCTTCTAATGTCTGGACTTTCAAAACCACCTTGGCATAAGCCTCATTTTCCCATTTTCTGATTTTGTCTGCAGGGGATTTTTTGTATGCCCCTATTGCCCCATGACAGCATTGGGCCGCAATCTTGCCTTTGCGCATTTTTAAATCTGTTCTAACAATCATTACCTGTTTCATCATACCACAAATCTACAAATTATGTTTTTCTTTTATTTCAAGAACCCTTTCCAATGGAACTTTTGATTTTTCCGCAATTATTTCTGCCATATCACCTGATTTTAACCAATTAACAATAATCTGTTCAATGCCTTGCTGATATTTATTTTCACCGTATTCATCAATCAAACTCATTCTACCACCTAACCTGTCGCAAATTATATTTCTCTCTAAATCATCTTCTACGAATTTGTCTGTAGTCAGCCTTGAACTACCTCAACTTATAGAAGTTGAGGATTCTTACTTCACGGGCTGTACTCTCTTTTGAGTGTAGAATTACCGTGCTATCCCCCTCGTCCCGAAGGTTAAGACTTTTATAGTTTAATTTATTTTTTTAACTTGGTTTTCGTTGAAAAATTTTGAATTAAACTTTTCATTGTCATTTATTAATATATTTAGTTTGTAATTTAAAGATTTTCAGAGAGCATTTGAAAAGTAATAATGCTCTTTTGTGCAATTCATCCACGACT
>JAFQXD010000063.1 GCA_017407115.1 Methanobrevibacter sp. | reverse complement strand
GATAAATATTGTACGAATCCTTATGTTCTTTTATAAGATCATTTAAGTCATTGTCCGTTAAATGTTCTTCAATTTTTGCGACTTTCATGATTATTATATATGAACCTCATAAGGTATAAACTTTTCCAAAAAAACTATAGTTTAATTTTTGGTTTTTTTCAAATGTTTTTGAATAGGATGTTATCTTAAACATCCTATTGGAATGATTTTTACTCCATCTTTTCTTGTTTTGGCAAATTTTCCTCCGGTTATCACTGCTAAAAATTTTGGCTCTTTGATATATAAATCAGTTCCTGAAATTTTCTTTTTAATAAGGCTGTCAAGTTTTAATAAGTTTTTTGCTCCTTTTTCGATTTTTGTACTTCCTAATTTAAATTCTATTAATGCATAATCTTCATTTTTTAAAGTTAATACACAATCACATTCCAACCCGTAACGGTCTCTATAGTAAAATACTTGTCCTCCCATGGATGAAGTGTATGCTGATAAATCTCTCATGCATAAGTTTTCAAATATGTGTCCGAATGTGTCTAGGTCGAACAATAATCCATCAGGGTCTAAATTTAGCAAAACTGTTGCTATTGACGGGTCGATGAATTCTCGTTTATCTGATGATTTCATTGCAGATTTTGACCGTATATTTGGATTCCAGGCAGGAATATCGACAGTGACAAATAATTTGGATAGTGCTTTTAGATAATCGTCCAATGTTGAGTAAGCCATGTCTGGATAATTTCCCTTTACATCTTTTAAGATTGTTTGTTTTGTTGCTTCTGTGGAATTGTTTCGTGCATATGATCTTAATATTTTTTTAGCTCGGTTTGGGTCTCTTTTAACTCTATCAACTGTGGATATATCTGATTTGCAAATATTGTCAACATAATTTTCGGCAACAAATAACTGTGCTTCTCTATCCGTTTGTATGATACTTTCTGGCCATCCTCCTCGGCATGTTGCAAATGCCAAATCTTCAATTGTCAAATCCGATTCAATTCCATCAATATTCATGTCAGGATTCTTGAATAATTCTAAAATTGATATTCTGCCGTTTGATTCCTTACTTTCATATAAACTCATAGGCAGCATTGTCATTTTGTTTACTCGTCCGGTCCCAGTATGCATAATCTCATCATTGTTAACACTTGTTGAACCGGTTAGGATGAATTGTCCATATCCTGGAGTGTTGTCTATTTTTGTTCTTACGGCATCCCACAATACTGGTGCGACCTGCCATTCGTCAATTAATCGGGGGTTTTCACCTTCTAATAATTTTGAAGGCATTATTTCAGCTAATTCTAAATAGTTCTGCCTATTGTCTGGGTCTTGTAGTTGTAAAATACTTTTGGCATGTTGTTTTGCTGTTGTTGTTTTACCGCACCATTTAGGACCTTCAATAACAACTGCACCCACCATTTTAAGTCTTTTTTCAATAGTTTCATCAAGTATTCTTTTATAATAAAATTCTGACATGTTTTGTCAACCCCATTAAACTATATTTTTGTGGTTTTCTACACTATATATTTGTGCTTTTTCATACTATATTTTTGTGGTTTTCTACACTATGACTTTGTGTTTTTTTCATTTTTAAATTTAATCATATTGGACTGAAAGTTTTTAATTTCAATTATGATGGCTGTTTTGAAAGTAATGTTATGTTTCCAATAGTATTTTCTTTTTTTAAGAAATTTCTTTTGTAAAATCGCTTTAACTTAATAATATAATTAAAAATTAATTATATAATTAAAACTACATTATGTTACAATACATAATGTAAATTACATTACATTAGAAGTTACTAGCGGATTACTTAATGGGCCATTGAATCGCCTGCTAGAATTTGACTTAATTGAATACGTAAATAGCAAATACCAGATTACTGACCCAATACTTGCCTACTGGCTAAAAAATAGTTATGAAAAGAAAGGAATATATCCATTTAGAAGTATTTAATTAAATATTAACTTTGGAAAGCCTTCAATTCTCTGAAAATATCGGGCAGTGGAAATTACTTTTAATCAAAGGTAAAATAATGGTGTTGCAACAAATGAAAAATATCTAATGAATCACTTTAAAATTTATAGATTTTTGAAAAACATAAGAAACATAAGAATCATAAAAACTTTTTATGTTTTTCATGTTTTCTTTTGTACTAGGATTTGAGTTGTGAAAATCGATAAGTATCGGAACTTTTTTTATAAGTTTTATACGAATTGTTCGTATTTGTTTCAAATATTTCTGCTTATTGTATTATTAAATTTAGTTGATAAGATTTACATTGTATACAATGTTAACTATATATACATTATCAACAAATATATAATTTGGTGATATAAAATGGAAACAAAAGCTATCAGAGTAAGTTTATTAAACCATGAACGATTAGCAGACCTTGGCCATAAGAATGATTCCTTTAATGATATCATTTCCAAACTTTTAGATGCTTATGAAGAATATCAACAAATAAAAGATTTAATTGAAGCGGATAAAGAATTTGCAAATGGAGAAGGAGTTCATTTCTCTTCATTAGATGAACTCGATGCATATCTAGATGATTAATATGGAAATTGAATTTAAGCGATCTGCTTTAAAACAATTAAAATATTATAAAAAGAAAAATCCAATAGTTTATAAATTAATCCGTGAGCAATTAGGGGAAATAGTAGAAAACCCAGACGATGTTCGTTATAAAAAAGTAAAACGATATCCCAAGTATAAAAGGGCTAGAAAGGGGAATTATAGGATTTGTTTTAAAGTTGCTGATAATTGTATTTATATAGGACGTATTGAAGATAGGTCTAAAGCTTATAAATAAAATTAAATATAATTTTTTGAGTTTTTACTATTGTTAATCGATAAGTATCGGAACTTTTTTATAAGTTTTATACGTTGTTAGTGTGTTTATTCATTGTTATTTTTTCAATAATTTATTGAATTTCCAAATTGAATGGCGATTCATTATTGAAATGGCTCGTTGCGTTTGAATATTCATTGGACAAACATTTTCACAGGCAAGAGATTTCACACAAGCATTATAAAAATGATTGCTGTAATTTTCTTTGAGAAACTTTTGTTTATCCATATCCTTTTCTTGTTTTGATATTTTAGAGGATGTTACAGGTAAAATGGCGCCATAGTAGTCATCTTCACCAGTATAGTTAGGACAGGCCTCCAAACAGCACCCGCACATCAAGCATTGTGATGTTTCATATTCAAATTCTAAATTATCCTTATTAATACGCGCTTCTTCTTCAAGCCATTGGTGGGAATTTTTAATATTTTCAAACATGGAAGTTCTATCGACAACCAAGTCGTTTACAACAGTAAACTTGCTTAAAGGTTCTATTGTAATCTTATGCGTTTTTTGAGTCATTTCTTCTTCATTTACAAATGTTTTGCATGCAAGCCGTGGCAGGCCATTGATTATCATTGAACAACTGCCGCACAGTCCCTGAAGACAGCTGGACGAATAATGAATTTTAATATCATTTTTCACATTGATTCTTTCCAATAGGGTGGTTACCGGAATGTTGAGGTCTCCTTCATAGGTGTATTCCTTCACGCCTTCTGATGTTTTTATAATTACAGTTATTGACTCCATACTACCATCCCATTCTCTCTTCGGTATCGTTGAATGTAATTTCTAATTCATCACTGTTAAATGATATCACTGTTGTTTTTAGGTATTCATCACTTGTTTCGGGATAATCCAATCTTTGATGAGCGCCTCTGCTTTCTTTCCTTGCCAATGCTGATAATATCATTGATTTTGCAATATCCACCAATGATTTTATTAAAATGTAGTCATAATAGTTTCCATGGCTGTTTACATTGATAGTTTCAAGCAAATCCAGTCTATCCAGTCCCTCTTTCAGTTCACTTTCTGTTCTGTAAATCCCCATGGTTTTGTTCATTATATCTGCAATTTCATTTTCAATTTCATATGATGAAATATTGTTGTCCTCTTTTTGCAGTTCTTTCCAATTTTCATAGGCCTCATATTCGCAGTTTAAAGTTTGATTATATTCTTTAGAATCGTTATTTTCAGATGAAATTTCTTCCAATAGCTCAGCCACTACCCATCCGCCATGTATGGCTCCAAGCAATGAATTTCCTCCAAGACGATTGGCGCCATGATATTGTGAGGAACATTCTCCAATAGCAAAAAGGTTCTCAATATTGGTTTTGTGAGCATAGTCGGTACGTATGCCTCCCATGAAGTAATGGACGCCTGGATAAACTGGAATTGGCTCACGGGTTAGGTCAAGATTTAGATAATTCATACAAACATCATAAACCTCATCAAGTTTAATCTTGACTGTTTTTTCATCCAAATGAGTTAAATCCAAATAAACCTTATTTTCACCATCAATTCCAAGGTCATATTCATGACACACTCGGTGTATGCTTCGAGATACAACATCTCGAGGCATTAAGGCACCATGTTCAGGATACCATTCTTCCATAAAATACCATTTTTCACCGTTGCGCAAAGTGTATAATCTGCCGCCTTCTCCACGGGCAGCTTCAGTAATGAGCATTCGTTTAACAGGAGTTTCTATTGTTGTTGGATGGTACTGTATCATTTCCATATTAGCCAGTTCAACGCCCTGACGTAATAATTTCCCGGTTACAAATCCGTCATTGTGCAGAGATCCACTGATTTTTCCAAAAACCTTATTCATGCCGCCGGATGCTATAACGACAAAATCAGCATAAAACTCTTTTATTTCCTCTGTATTTTCGTTAATCATAACCACGCCACGACAGACATTATTATCATCCAATATCAATGATAGGAATCTCCAACCGACATACCTTTTAATTTTATCTTTATATTCCCATTTCCTGCATTCGGTGTTGATTGCAGTTAGAATCTGTTTTCCGGTTCTTGCACCTGCATAAGCTGTTCTCATCTTTTTTTGCCCGCCAAAGTACCGGACATCCACATTGCCGTCGTCGTCTCTTGTGAAACTTGTTCCAAGTTTGCTCAACCAATCTATTATTTCCGGTGCATCATTTGTCAGTTTTTTCACGGCATCATGGTTGTTGATATGTTGTCCTGCATTAATAGTGTCAGTATAATGTTCATTTACAGAGTCATTTTCTCCTTTAGTGTTTAATGCGGCGTTTATTCCTCCCATTGCCATTACTGATTGGGAGCGTTCTGATTGCGCTGGTGAAAATAATTTCACATGCATATTTTTACTGGCGGATTTTACACTGCATGTCAATCCTGCAAGACCTGCACCAATCACTATAATTTCTTTTACCATTAAAACCAACCCTTTTATAGAATATAATAGAATAACTCTGTTAAGAATAATAACGTAAATATTATAATCAATATGATTCTGACAACTTTCATGCAGTTATCATAATCATTTTTTTCAACTAAAAATCCGAATGAAACCAATAATCGTGGAATGCTTATCTGCAAATGGATGAATAATGTTATAAAGAATAATGTATCGATAATCAGATGAGTAATCTGCCAGCTGAAATTCGGAATATATGCCGGAAGATAAATGTATGATAAAACATGCGCTGCAATAAAAATGATTATGAATATTCCACTAATGGCCTGAACTGCCGTATCCTTATTAATTTGTGGATAAACACGTATTTTTCTCTGATTAATCTTGTCTTTAATAAATAAGTATAGACTTATGATTATATGGACTATGACAAAGGATAATACCACTTGCCCGGTTACATTAATATTTGGAGTGTAATTAATCAATTCCGCTAGACATAGTCCTGCTAATAAAGCATGGGATATGATAATTAGAATGATTATTATGACTAATAATGAATTTAATTTTCTTAATTGAAACATTGTTATTTATTTATGTTCTTATTTAATATAAAAGGTATAATTGACAATATTTAATAGTTATATAGCTCAAATTATTCATGCCAAATATCTATTAAATTTGAAAATAGGATTTAGATTTTCAGATTTAATGACTATCAAAACCAAAAATGCCTTGGTTTCATACATTACTCATTTGTGCACTGATGTGTTCATTTACCTAGTGATTATAAGGATTGGATAGAAGAGAAATCTACTTCAATATCCAATTAAATCAATTTAGATTCACCTGTTTTGTCGTTAAACCAGCCTTGCCTGTTGCCGATGTAGTATAGTGCAAATGCAGTAATTAATGTGACGACAATTGTTGATACAAAATTGGTCAGGTCAATTGTTGATGTGGACACGTCAAATCCTAAAGCCACAACCATTGCAATAGTAAAATTGTTCACACTATGGAAAGCTGAACCGGGTTCCAAACCGTTTGTCTTCCAAGCTAAAAATCCTAAAACAAGGCCATCAATAAATACTCCTATTACTCCTAAAATGCTGTATGGGTGCATTAATGCAAAGATTGCCGCTTGTGCAATCAATGCAAGGACAGGTATCTTAAACCATGACCCTAGGGTTTGCATTACAAAACCTCTCAGCAGGTATTCCTCGGCAATACACTGGAGAGGGATGATTATTAAGCATACGAGGAAGAATGTTAGTGTCAATGTATTTGGCCCCTGTCGCCCAATTATCAGGGCAGATATAATCTGATAAATTATGGATATTGCTAATGGAATGGTTAAACATTTAAAGTAAAGTTTCCAGTTCCATCCTCCACGGGATGAGGAGTATGATGAAAAAGGCCTGTCACGAACAATCCTGGAGGCAATATATATTGAAGGAATGAAAATAGCTATAGACAGATAACCGATATATCTTCCAACTTCAGAATTCAATGAGTCATATCCTCCACTCATTAATGGAGAAATAACATCAAAGCCATAGATTATACCAAAAATTGCAATTATTAAAGTTTGCAATATTAAAAAAACAATTGCTCCAATCACAAGTACAAGCAATGGTTTATACCATTTATACTTTTCAAAAGTTCTTGGAAAGTAATATATTCAGGGAATTCATTATCATTTTCGCTTATAATCATTATTTATTTAAACTATGTATATTATATTTAATTGTTGAAAATGTTAATGAACGCAATGTTGGTGCTAATTTCAAATTTTAAATTTGTCAAAAAATAAATTCTGTATTGGGGTTTAGTGGTAATCCGATAAGTATCTGAACTTTTTTATAAGTTTTATAAGAAGTTATGATTATCATGTTTCAAAATAATTATATGTGAACCTTATTATTTTAAAGTTCAATGTAATAGGAGCATATGTTTTCGAAATTATTATTTTTTGCTCTAAATCCTTTTGGAATGACTCCCAACTGCTTAAAACCTAATTTTTCATACAGATGGCGTGCCGCATGATTTGTTTCTACAACCGCATTGTATTGAAGTATTAGAAATCCTTTGTCTCTTGCAACTTCAATTGAGTCCAAAACCAAATTTTTTCCAATGTGCTTTCCACGCATTTCAGATGATACTGCATAGCTTGCATTTGCAATATGGCTGCACCGGCCCACATTATTGGGATGAAGAATATATAATCCTACCACTCTTTCATTTAATATGGCCACGCCGGTATATGTCTGCGATGAAAAGAAATCTTTTCCAGATTCCAAATTCAGAATGTTTTCCTGGGGAAATGCATTTCCCTCTTCAACAATCTCATTCCAGATATCAATCATTTCTTTTAAATCATTTTCATGAAATTCCCTAATGTTCATTAATCAATATATGTCATTACAAAATAATTAACTTTTATCTAAAGAGGTGATTGAAATATTAGATATGTCATTAAGTTTAGGTAAGATTATAAAGATGATTTGATAAAACATAATATATATTCAAGCCATTAAACATAGCCTATAATCAAAACACTTAAGATAATATTTATTATGAGGATTAATATGGATAAAAAAACTAAACAGCGTTTGGGCGAAATTAGGAGCGCATTAAAAAAATATGGGTTCGATGAAGTTTTAGGCCAAACTGCTAAAAGCAAAATACGCAATAAAGACGATGATTCACCTAGTCTATTATTGGACGATGAAATTCCGGTAAAATTAAGATTGATGCTTCAGGAATTGGGAACTACCTTTATAAAGTTGGGCCAACTGTTAAGCACAAGACCTGATATCGTTGGAGAAAAAATTGCAGGTGAATTGGCTAACTTGCAGGACGACAATCCTGCCATATCATATGATAAGGTTAAAGAGATAGTTGAAAGGGAACTCAACGGCAACATTGATGAATTATTTGAAGATTTCTCACATGAGCATCTAGCAACAGCATCCATAGGCCAAGTTCATGAAGCCAAATTGCTCACTGGTGAGAGAGTTGCAGTTAAAGTGCAAAAGGAAGGCATCACAGATAAGATAGACCTTGACATAAGGATAATGAAATATGTTGCCAACCGTGCCGACAAATGGAACGCCAGTCTTAGAAAACTGAATCTTCCGGGAATTATGGAAGAATTTGACCGCTCAATTCACAAGGAAATAGATTATAACAATGAATTCATGAATATGCAACGCATAGAATTGAATTTTGAGGATAATCCTGCCATACATATTCCGGAAACATATTCTCAGTACTGCACATCAAAAGTTTTAACAATGGAATTCATCGACGGTACAAAGCTCAACGATGTATACACAAGTGATAGTGAAGAATTTGACAAGAAGCTTCTTGCAAAAAATGTAATTGATTCATATCTTCAACAAATATTCATAGACGGTTTCTTCCATGGTGACCCTCATCCAGGAAACATAATGATTTTAGAGGATAACGTTTTATGTTATCTGGATTTGGGTATGATGGGATTCTTTGATGAAGAATTCAAAAAGAACCTTTCAGAATTAATGATTCTATTTGTAGACCAGGATGTCGACGGACTGATAAATCAATTGATGTACATGGACATTTTGGATTACGATATCGAAACAAGAACCTTGAAAAGGGATTTGAATGACTTGTTTGGAAGATATTTCGGTGTTGAACTCGACCGTTTCGATGGTGTTCTTGAAGAAATGCTAAATCTTATGCAGGAATATGGCGTAATCCTTCCAAACGAATTTGTTACAATGGCAAGGGGATTGTCAATGGTTGAAGCTATTGCCGAGAACTTGGATCCGGAAATTGATGTTTTTGCATCAATCAAGCCAATTGCAAAACAGGTTGCCAAAGAAAGGATTGACCCTAAAAAGTATCTAAAAGGCAAAAAAAGCAATATTATATTATATGAGCACATGATTCAGGCATTGCCGAAACTCCTTACACGAACCATTCACAAGATTGACAATGAGGAATTGCAGTTTAAGTTTGAAGTCGACATCACTGATAAGGTGTCAATAGTTGCATTGGTATCAGCACTTCTAATTGGTTCTTCCGTTGTTTCTTTTGGTCCAATGGTATTTGACATGCCTTTAATTTCATTAATTGGTTATATAATTGCCATAATCTTAAGCATTATAGGTCTTAAAAAGTTTGTTTTAAAATAAATCAAAAATAAAGTAGTCGTTTAATTGTGTTAAACGACTTTTAAAATTTTTTTAGCTTTGTAAAGAGTGATATAACAGCTATTATTCTAATTTTTCGTATTCTTCATCTTCTACAGGTTCCAGCCATTCTGTGGATGAATCCTCGCCAGGCACTTCAACTGCCACGTGACTAAACCAGGAGTCCTTTTTAGCTCCATGCCAGTGCTTAACGCCCGGTTGGATATTGACTACCACTCCAGGTTTTAGGCTTTGAGGTTCCATTCCTTCTTCATGATACCATCCTTCCCCTGCGGTGCAGATTAATACTTGACCTCCGCCACTTTTGGCATTGTGGACATGCCAATTATTTCTGCAGCCAGGCTCAAAGGTCACATTTGCTACAAAAATGTTGGTATTTTCAATGTCTACCAGTGGATTTAAGTAGGATTGGCCAATGAAATACTGTGCAAACATGTCATTTGGAATGCCCAATCCAAATACATTTTCCTTATCAAACTTTTCTTTGTCGCTCATTTTCACACCTAAATTTTATTCCGGTTTTAGCTTTCCGTAGAAATATGATGCTGTTGCACCTCCATCAATCAGATAATCGGTTCCGGTGATAAATGACCCTTTATCTGACATCAATAGCTCAGCAACATTTGCCACCTCATCAGCGATTCCTGGCCTTCCTGCAGGTGCTGATGCAAACATGTTTTTGTAAAAGTCACCTCTTGGTCCGTTGAATTCATCGAGGGCCAATGGTGTTACAATAATTCCCGGTGAAATTGAGTTGATTCTTGCTCCTTTTTCACCCCATAGGCATGCTTCATACATTACCCTTTTCTCGTTGCATCTTTTAGCGAGCTGGTAGGCATGTAGTGTATCGTTTATGTTTTCCGGCTGGAGAACTTCCAAATCCAATAGGTCTTCTGTTGGTGTTGTGGCCAGTTGTTCGTCTATTTCTGCGCCTAGCTGTTTCATTCTATGGCCGGATTGGGATGATATTGTAACACCGCATCCACCTTCTTTAATGACTTTTCCAACTTCTTCAAGTAAAACTGCTGTTCCATACAAATCCACTTTTAGGATTGCTTCGATTGGAGCCTGTGAAGGTGAAACTCCAGCTGCATTTATGAAATATGTGATTTCTCCAAATTTCTGTGCTTCGCCAATCAAATTTAAAATGGACTGCCTTGAGGATATGTCACATTCAAATATTTCAGTGTCATAGCCAGCTTCGGTCATTATTTTGGAGGTAGCTTGCGCATTTTCAATATTTTTATCTCCAATTACTATTTTTTTGCCGTGTCCAATCCGTCTGGCGATGGCCATTCCAATTTGCCCCGCTCCGGTTAAAAGTACTACATCTGTCATGATATTATTTTGGATAAATAGTAATATAAATGTTAATACTCGCAACAATTAATGTGAAAAATAAAGGGGGATTAAATGCTTACTTAGGTTCCGGAAATGTCCTTTATCACTTCGCCCGCAATTATCAATCCTGCAACGGAAGGCACAAACGAAACGCTGCCTTTCACCTTAAATTTTTTATTTTGATTTTTATTTATGGCATGGTCATTCGTATTTATCGGATGTTCCTTGGAATAGACTACTTTCAGCTTGTCAATATTTCTCTTTCTAAGGTCTTTTTTCATTATTCGGGCAAGCGGACACACTGAAGTCTCAAAAATGTCGGCCACTTCAAACATTGAAGGATCTAACTTGTTTCCGGTTCCCATTGAGGAGATAACCGGAACGCCAAGAGCGTCACAATTGCATATTATTGCAATCTTGGCCATTATGGTATCTACACAGTCGACAACATATGAAAGGTCTTCTGTAATAAGATTTGTCTCGGAATCGGCCATGTAAAATTCCCTGTAGACCTCAACGTTTGCATCCGGATTGATTTCCAATATCCGTTCCTTCATCAAATCGGCCTTGTATTTCCCGATTGTTTTTATGGTTGCAATCAATTGCCTGTTGATGTTGCTTTCATCAATCTTGTCATAGTCAACCAAAACGAAATTGCCTATCCCGCTTCTGGCAAGTCCTTCACAGACAAATGAGCCTACTCCGCCAATGCCAAAAACGGCAACTTTAGCATTGCTTAATTTGTCCATTCCTTCATTTCCAATCAGCATTTCGGTTCTTGAAAACTTTTCATCCATTTGTACTCACCAAAAAATTTAATTTAATTCAATTAATTATATAATAATTAGAAATCGAAACAATAAAAACTTATGCAAAGGAGTTAAATTTTAAACAATCTTAAATGGGGATTTTTCATGATAATAGATACTCATTGCCACATTTACAACAGTGAAATGGAAAATGCAGAGGAAATAATAAGGCAAGCTGCAAAAAATGACCTGCATGTCATATTGAACGGCACGGATCCAAAAAGCAATACGGAAGTATTGGAATTGTCAGGCAAATATGAAAACGCCCATGCCGCTTTGGGGTATTTTTATTCTGTTGCAGATGAAATAACGGACACAGACATTTCTCTGTTGGATGAACAGCTGGCCGATGAAAATGTAATTGCCGTAGGTGAAATAGGCCTTGACTATTACCATACAAAAGACAATAGTGATAAGCAAAAGGAATTATTTGAAAAAATGCTGAATCTTGCTGAAAAACATGGTTTGCCTGTGATAGTCCATTCCAGAAAATCAATGCAGGACGTCTTTGACATGTTGAAGCAACATAACGTTGTGGGATTTCTGCACTGCTATCAGGGTTCGGCCGAAATGGCACGTGAATTCATCAAATTGGGTTTCTATATTGGAATTGGCGGGCCAGTCACCCACAAAAACAATAAGAAAATAAGAAAAATGGTTAAACAGATAGACATTAACCATATTCTTGTAGAAACAGATTCTCCATACTTGCCTCCGCAGGAAAAGATGGGAGAAAAGAATACTCCTCTAAACATAAAATATGTCATAAGAAAAATAGCCGAAGAGCTAGATATTGAAGAGGGAAAAGTCACACAAATAACCACTGAAAATGCAAGAAGATTATTTGGGATATGATGTTTTGCATATTTTGTATTTAAGTATACGAACTATTTATTTTATTTTAAACGAACAGTTCGTATTAATTTTATTTTTTGATTTTCCATTTGTTCAGTTTTTTTATAGATAAATTATACAATAATCCTTTTTTTCAATTATAGATAGATTTATTAACCCATAAATATCAAATATACCTACATAATCGGGGGAATATATTTTGAGCGAACAAAAACCTATACAGATTTTCTCCAATGCAGATGATAACATTGGAGTAAATGTCATAAAAAGTCCAGTAAAACTTACAATACTAGAAATGCTTAGAGATAGAGACATGGAATTTGATGAAATAGTCAGTAACACAGGTAAATCCAAATCCACCGTTTCAGTTCATCTCAAAAGTCTTAGAGAAAGCGGAATTATTTCATATAAAGTTCATCCAGTAGACAACAGAAAAAAAATATTCTTTTTAAATTCAAAATACATTGGATCTGTTGACATTTCCGAACCAAAGGAAATAGAGGAAACTCAGGCCGATTATCTGATAAAAAATATTGTTGATGTAGATGCGGAATTTTCCACATTGCTGTTTCACACATTAAAGGCAATGCTTATTCAGGAAGGAATAAATATAGACCCGATTTTACAATCCACTGGAAACAGTATAGGCAAATCAATTTTTGAAAAATTGTATGATGATGATTTGAATGTCTTTATGGACAATCTTGCCGAATTCTGGCAAAGAAAAGGTCTTGGCAGACTCACATTTAAAGTAGGCCAAATAATTAAGATTACAACTTACGACTGTTTTGAATGTGAATTGCTTCCAAAAACAGGAAAACCTGCATGCTTTTTAGATACAGGCATCTTTGAAGGTTTATTTACAGAATTTTTCAATCTCCCGGTAAGCGTTATTGAAACTCAATGTTATACTATGGGAGACGAAAAATGCGTATTTGAGATAGAACCGTTAGGTGTCCTATCCCACTAGTCATCTTCAAATTTGATTATTGTAGTTGTAAGATAAGGTTTTTCGTGTGAAAAGCCTTCGATTATTTTCTCATTTTCACGGGTACAGTTTTGCACGGAATAGATTTCTTTAGGTCTTTCTTTTTGTTCTATTGTTTCTTCTAATTGTGATGTATTTCTTGACGCTTTCATAAGTACAATAGAATCACTGTATTCAAGCACATCCTCCAATCTATCGTCTATTTTTGGAACAATGCTTAAGATTTCATTTTGTTCCACCAGCGCCTTGTTTCTAGCTGCCGCACAGGCGGTAAATGAAGTTATTCCCGGAACGGTTTCGATTTCAAATTCTCCAATCAATTTCTTTTGGATATATGAATATGTACTGAATACTGAAGGATCGCCAAGGGTAATGAAAGCAACATCTCTTCCGCTGTTCAGGTATTGGGCAATCATTTCAGAAGCGCTTGTCCAAATCTTTTCAAGTTCATCCTTATCCTCAATCATTGGAAAAATAGGTGTAACAAGCATTAATCTTTTATAATCTTCTCTTTCTTCAAGAACTGGTTTAACAATTGACAATGCAATACTTTCTTTTTCTTTTGATGATTTAGGTGTAAATACAACAGGGACCTCTTTCAAGATTCTTGCAGCTTTCAATGTAAGTAATTCAGTATCTCCAGGTCCAACGCCAATTCCATATAATTTTCCTTTTTTTGCCATATAATCACTTTACAATAAAATATTTTGTTTTAAATATTATTTTTCAAATGCTCTTCCTATAATTTATTTATATTATACTAACTAATATATTTTTAATGTCAAATCCATTATTCTGCCCAAATTGTGGCATGCTAAAAAGTGATTGTATTTGTGGAAATTCAAATAACAACAAGTCTAAAGGCCCAACTAACCTGTTTAGTTTTCAAAGGACCATTTCTCATTCTATTTTGGATGATGAAATTCCTGAGGTCTATTCAATCGATAATCATAAGTTGGATGAAGGAACTGTTGCATATTTGAAAGAGATTTATCCGCATATTGATGAAGAAATAATTGAAAATTTTCCATTTACCGAGCCTAGGTCTGGTCAGTTGGAGATTATTCAGACTATAAATGATGCAATAAGGCAAGGCTATAAATATATTATTTTGGAAGCGGGCACAGGTACCGGAAAATCAGCAATTGCAACAACTCTTGCCAAAATGTATGAATCTGCATATATATTGACAATGACCAAGCAGCTACAGTCACAGTATTCCAATGAGTTTGATTTTCCTTTGGTTAAGGGAAGAGGCAACTTTGCCTGTTTGGAAAGTAATTTGGATGTCAGCTGTGATATGGGAACATGTAAAACAACTCCAACATCAAGTAACTTTTTCTGCAGATACGGAGTTGCAAAAAATCCGTCTTTGGATGCGGAATTGGCATTTGAGGATTCATTTGGAGGCGCTGTTTTTTACCAGTCACCAAGTCACTGTCATTACTGGAATCAGAAATCCAATGCAATAAACTCTCCAATAACTCTGATGAATTATGATTATGCAATTGTTGAGTTGAATTATGTAAAGCATTTCGCTCCGCGCTCTTTGCTGATTTTGGATGAAGCTCACAACATAGAAAATAAGCTGATGGCAACAATGGAAGTTGCACTATATAACAGAACTCTTGAAAATGATATAAGCAAGAGAATTTCAGATGAAACTTTAAAGGATGGTGAACTTTCTGACTGGAAAATGGAAATAGAGGCCATCAGGGAAAGTTATGAAGAAATAGACTTGAAAAATGTCAAGAAAAACAAGGCAGATAGAATCCGATCAACAATTTCCCGATTGAAAACCCTTGCAAACAATCTGGAAAAGGAACCTAAAAATTGGGTAATCGACGCTGAAGAGTCAGGTGTCGTGTTCAAGCCTTTAAGGGTTCATCATTATGCAAAAGACAATCTGCTGAAATATGGGGATGTTGTCATATTCATGAGCGCTACAATCCTCTCACATAAGATGTTTTCAAAATGGTTAGGCCTAAATCCTAATGAGGTTTATCACATTAAGGTTGACAGTCCGTTTACAAAGGAAAAAAGACCAATCATTCTTGATTTGGCAGGAAAAATGTCAGCAAACAGGATTAAAAATACTGCGCCAAAAACAATTCCTATTCTTCAGGAAATTCTCAAAAAGCATGAAAACGATAAGGGATTGATTCACACTCACAGCTATAAATGTCAGCAATACATACTCAATAATTTATATAACTCCAGACTGATTTCCCATACTTCCAAAAACAGGGAACAGATATTGAATTTCTTTGAAAAGGATGAAAATCCATTGGTTTTGGTTTCACCTTCAATGAGTGAGGGAGTTGATTTGCCTTATGACAAGTGCAGATTCCAAATCATATATAAAGTACCATTCCCATACCTTGGAGATAAGCAGGTAAATATGAGAATGAAAAGGGATAAGAAATGGTATGCATATAAAACCGTAATGACCCTTATGCAGGCTTACGGTAGGGGAATGAGGGCTGAAGACGATTCATGTTACACATATATCATTGACAGTGATATTAACATGTTATTTAAAAGTCCTATGTACCGTTCATTAATACCGGATTTCTTTAAAGAAGCGGTTGTTAGGGTTAAAAATTAGCGGACCTGGAGGGATTTGAACCCCCGATCTCAGGATCCGAAGTCCTGCGTCATTCCAGACTAGACCACAGGCCCGAATTATAAATTTAATTCATTTTTTTCCTTTATCTTCACCATCAACAGAAATAATAGGCATATCCTCAAAGTCTTCAACTTCAGCAAAAATGTCGTCGATGGATTCATTTTCACGAACTGCCTGTTCGTATTCAAGCTGTTCAATCTCTTCAGCTGTCAAACCTTTTTTTTCTTCAGGTTTTTCGCGAGCTGGAGGAATTTTATCTAATTCTTCTTGAGTAGGTGGCGCTGGTTTTTTAGGTGTGGTGTGTCTTTTGAATTTGTTTTTCAAATCCTTAATTTTAAATTCGCCAACTTTGTAAGATTCCTTATCCAATGGAATATTACTTTTTGGGATAACTTTCTCTTTTGGTTCTTCTTTAGCAACAGATTCCGGTTTTTTATTATCTTCAACGGAGTTGATGCTATTAGACAAACTTTCCAGAGGGTTTCTGAATCCTAGAATCTTATAAAGTCCATATATTAATAATAACAATCCGAATATTAAAAATATTACAGATATAAAGTTTGTTTCACCAGAAACAACATTGTCTATGACTCTGTCGCTGCGTGATGAGAATATTATTGCGGAAATTAGTATTAACAATAATCCTAAAAATGCGCTGATAATGGCTAAAACAGGTGTTCTTCCAATTTTGGCATTGATTATTGTATCAAATCCTTCACTCATTCCTGTACTAAAATCATCAATAAATTCGTCATTATCCACATCTTCATTTTCAATTTCTTTTTCTTTTGGGGTTCTAATTAAGAAGTCTTCATTGATATTGTTTTCTTCTAAATTAATAGCATTTCCTTTATCATCGCCTGGGCGGTATATGTACTCATCGTCGATTTCATAATCATCACTCTCGACATAATCCTCATTAAGATAATTAATTAACTCGACATCTTCTTCGATATTTCCATTGTCGATATCGGTATCGTCATTCATATTGCCGATCATTTCTTTGAGATTGGAAATCCTATGCTCTTTTTCTTTAGAACCTTTCATAAAAAACCTCAGTGGTAAGCTCTCCATGTGTGTTTGCATTTAGCACATGTAAAAATACGTGTAGGTGCTTCATCAGCACTACGGGTTTGTTTTAATTCATAATAAGCTTCATCATGTCCGCATTCAGGACAGGTTTCCTTGATGGTTGAACGCATGTCATCAACTTCACCAAGCATTTTAACATTTTCTTCAGCTTCGATTTCTTTAGAAACGTTATATTCGTTATCGTCTGATAGATCTTTAGTGTAGCCACAGCCACATTCTAATTTGCCTTCTTTAGGAAGTAACATGGCTCCACATTCTGGACAAAATTCCATTTGATTCTCCTCTATTAAAATTGTTTATTATTTATATATTCAATAAATCTTTTTTTTAACTTATTTAAATATATTCTATTAATTGCTCTTTTTTGCCTTTTTTAAGCAATCTTCAATAATTTTGTTGTGGTCGAAAGCAAGTTTTATTTCATCAAGTTTTTCGGCTGAATATATTCCGATATCACAGGCATCATCATTTGCTTTTCTATTTTCCATATTTCCTTTTGCCGTATATACTACGGTTATGCTATGCCCTCTTGGATCTCTATCGGGTTTGGAATAAACGCCAACTAATTCTTTTAGTTCCACATCTATGCTGGTTTCTTCTTTTGCTTCACGTATTGCGGCATTTTCCACGCTTTCGCCATATTCAACATATCCTCCAGGCAACGCCCAATAATCCTTATAAGGTTCGTTTTTTCTTTTGATTAATATGAAATTAAAATCTTCATCAAAAATAAAAATATCGGTCGTTATGGAAGGAATTTTGTGTTTTCCCATCAAATCACATTAAAAAAAATAATATTGAAGCTATAAAGCTTCATCAATAAGTTTTTTGAAATCAGCGCTTTCTTTTTGGAGTTCTTCAGCTGCTTTTTTAAGAACAATTCTAGGTCTTTTTCCTCTTTTGGTTTTAATGGTCATTTCTGGTTTTCCGGTAAGAGGGTGATCAATATTGTAAACAGCATATTCCACATCAGGGTCTTGCATTAAGATGTGTCTTAAAGCATTGCAAACTCCGTGACTTTCGTCCTTTACAATAAATGTTAATTCTAAAGTTTTATCTTCAATAATTTCAATATTTTCCATTTTATCAACCTTAATTAATCATTAACGTAGTTTTTAGAAACTTTACGTTTTTCTTTTTTATTACAACTGTTACATTGAAGTTCATTTGCTTTTGAGGTTGTGTGCATAAAATCTCTACAGCGGGTACACATAGCTTTTAGCACGCCACAATCATCATCTACTGTGCCTAAATCAACATTATCTCCAGTAATTTTAACTACTTTTGCTTGTATGATGTCTCCTATTCTAAAAGCATCAGATAACTTTTCGAGATAATCCTTTTTTGCCTGAGATATGTGGATTGCACCCATATAAGGCAGTGCCAACGGTCTTGCATTGTCTTTGATGCAGTCGATTTTTACATTAGCCCTTTGAGGCTTAATGTCAGTTATTTGACCGTATACAATGTCTCCAACTTTTAAGAGTGCTGGTTTAGCAGTACCCTCAACAGAAATAACCTTCATTTTTTGATTAATTTTAACATTACCAAGTACAGATGATTTGATATCTCCGTTATCATCATATGTACCGTCTCCTGGCAGATATTGTTCGATTATTCCTAGTTTATCTCCAGGCATTACTATTTTTTCTTCTTTCTTATCCATATTAAAATCACCAAAATTAAAGATTTATCATAAATTTCTTTAATATAATAATTATATTTAAATTAATATTTAAAACTATTTGTAACGTTCATGGAATAAGATTTCATCTAACTGATAATTTTCCCATTCCCTTTTGTTCAACACAATCTCTAATTCCTGAGGAGTTAAAAGTGGTTTTTTATACATTTGGGAGTCATCTATAGCTATTCTTGGACAAGCGCTAACAACAAATGCTTCCAATTCAAGATAAGGCAGCAATATGTCGGGATTTATATTGTCTGCCAGGATGATGTATGCTTCCATTCCGTTTTCTTCAAGTGTCTTTTTCAATTGTTTTGCCAGGGTCATTCTGTACTGGCCTTCTTTTGAAGAGACAATCACTCCCCATTTTCTGGCGGTGCTTGCTTTTGTTATTCTTGCAAACCTTATTCTCAAAATTCTGTCGGCATATTCGTCCATGCTTCTGATTTCGCTGTTGTAGGGATCCAATGCCAGAACGGGCGTATTTGAGAATAACTTGATTCCCAACGGATGGAAATTTCCGCTTCCGATAAACAGGATTATGTCAACTTCAAGTTCCTTTATTGATGAAAAGTTGCATCCCAAAACCTGTCCCTTTCTTGTTGAAGGTGAAGATCCGAGAATGACTTCTTTTCCATTGTCCTCAAGGAAATCTTTAGTTTCATTTAAAAGATGCAGGTGCTGTGTTGTGGTGACAAGGCCTATTCGTGAATAGCTTTTCAGTTCTTCCAGGCATTTTTCAAGGTCGCCTTTAAGGTCTATATTTGAAAACGCCTCGATGAAAAGTGTTGGAACTTCATATTTCAGAGGCAATGGGGTGTGTCCGTAGTGAACAATCAAATCAACTGAACCTTTCATCTTGTAATCGCTCACGTCACATGCTCCAAAACAGGGATCTCCTGAAATTATTACTGTAGCATCGGTTTCATCTTCAATTTGGCGGGCAATTTTTACTGCCTGCATTTTCAAACCTTCCGGAAACTGAAGGCCTACAGTTTGAGCATCCTTTGAGTTGATTTTACGGATTACTTTGTCCAAATCCATATCATACATTGACATGCTAATCTTCGATTGTACTTTCAATTACTACTTTTCCATCAATGACGTCTAATTTTACAATAGACAATACGTCTATTCCAGTTTCCTTTTTAACGATTTTTTTCCCTTCTCCTTTATCTATAATGGCTACTACAGATTTTAAATCTAATCCTAGGTCTTTTAAGGTTTTAATCAATGCCACTAAGGTTCCGCCGGTACTTACAACATCGTCTATGAGTAAGATTTTTTCGCCTTCATGCAAGTCATTAACATACAGGTTGGATGAACCGTAGCCTGTCTTTTGATAGACTTCTGTTTCACCAGGCAATCCGTATTGCCTTTTACGGATTACTACAAATGGAATATCGGTTGCAAGGGATAATGCGGTTGCTAAATGAATTCCCATAGCTTCAACAGCCACTATTTTGTCAATATCTAGATTTGCATACTTATGAACTGCAAGTGATAATTCTCTAAGCATTATCGGGTCCATTGCTGGAACTCCATCACTG
The DNA here is from genome assembly GCA_017407115.1 of Methanobrevibacter sp. Taxonomy (GTDB): domain Archaea; phylum Methanobacteriota; class Methanobacteria; order Methanobacteriales; family Methanobacteriaceae; genus Methanocatella. Next base: position 27,046 of record JAFQXD010000063.1, on the reverse strand, counting down.
ATAGGATTTACAAAATAGTCATATTCGCCTTTTTTTACAATAGGTGATGCTTCCAAAGATTTTATTACTTCCTCTAACATAATCTCACACAAAAATTTAAAACTTGTTAAATATAAATATAGTTTAATATAATTATATAATTTTTCTAAAATCAATTATTATTCAGTGATTAATATGCTCGGAAATTTAGGAGAAAATCTTACTAATACTATGAAAAAGTTAGTGGGAATGTCTGTAATAGATAAAAAAACTATTAAGGAAGTTGTAAAAGACATACAACGTGCATTAATTCAATCAGACGTTAATATTAAGTTAGTATTAGAGTTATCTAAAAAAATTGAATCAAGAGCTCTTGAAGAGGAACCTCCAAAGGGTATTACTCCAAGAGAACATGTTATAACTATTATCTATGAAGAGATGGTAAATCTTTTAGGCAGTGAAGCTGCAGGCCTGGATATCAATGAAAGGCCTTACAAAATTTTATTCCTTGGGCTTCAGGGTAGTGGTAAGACCACAACCATCGGTAAATTATGCAGATACCTTCAAAAGAAAGGTTTCAATCCTGCTGTTGTCTGTACAGACACATGGAGACCGGCCGCTTATGAGCAGTTAAGGCAATTGACCGAAGAGATGGACGTCCCGTTATATGGGGACCCTGACAATAAGGATGCGCTTGATTTGGCTCAAAAGGGTTTGCAGGAATTTAAAAACAGGAAAGTCATTATTTTCGATACTGCAGGTAGGCATAAGGAAGAATCAGACTTGATTGCCGAGATGGATGAATTGGACAATATCATCAATCCTAATGAAGCCATACTTGTCATTGACGGAACTATCGGTCAGCAAGCCGGCGAACAGGCCAGAGCATTTTCACAGGCAACCGACATAGGTTCAATCATCATTACAAAATTGGACGGTTCAGCTAAGGGTGGGGGTGCAATGTCTGCTGTTGCAGAAACCGGCGCTCCAATCAAATTCATCGGTACCGGTGAGAGGATTGATGACTTTGAGTTGTTTGATCCTGAAAGATTCATTTCAAGACTGCTGGGAATGGGAGATATCAAATCCCTTATAGAAAAGGCTGAAGAGACAATCGATGAGGATGTTGCAGAAAAGACAATGAACAACATGCTTACCGGTAAATTCACATTGATGGACATGAAAAACCAGTTTGAAATGATGAACAATATGGGTCCGATGCAGCAGGTCCTAAACATGATTCCAGGTATGGGAAATAAAATTTCAAAAGAAGCATCCAAAATGACAGAAGACAAGATTGACTCCTATAAAATCATGATGTCTTCAATGACCGAAGAGGAAATGATGAATCCTAAAATCATTAAGCAGTCACGTATCCGAAGGATTGCACGTGGTTCTGGAGTTCAAGAAAGTGAGGTTAAAGAACTATTGAAGTATTATAACAATACCAAAAAGACAATGAAAGGAATCGGAAAACGTGGTGGCCGTTTAGGCGGCGGTGCAATGAACCGTATGATGGGCCAATTCATGAACAGATAAAATGTATCAACTAGCTGAAAAAATTTTACAGGAAACAGATGGAAAAATCTGCAAAAACTGCCTTGGCCGTAAATTGTCCAAAACAATTGAGGGTGCCAACAACATCGAAAGGGCAGACAAGGTATGCAGTGAACTCGACATTGATTTGGATGACGTCGAGTGTGTCATCTGCGACAATCTTTTTGACAGGCTCAATGAGGGGCTTTATGAAAAAATAGACGATAAGATAAATCATTTGGGGGTGGAGTTCAACACATTTCTTGTAGGTTCAAAAATCGACAAGGACATTCAGCAAAGAGATGAAGAATTGTCCGAAAAATTCGATTTAGGTGTTGAAACCATCAAAAAGGAAGTAAACAGATTAATAGGCCTTGGAATTTGGGAAAGATATGACAAGGATGCTGAATTTGAATCACAGGACATTGTTTTCAATGTCGATTTGGTCGGCGAACCGAAAGTCAGAATTCAAATCAATCCATTGTACGTTGAAGGCAAATACAACAAATTGAAACGTGGAATTCCCCAAACCAAATGGCCCTGCACAAAATGCAAGGGCAGTGGCTGTGAAGAATGCAATTTCACAGGAAAGCAATATCCAGAATCTGTTGAAGAGTTAATTTCCGAGCATTTTTTAAGATTAACAAAAGGAAGGGAAGCCAAGTTCCATGGTGCAGGCCGTGAAGATATCGATGTGCTGATGCTGGGCTCAGGTAGACCTTTCGTTTTAGAAATAAAAGAGCCTAGAATCAGAAATCTTGATTTGGCTAAGCTGGAAGAGGAAATCAATAAAATCAATGAAGGCAAAACTTCCTATCACAATCTGCATTTGTGTGAGAGAAGAAGAAAGGCAGAGATTAAGCAGTCCTCTCCTGACACATATAAGGTTTATAATGCTCTTGTCAAGTGTGATGGGGCATTTGACAGGGATAAATTGGATGAATTGACAAAACTTGATGAGATTCACCAGCAAACTCCTTTAAGAGTCCTCAGAAGGCGCGCAGATAAGGTGCGCATTAAGCATGTATTGGATTTGTCTTATGAAATAATTGACGACAGGACATTCAATATGCGCATCAAAACCGAAGGAGGATTATACATTAAGGAACTGATATCCGGTGATGAAGGAAGAAGCCATCCTAATGTTGGTGAAATACTTGGAGTCAATGCAGTTTGTGAACAATTGGATGTAATTGAAGTAAGTGAGAAGTAGATAATATGGCAGATGAATTTACACATTTAACTGAAAGCGGAGTGCACATGGTTGAAGTTGGGGAAAAACCTGACCAAAAAAGAAGGGCAATTGCCAGTGGAAGTATCTTTTTAGATAAGCATACAATCGATCTGATTAAAAATGAGGAAATCAAAAAGGGAAACGTCTTGACAACCGCCCAGATTGCAGGAATTCAGGCAGTTAAAAATACTTCTTCAATAATCCCGCTTTGCCATCCATTGGCCTTGACAGGAATAGAACTTGATTTCAATGTTAAAGACAGTGAAATAATTGCCAGATGTGCGGTAAACACTTTGGGCAAAACTGGCGTTGAAATGGAAGCTATAACTGGTGTCAGTGTAGCATTACTCACAATATGGGACATGGTCAAGGCTGTTGAAAAGGATGAGGATGGACAGTATCCTGATACAAGAATAAGCGACATTAAAGTAATTAAAAAGGAGAAAATTTAAAGTTTATATAGTAGGAATAAAATAATTATATACAGTTATTTTTATTAATTAATTTTATAGGAGATTACTTATGGCGAAAAAAGATAATAAAATTTCCATGCCTCAAACTGGTGCTGGTTTGGTAAGATACTTTGATGAAGAAAGTTTAGGCCCAAAACTCTCACCTGAGCATGTTATTGTAGGCACTATAATTTTAGCTATATTCTGTTTTGTTTTAAGATATTCAGCTTAATATTATTGTTTTTTAAAAAACAATACTCTTTTTTTATTTATATTGATATTATGTTAACTAAAAGAATTATTCCTTGTTTAGATTGTGATTTGCAGGTTCCTGAAGGACGTGTTGTAAAAGGTGTCGAGTTTAAAGAGATTAAATATGCTGGAAACCCGGTAGACCTTGCAACAAGATATTATGAAGAGGGAGCAGATGAAGTTGTTGTATTGGACATCACAGCATCACATGAACGCCGGGCAACAATGGCGGATGTCATCGATAGACTTACAGAAAACGTATTCATGCCGATTTGCGTAGGCGGAGGAATAAGAAAAGTTGACGATTACATTAAAATGCTTAAGGCGGGAGCGGACAAATGTTCCACTAACACTGCTGCCATTAAAAATCCGCAATTGCTTACAGAAGCTTCAAAAGTTGTCGGATCACAAGCGGTTGTGATTGGAATTGATGCAAAAAGAAGATATGTTGACCATCCGGATGACGTTCCTGAAAAGACAGTCATCGAAACCGATAAGGGTTACTGCTGGTTTGATACAAGCATTTATGGCGGACGTGAGTTTACAGGCATAGATGCCATTCAATGGGCTCAAAAATGTCAGGATTTGGGAGCCGGTGAGATTCTTTTAACCAGTATGGATGGGGATGGAACTCAAAACGGTTATGACATTGAGTTGAATAAGACAATCAATGATGCAGTCGATATTCCAGTTATTGCCAGTGGTGGTGTTGGAGAGCCAAAACACATTTTGGAAGTGTTTGAAAAGACAGATGTTTCAGCAGCTCTTGCAGCAAGCATATTCCACTTCAACCAATATTCAATAGGCACCGTTAAGGAATATTTAAAAGAAAATAATGTGGCTGTTCGTTTATGATTATCGAATCTCCAATTGATTTAGAGTTAACGCAATTGTCCGGCCAAACATCACAGCCTCCATGGGCGCAGGATGGCGGACATTTTAGTAATGTTGTTTTAGTAAATGATAAGCCTGTTGTTTTTGATGTTAAGCAGTCTGGTGAGTTTTTAGATTTTAATTTTAACGGTGAAATATCTCAAAAGGAAGCTATTTCTCAGTTAAGTTATATTTTTGATTTGGATTTTGATTTAAACAAGTTTTATAATTATTTAGATAATCGCGCAGAGCTATCTGACATGTCAAAGTTCTGCAATGGATTGAGATTATTTTTAGCTCCTGACCCATTTGAGTGCATTATATCTTCAATATGTTCCGCCAACAATTCCATTAAGAGATGGACCAAATCCATTTCAGACATCAAACGGAATTGGGGAAACAGGCATGAAAATTACTATACATTTCCTCAAAGTCATGACCTTGCAAAAGTATACTTGGATGAAGAAGATGAATTTAATTCATCGGATATTCAAGATATTTGCAATTGCAACAATAATCTTAAAAATTGTGGCGTAGGATATAGAGCACCATACATGAGAAGGGCATCTGAGCTATTTGCATTTGAAATTGACATTCAAGATATCTTTTCTATGTCATATGATGAGGCATTCGAAACAATTTTGGAAGTTCCAGGTGTGGGGCCGAAGGTGGCCGATTGCATTTTACTTTACGGATTTAAATTCAGGGAAGCTTTTCCTTCAGACGTGTGGATAAAACGCATAGTTTCCCACCTTTACTTTGATGGAAAGGATATAAGCGTGACAAAGGTTCGCGAGTTTGGAATGGAGGAGTTTGGAGATTATGCGGGGTATGTTCAGCTGTACCTATTCCATTACGCAAGAAAATCCGGACTGATGAACAGACTTAAATAGAATTTATTATATCTGATAAAAAATATACTATTTCTCATGAAAATCCGATATGCTACAATGATTGTCAACGACATCGAAGAAAGCGTCAAATATTACACTGAAACATTTGATTTTACTTTCGATGAGGAATTTGATGTTCCTGGGGGCAAAATAGTGCTTCTTAATGGTGACGGATTTGCAGGATTGGAGCTAATCCAAAGCACAGCTTTTGAAACAGGAATATATTCCATCGGAATGGATGTTGAAGATATCAACGAAGAAATTAAAAAGCTGGAGGAAAAGGGAGCAAACATTGCCTTAAAACCTGTTGAAACTCAGGTAGGATACATGGCAAGAGTCATAGATCCAAATGGAATCAACATTGTTCTGGTACAGCACACTGAATAATCATGAAATCAAAAAACCTTATCCTTATAATTTGCACAATATTGTCATTTTTCGCCGTATTTGCGGTTAATGCAGTCATGGTTGTCATTCCGTCAATAGCGGCCGAATTTCACATGAGCAATATTGTTCAAAACTGGGCCATAATTATTTTTCTATTGGTTGTTTCTGTGCTGTCGGTTCCGGCAGGCCAAATATCCGGTAAATATGGTCTTAAAAAAGTTACAATCATCAGCGTTGTATTGTTTATCATAATTTCCATAGCCAATGTGCTTGTAACAACTTCAGAACAGTTTTTGATTTGCCGTTTGATATTGGGAATTTCTCTGGCGTTTTTCAATGTAACATCTATGGCAATGGTTGTATCTGCATTCGCTCCTGAAGAGAGAGGCAAGGCACTGGGAATAGTCATTACGGGCGTTTACATTGGGCTGTCCCTATCTCCGGTTCTTGGGGGAGTTCTTAATTATCAGTTGGGTTGGAGATCCGTAGTATTGTTTGGAGTTCCGTTTCTATTGCTCACCCTGATTTTAATTTTAACTAAGGTAGATGAAGAGTGGATTACTTTTGAAAATGTTCCTTTAGATATCAAGGGGTCTGTTTCCTATGGTATTGGAATGGTACTGTTCATGTATGGTTTTACAATACTCAATGAGACATTAGGCGTGATATTGACTGTTTTAGGTATCATATTCCTTATCGTATTCGCATTAATAGAACTGAAACAAACCCATCCTGTATTTGATGTAAGGTTTTTTAAGAATCGTCAATTTCTCTCATCCAATTTCGCATCATTATGCGCATATTTGGCCACATTTGCCGTCACTACAATTCTGAATTATCACTTGCAATATATTAAGGGCATGGATTCACAGACTGCAGGCATAATTCTGCTTGCAGCACCGCTGTGTCAGGTTGTTCTTGCTCCGATTGCGGGCAGATTGTCCGATAGGTATGTTCCACAAATCCTTGCAGCAATTGGAATGGGTCTTGGAACAATTTCACTTATTTTATTTACATTTTTAAACGAATCAACATCCATGGAATTCCTAATAATTTCCATGATAATCTATGGTGTAGCATTCGGTTTGTTTTCCCCGCCGAATACAAATGTCATAATGAGTTCAGTTCCGCCAAAGGACACATCAGTTGCATCAGCTTCTGTTGCAACCATGAGGACTGTTGGTCAGGCAATGAGTTTGGGAATATTGACTCTCGTTTTTGCATTTGTAATGGGTGATGTTCCAATTGTGGAGCAGTATTATCCGCTTTTAATTAGCAGCTGCCAAATAACATGCATTATTTGTGTGGTATTATGTGTTGCATCTGTATTCGCTTCCTTTGTTGGAATCAAATCTAAAGATTTAACATAATTCGTCTAATAGTTCGAATATCCTTTTTGATTTCATTTGGCAACGGTCATATGCATACCTTAAATTTTTTGGTTTTTCAGAGTCATAATCAACCATGTTTCTATATTTTCTCAATACATTCAACCTTTGAGCTATTTTTTTACCTTTGCCGGATTTATTTATTTTTTCATTATTTTTAAACGTGATTCTTGTTTCTCTGTGAACTCTTCCTGATGTTGACAGCATTATGTTTTCATTAATTTTACTTAAAAAGAGTTTTTCGCTGATGATATGGTCTCTGGATTTTAAAAATGCCGAATAATAAAATCTTCCAATCCCAGTTCTTAATTTTGCAGAATCATTTTCATTTTCAAATGATTTTGCAAGTTTGTAATAGCTATACCAATCAAATTTAACATTCTCCAACATAAGGCTCCACCAAAATTATATACTCGTTTTCAGTGTTTGGATACTCGTCTACTATTCCATCGCTGATGATGTCTTCCTTTAAAAGCAATGTTTTTTCATCTTCGGCAGAATAAATTATGATTTCAAGAATTTTTTCACTGGGATCTGTTTCTTTCATGAAATCTAGCGATAATTGACTGTATTCGAGTTCTTGTGCGATTATTTTGGGCAGATTATAGAATAGTCTTTTCATTTCCAAATCCTTGTCAATGAATTTAGTAATTTCGCTGAAGTTACCTGAAGGAAATTCAAAATTCTCTTTTAGAAATGTGCTGATATTGCCATCATTATTTTTCATTTCGGTCAATCCTGTGTAGGTATTCTCATTGGAAATTTGCATTTCTGTTCTGTTAGAGAAATTCTTATACATTTTTTAAACCTCCATTTAATTATTAAAATTTAATATTAGCTATGTTGGAGGTTTTATTTATATTTTAACTTTGATTTGAAGTCAATTTTATCAAATGAAGTCAATTTTGAACTTAAAATAAAAAAAAGTTTAGAAAGATAAGAATTATCTTTCTTCAACGGTCACTTTGTTCATCTTGTCGCCTTGTTGGATTGCATCAACAACATCTTGGCCTTTGATGACTTGACCGAATACGGTGTGAACACCGTCTAAGTGTGGTTGTGGACAGTGGGTAATAAAGAATTGGCTTCCACCAGTGTCTTTACCAGCATGTGCCATGGATAATGCGCCGGTACCGTGTTTGTGAGGGTTTCCTTCGGTTTCACATTTGATGGTGTAACCTGGTCCGCCTGTACCGTTTCCTTTAGGACAGCCTCCTTGAATTACGAAGTTTGGGATTACTCTGTGGAAAGTCAATCCGTCATAAAAACCTTCATTGATTAATTTTTCAAAGTTAGCAACAGTACCTGGAGCTTCGTTTGGGAATAATTCTAATTCAATGTTTCCTTTATCAGTTTCGATTATAGCTACTTTCATTTTTTCACCTAATTTTTAAATAATACTAATACTATAAATATTAATGATTAAATAGTTTATGGAGGGAGGAAAATTATGAATACTCAAGAACTTATTAAGATTGAAGATGATTATTTCATAAACACTTTCACAAGACAGCCTGTTGTTTTGGATCATGGTGAAGGTGTGAGAGTCACAGACATTGATGGAAAAGAATATTTGGACATGTTTGCAGGTATTGCAGTTAACGCTTTAGGTCACAATCATCCTAAACTTGTAAAAGCAATCCAGGACCAAGCAGAAAAGCTCATTCACATTTCAAGCATTTACTATAATGAACCAGCATTGATATATGCTAAAAAATTAATCGACAAAACAAGTTTCGATAGAATATTTTATGCAAACAGCGGTGCTGAGGCAAATGAAGGTGCTATTAAATTAGCTATTAAATACACCGGAAAAAGCGAAGTAATATCAACTATCGAGTCATTTCACGGAAGAACTTCAATGACACTCGCAGCAACCGGGCATGCTGATTATCAAGAGCCATTCAAGGCAATACTCCCTAATGGTTTTATAAATGTGGAATACAATAACATTGAAGCTTTAAAAGAAGCAGTAAATGAAAATACTGCAGCAATCATTGTTGAACCTATCCAGGGTGAAGGTGGAGTGAACGTTCCAGACATAGAATACTTGAAGGAAATTGAAAAAATCTGTAATGAAAACGACATAGTATTTATCGTTGATGAAGTTCAGACCGGTTTTGGAAGATGCGGAACATTATTCGCTCACGAGCTATTCGATGTTAAACCAGACATCATGACAATGGCTAAAGGAATAGGTGGAGGAGTTCCTATGGGTGGAATTCTTGCAACCGAAAAAGTAGCTAGTGCATTCGTACCTGGAGACCATGGAACCACCTTTGGTGGAGGGCCATTGGTATGTGCTGCAGCAAATGCTGTTTTGGATGCAATTGATGAGGAAAACATCTTGGACAATGTAAATGAAGTAGGAGAATACTTCATGGAAGAACTCAAAAAGCTGGATAAGGAAATAATCGCTGATGTAAGAGGCAAAGGATTGATGGTCGGTTTGGAGTTAACCAAGCCTGGTGCAGAATATGTTGATAAACTCAGAGAAGCAGGATTTTTAATTAACTGTACTGCCGGAAACGTCTTAAGATTTGTTCCACCATTAACAATTACAAAAGCCGACATTGATGAATTTGTTAAAGCATTGGATGAAATTTTGTAGGTGATAAAATGGGTATCCATAGTGAATATTCTTGTAGTGACTGTGAATTTAAATTAGTTGACTCTTCAAACATATTTTGGATTGATAGTGAAAAGAAGATTCATGTGGATATGCAAACGGTTAAATCATCCAAAAAGGCTTCCGATGCATTATCTTCAGGAGGAATTTATAAGTATTATTGCTACAGTTGCGATAATTACATTTATAATTTCCACATTTCCAGAAAATCTAGGTCTATACAAAAAGAAGAGATTATTCAGCTTATCGAAAATCTGGATGATAACATAAAAATCATAGATTTCGACAACAGGTTCCAGAACTGCATTTATTGTCGCAAGGACGTGCCTTTAAAGCTTGAAAAGTCATTCGCAATTGATAATAAGGGTGATTTTTTCATTGAAGATTCCCTTTACAATGATTTTGACAACAAGCAATTTGATTTTGCAGGCAAGTACTACGGATATTATTGCAAGGATTGCGGAAAACAAATCAACAAGTTTGTCATTCTTGAAAATAATGCCAATCTGGAAGATTCATTGATTAGGGAAATCCTGGAAGATCATACCAATGATTTGACAGTTTATATTAATGACAGTTATTCTCCTTGTCCGATTTGCGGAGATGAACTTCAGATTTTAGGGGAATCATCAATATGTCCAAAATGTAGAGTTGGAGTACTGAATATCGAAAATCAAACTTTATTTGATTAGATATTCCATTTTCTTTTTTCCAACAATTTATTTAGGGACGTTGATATTTCCAAACTTTTAATTTTTTCTAAACTTGCCCACATCCAATCAGTGTGCTCTTCACTTATTTCAACTTCTCCTTTTACATCTTCCAGATACATCATGAGCTGCACTGTTCTTTTGTGCATATAGTCATTTTGTATGGCTTCTGCAAAGTCGCCTACCTTTACGTCAAGGTTTGTTTCCTCTTTCATTTCACGGACAAGGGCATCAGCGAAAAATTCGCCTTTTTCCACTTTTCCGCCTGGCAGTTCCCACATTTCAGGGTCGGTTCTGCTTTTGGGATGTCTTTTGACAATCAGTATTTCATTTTCATCATTTTTCACTATTCCGCGAACGGTCAATCCATAGGGCCTTTCCATTTCAATCACTAGTTTTAGTTTCTCCATTTAGGTTAATAATTTCATCGGCAAAATCCTTTCCTTCACTAGTTTTAAATAGATTGAAACTCATAAGTAAAAACATAATGTAACTTTTTAGGAGTTTTATTATGGATTTAAATATTAAAGTTAATGATAAAAACCACTTGGATATCGGTGGAGCAGATGCTTTAGACATCGCAGAAGAATTTGGAACTCCAACCTATGTAATTGATGAGGCAAGAATAAGAGACAACTACAACAGATTTTACTCTGCCTTTTCAAAATATTACGATGATTTCAAAGTATTTTACGCATGTAAAGCCAATACCAACCTTGCAGTGATGAAAATTTTAGAGTCTGAAGGTTGCTGTATTGATGCGGTTTCACCTGGTGAGGTTCACATTTCCAAAATGATTGGATTTTCAGGCGACAGAATACTATTTACAGGTAACAACATAACCAATGATGAGCTGAAATTCGTTCATGATGAAGGGGCTGTTTTAAACATCGACTCCGTATCAGCGCTTAAAAGATTGGCCAGTGTCGTTGACCCTGAAGGCTTAAAAATATCATTCAGAGTAAACCCTATGGTAGGTGCAGGACACCACGACCACTGTATCACCGGGGGAGTTATGAGTAAATTCGGTATAATGGACAATGAAGCTGTAGAAGTCTACACTTTGGCTAAAGAATTGGGATTCGATCCTGTAGGTATGCATTCCCATATAGGTTCAGGAATTTTGGATCCGGAACCTTTTAAACTAGCTATCGAATCAACAATGGATATTGCAGGTAAAGTGCACCAGGAAGCTGGAATTGACTTTGAATTTGTTGATTTCGGTGGGGGTGTAGGTATTCCTTATACTCCGGAAGAAAACATCGTTGATTTGGATAAATTTGCAGAAGTAAATATTGGTCTTTTCAAAGAAAAACTCGAAGAATTCGATATGGGCAATCCTGCAATGTATCTTGAACCTGGAAGATACTTGGTTGGGGATGCCAGTGTACTTTTAGTGACTGTAAACAGCGTAAAACAAAGCTATAGAAAATTCATTGGTGTAGATGCAGGATTCCACACACTTTTAAGACCTGCAATGTATGATTCATACCACCACATAGTCGATGCAAGCAAAATGGATGCTCCTAATACTCAGGAAGTGGATATTGCAGGAAACGTATGTGAATCCGGAGACCTGTTTGCACGTGACAGGCCAATGCCTGATGTGGAAGAGGGTGATGTTTTAGGTATATTGAATGCTGGAGCATATGGATTTACAATGTCTTCCAATTACAACTCAAGGCCTTTGGCTTCTGAAGTATTGGTGAGTGATGGTAAATGCTCACTTGTACGTGAAAGAGAAACCTTTGAAGATTTGTATGCAAAACAAAGAATTCCACCACATTTAAAATAAGTTGATATTATGGTAGATTTAAAAGGATTGAAATTTTCAAAAATGCACGGAATAGGCAATGACTTTCCAATAATCGATGAAAGCAAAGGGGAAGTCATTCCGGAAGCGGACAAACCGGAAGCATGCAGAATATTATGTCACAGAAACTTTGGCGTAGGTGGAGATGGTGTTTTATTTGTGGAACCGTCCGAAGTTGCCGATATCGGATACAGAATGTTTAATCCAGATGGAAGCGAAGCCGAAATGTGCGGAAATGGTATAAGATGCTTTGGTGATTTTGTCTACAGAAAAGGCATTTTAAAACAGGAAAAAATGACTGTAGAGACAAGAGCAGGAATAAAAACAATTGAAATTACATTGGATGGCGATGAACCTGTATTGTTCAAGGTGGACATGGGTTTATCCACTTTCAAAACTCCTGAAATCCCAATGACTTCCGATATGGACGAATTCTTGGATGGCCAGTTGGAAGTGTTGGACACTACATTTAACCTGACAGCTATAAGCGTCGGTAACCCTCATGCGATTATATTTGTCGATGATGTGGATGAAATCGACATTGACAAATACGGTCCGGCCATTGAAGCCCATGAGGTTTTTCCTGAAAAAATCAATGTGCACTTTGTTGAGGTAATATCTAAAAATGAAGGTAAAATGATTACTTGGGAGAGAGGTGCAGGTGTTACACTTGCATGCGGTACCGGTGCTACTTCCACTGCAATTTCAGGTTTCAAACTTGGCTTGTTTGACAGTGAAATATTGCTTCATTTACCTGGTGGTGACTTGAACTTCACTGTTTATGAAAAAGAAGATGCTCTTGGAGCCTTCATGGAAGGTCCAGCAGAGCTTGTTTTTGATGGAGAATTATAATTCTCCCTTTTTATCTATTTTTTCTGTATAATCCTAATGCAATATCAACTATTCCTAATATAATTACTATTGCTAGCCAAATGCTTATATGGCCTCTAAGTATAATAAATATTATACCAAGAATTATCAGTGCAATTCCTGTTAAAATTGACATTTTCCATTGTTCCATATATATCACCTTTTTAAATTTTATAAGCGTTAATTAATGTAATATCTTCAAAAAAGAAATGTTCTGATGCGGCAATTTCTGCGATAAAGCCCAGTTCATCCAGTCTGTCCAAAGTTTTTTCGTTGTCTGAAAATGAAGACTGAATCAGCTGCACAATTCCTCCATCATTTAAATGATTTGGCAATTCATTTAAAAATAAATCAATAACTTTCCTACCATTTAATCCACCATCGAATGCATAATTTAAATTGCTGTCAATAACTTCATCTTCTTCGGTAGGTAGATATGGAGTATTAAATAAAATTACATCAAACTTTCTATTTTTCACAGGTTCGAATAAGTTTCCAAATAATATTTCAATGTTTTCAATTTCGTTGGCTTCAAAGTTTTTTCTTGCAAGTTCGCATGCATCGAAATTGATGTCCGTTACCGTAATGCGGTCAGTCAATCTTGAAGCATACATTGCGACAATTCCTGATCCCGTTCCAATTTCCAAAACGCTTTGACCTTCTTTAATTTCCAAATTCTCGGCAAGCAAATAGCTGTCTTCAGCAGGAATATAGACATTGTCATCAGTATTAATAATAAATTCGCTCATTTTATCTACTCGTTTAAAATCAGATTCAATTCTTTTGATAAAAACAGTATCTCTTCAGGTTCAATGGCTATTACTCTTTTTTTAAGATATTCATTCAGCTCATCGGATTCAATGCCGTTCATTTTCTCCTTCATCTCTTTTTTGTCAAGACTGCAGATGACATGTCTTGAATCGATTAGGGCATTTCTGATTTTTTTGTTTCTATGTTGGAACAGCGCTTTTGTAAAATTGGAGTATATCTTAAAGTCTTTTTTTGATATTTCATTTTTCTTTGGCGTTAACTTGACAACTGTCGAATCAACTTTTGGTTTTGGTATGAAACTTTCTGAGCTTACCTCACTGAGAGTTTCAACATCACATTTAAAATATAGCATTGCAGACAGCCTTGAATAGTCTTTGGTTCCCACAGCACCATTCATGCGTTTTGCAAATTCTTTTTGATACATCAAAATGGCCAAATCAAAATCATAATTTAAAAATTTAAAAGTAATCGGTGATGAGATTTGATAAGGTAGATTTGAGATGATTTTATTAAATTTGGGGAAGTCCACATTCAATGCATCATCATTGATTAACTCTACGTTATCTATTTTTTCATTTTCAAGTCGTTCAGCCAGTATTTCGGCAATATTTGAATCCTGTTCAATAGATATTACCTTTCCAGCTCTTTTGGCAAGTTCAATTGTAAGCGTTCCTATCCCTGTTCCTATCTCCAAAACAGTATCGTTTTCATTGAGATTTCCAAAGTTAATTATCTGGTCTCTTTTGTTCTTATCAATCAGATAATTTTGGCCGAGATTTTTGTTTAACTTTATCCCATGCTGATTTAAAATTTTTTTTGTTGTTTTTGATAGGGATTGGGAAGATTCACTATTCAATTTATCACTTATCTGGAATTTCTAGGCCTTCTGGAATTTCTTGGAGGTTGAGTAAATATATAATATTTGTTTTTACCTCTTCTGACTGTGGAGGTATCCAATTCTTGTTTTACTCTGTTTACAATCATCCCTGCAGGATCTGTTAAAGTTGGGAGCCTTTTGGTAATGTCCTCAAAACTTTCAAAAGGTTTTTCCTCTCTCGCTTTAATGATGTCCCACATATATTTTTTACCAATTCCTGGAATTAACTCTAAAGAGTGAAGTCTGGTACTTAGTGAGTCTGTAGTATTGAAAAATTCAACGAATTTTTCTTCATTCGCTTCTACAATATCGCGAATAGCATATTCCAATTCGATTCTACTAGTCGCTGTTAGATTTTCGAAATCAAGTTTTCCTAAAACTCTGTATATTTTGTCTCTCTTTCCTTTTCCTATGTATACAGTGTCCTGGATTTCTAAATCTACACCATTTTTAGGAGCTAATTCTAGTAAAGTGAATTGTTCTGTACCAATAGCTTGAGCAATAGCTTTTCCACCAAATTTGGACATGTCTGATTTGACATACCCCCTACTTAAGTAATCAAGTATAACAGCATATTCTTCTTTTTTTACTGTTGGTGCTTTTTCTTTTCTGTTATTATTATTCATATTATCACTTCACTATTGTTCGTAATCATGTCAAAAATTGACTACAATATAAAACTTATTGTTATTTTTAATTTTCAAATGTAATAAATATATCTAAAAAAAGCTATTAAAATTGATATATCTATGTGAAATTACAATTTAAAATAATAAAAAAAGGGAATAGTTGTTAACTATTCGATAATATCGTATTGTTCTAGAAGTTCAAGAATTTTTTTCATTTCGTCGTTGTCGATTTTAGTTGGTTCTTTAGCAAATATTAATCTTAAATCTGCTAAATCCTGAGGAACTAAATCAATAATATGTACAGCGACTTTAGGTCTTAAGTTAAAATCATTTACAAGTTTTTCCATAAGTTCTTCTGCATCTTCTACAGAGTATCTTTTGAATCTTGCAAGATGGTTTAAAGTAACGTTCTGTTCATAGTTTAATTCATTTTCCTCGGAAAATTCTTCAATTACTTCTTTAACTTTAACTCTTGGTATAGGTTCACTATCAATAATGTTTTTTCCAATCATAAAACTCAGTTTTGTAATTTTAAGTGGTCAGGTCTAACGATTAATTCTTTTGCTTTGTTTCCATCTTTTAATGAAACGATGTATGCTTTTCCTTTTTGACCTGTGATTTTTCCAGTTTTACCGTGGAATCTAGGAGCAGGTTGTCCTTTTTGGATACTTGGGTTAATAGTAATGTGAACTAAGTCTCCTTCTTCGAATCTTTGGAGCCTGTTGGTAATAGGGTTGGTTCTACCAGGTCTTTGTACTTTAGTCATTTTTTTTCTTGATCTACTTTTTAATCCTCTTGATCTTTGCATTGTATAACCTCTTAAATCAGTTCTCGTCTGGGTATATAAGTATATCTATGTTATCAGCTACCTAGTATTAAAAAAGCCCATAAATACTAGTAACATAGAATGTGAAAATAATAAATTATCATCAGTGATATGATAATATTATAATTTTAGTTTAATGGTATTAATATACTTTTAGTTTTTTGGTGATTTTGGAAAATAATTTGGGTTTTGAAAAATAATTGATGGTTTGGTGTAAAAAAATGGTGTGAAGAAGATAACATTTAGTTATCTTCAAATCTTCTTCTATCAATTAATTCTTGACGTTTACCTGGGTTCCATCCTCCAGATGCAGATTTTGCACGTCCAACTTGTTGTACGTATCCGGTAATCCTATCATACCATTCTACATCTTCTTTTTCACCACAGGTAGGGCAAGTATTATTCAAACCTTTCATTAAGGTTTTACAATTAAGACAAAAACTTAATGCTGAGCTGTAAGCCCAGAATCCGATATCGGATTTTCTTGCAATTTTATTGGTTAAGCTCATTAATGAATCTGGATCGGAGTAGGATTCTCCCATGAATGCATGGAAGATGTGTCCACCAGGGGTTAAGCTGTGGTATTGCTCTTCAATTTTGATTTTTTCAATTAAGGAAGCTCCGGTATCTACTGGTACATGTGAGGAGTTGGTGTAGTAATTGGCATTTCCTTCACCTTGTACGATAGCTTGGTCTCCGAATTGTTTTTTGTCAAGAGTTGCAAACCTGTATGCAGTGGATTCTGCAGGGGTTTGTAAAACAGACCATCTGAGTCCTGTTTCATCTTTTAATTTTTCAGCTCTGTCATTAACGTATTCGAGACATTTTACACCAAATTTATTTGCATCTGGGTTTTCGATACCTTCGCCGAATAAGGATAATAACATTTCGTTAAGTCCAACAAAACCAAAGGACAAGGTTGAATTTTGGATTCTGTAGTATGAATCTTCAGCAACTTGCTGTTTTAAGAACGGCAAGATGTGGAAGTCATTTAAACATTTTAATCCTTGTTCTCTTCTGAGCATTAAGGTTTCTACTGCTAAATCCATGTATTCGTCCAAGTATTCAAATACTTGTGATTCGTCTTTGGATTGGTATCCGATTCTTGGGAAGTTTAAGGTAACGTATGCAAGGTTACCGGTTCTTAAACAATCTTGATCCCAGTCACCGGTCCAGGTGTCTTGTAAACAGGTTCTGCATCCCATGTAGTTTGCCATTTTGCCTCTGTATTTAGGGAACATGTTTACAAAGTAGGATGAACCATATTTTGCGGATAATTCGTGTACTAAACGAATGTCTTCTTCGTATTCACTGGTCATAGTTTCTTCACGTAAGGTATAAATTGTATTTGGGAATAAGTGAGGTTTACCTTCGTTGTCTCCTTCAAGTAAGGTTTCAGTGAATGCTCTTTGGATTAATCTGGTTTCTTCTTCGTAATCAGCGTAGGTTCCAACTACTTTGCCTTTTGGTCCGTATGCGGTTTCGTCTTTTAAGAAATCAGGAACACCGAATTCCAATGCCATACTTGTGAATGGCACTTGGGATCCACGAGCTGCGTAAGCCATGTTCAAGTTGTAAACAAGCATTTGAACAGACTGTTTGATTTCATCATAGGTTCTTCCTCTTGCAAATGGTGCAACAAATACGTTCCATAAGGACATTCCTTGTCCTCCGGACATGTTTTGTTGTGCTGCAAGCATGATTTCGCCTGTGTGGTTCATTAAGGTTTCCATGTGGTTTGGTGCACCTGCAATGGATGTGTGGTCACCTGTACCGTCCACTTTAAGACCGTATTTGATGAAAGTTCTGATATCATGTTGCATACAGTTTAAAGGCCTTCCTGCGAAGAATTCCAAATCGTGAATGTGAATGTCACCGGACATGTGTGCATCTGCTAAGTGTGCTGGTAACATTTTTAAAAGTGCGTATTGTTTTAATGCTTCGTCTGCTACATGTTTGTGAATACTTTCAGGGTTGTGAATCATATTTGCATTGTCTCTGTTACCGTTTTCAATCAATGAGGTAATGTTGTATACTGGAATACCTAAACGAGTGTAACGGCTTCTTAAATCTTCCAAACCGTATTCAATCAATTTGGTGTTAACCATTTCCCTGATCATTGGAGCGGTCAAGTATTCGACATTTAATTTTTTAAGTTCTTTCCAGGTTTCAGTAGCAATTTCAAAAGCGGTTTCTTGGCTAGCACCGGTTTCTTCAATTAAGGTGTTAGCAATTTTTGATAAATCGAATGCTTCGATAGTGTCTCTTGATGTACGTACTTTCAATTGGGTACTTGCTAAGTATTTGTTAGCGATTTCAGGGTCGATGTCTTCTAAGCATTCATATACGATTTTTTTGATTTCTTTGGTTTTGATACCATCGTATAATTGTGACACTACTGTAGCTACGATTTTATCTGATTCAAAGAAGGGGGTTTCAACCATTACTAATGATTTTAATAGTTTTTCGTAACTGAATCTTTCTCTAATTCCGTTATTTTTTTCTACGTTGATTTTAACGGAATCATTTAATTTATTTCCTAATTCTGATATTTTTTCCATTTTTTTCACACCATTTTTCCTACGTTATTATAAAAATGAAATTGACGAGAGAGTATTCTCTCACATGCTTATACTTTATGTTGGCACATGTATAATATTGTTCGTATTAATACGAACAACTTATATTAATAAATAGATTTTCATCCTATATATAATGTTCGCCTTCAGTCGAACATTATTCATGCACTCTGAAATTTACTATATATTTAATATTTAAAACAAAATGTCCGAGAGCATTTGAAAAGTAATCGTGTCCTAGAAGAACACGTCCAGTGAACTCTGCTTGGACTTGTCACTTTCGAAAAGTGACTTGATACCAAACTCCTGAATCTCTAAACGTTGCCTCAAGTATGGGGAAATCGGGTATCTGTCAATGAGTTCCTGTGAAATCTCAAGATACTTTGTAACTGATCCTTTTGAAACGGAAAGAATCAAGTTGCCTCCGCATTTCTGACATTTTCCAGTAAGCGGAATTCTACGGTATTTTGACCCGCACTTGGTGCACCTTACCTTCTGTTTAGAGAATGCTCTTGAATTGCCCATGATGTCAGGCAAGAAATGGGATGATAAAACTTTCTCAACAACTCCGCGCTGGTCAACAGCCCTGATGCTCTCGGCAAGGGCAATCTGCGCTTCAACCTTTTCTCTCATGGATGGCAATGTTTTGTAAAGACATATTGTAGGTCCCGCATGGATATTTGAGGTATGGTGGGAAAACATCAATCCCTCATACTGCTCCGGAGTTCCCAAATGCATTTCCACATTGTCAATGTATTCAAGAACTTCAGCAGGCTTCAGCGGGCTGTAGGTTTTTTCATAAAATTCTACAGGGAATCTTTCAAATATGTCAAGGTTGTGAGATTCGTCATCTATCTCTTCAGGGTCAATTCTTGAAGATAAAACCAAAGGAGCATCCATACTTCCTCCTCTGGTATTAGGTAAGTATGATTTTGAAAAGTTAATTAAAGCATCCAAAAGCAACATCACTGCATCTTCATCACTGTCACAGTTTCTACGTTTTGCAGAGTGGAAATACGGATGCGCATAACATCCAAGCGCTTTTGTAAATCCGACTATTCTTCCAAGCACTCCTGCAGATGTGTGAGGTGCAAGTCCTGCCACCAGATGTCCAATCAAATCGCTTTTTTCCTTAACGTTATAGAACGGTTCCATATCATAGAACCTTGTAAGTTCATCATCGATGAATTGTGCAGTTCTAAGCAAATATTCTCCACAATTGTTGGAAATTACAATGTCCTGGACCCTAAGCTCTATGATTTGGTCTTCATTTTCAATCGGATTTCCATAACAGTCCTTTTCATATCCCATTTCCAGAAGTTTTTCAACGGTAACTCCAATTTCTTTTGGAACGAAATGGGTCAGTGGCAAATCTGTGGAGTCATGGCGTATTGTTCCATCTTTGAAGGTAAACACTTCATTTTTTGCCCTAAGTATTCCCTTTTCCAAAGGTTCCGCCAATTTTGACTCGGAAATCATACCCATTACACCTTTCACTTCATCCACTCTTCTGACTTTCACATTGTCGGATGCCTTTTTAAGCATTGATGCAAGCTGAATGGTCTTCTGACCTGCAGGCATAATCTCTGTTGGACTTCCGCATTTAGGACAAAGGGAATTGTTGGAACTTATTCCACATTTAGGATTTGTACATTTTCTTCTAGCCAGTTCTATTTTGATGCTGCCCTTTTTGGCAGCTGTAGCAATCAACCTTCTTGAACCTCCATAATTTCCAATAGGGAATAATCCATGCGGTGCAGGCCTCATCAATCTTTCTTTGGATTTTTCAGGTCTACCTACACGTGTGCCGATGTATGCAGGGGCCTTGTTTTTAATTTCAACAGGGGAAACCGCATTGACGGCCTCAATTGTGGTTTTCCTATCCGGCAATTTATTTGATAATGTAACCAAAAGAGCATAGGAATGATCCTTGTCGATTATGATTTTTCCATCACGAACGGTATGGGGAACACCAATGACCTCCAGAACTCTCTTAGGATATGATAAGTCTAACTGTATTCCTTCATTAGGTTTGTAGGTTGATTTGCATTTTATAATCAAATCAATCAGTCCGTTTAAATCGTCGATGGTCACGTCATTATAGCAGTAAGTGTATTTCGGATGCAGAGGAATGTCATATTCTTTGGATAATTTAAATGCTTCAATTGAAGAGAGATATTCATATTCGAGTTTGTATAAGTCTAAATCGTTGTTGTCCTTGTCAAATTTTTCGCTGCCAGTCAACAGCTGTATCCACCATTCCTCAACCCATCCTGATGGGAATAAAGGCTGGTTGTTTCTTAAAAATTCTCCGAATGCAACAAGCATGTCTCCCAAAAACAATATCTCAACAACATCCTTTTTAACTTCACGTGCTTTTTTAACGCTGTTGAGTGCAATCACATCTCCATTTTTAAGCTTAACGATTGGTCCTTCAATTGAATCAACAGGCACAACACAATTTCCCTTTCCAGGATATTCGATTTTAAGCTGGGTTCCGACAGCTAAAAATTCAAGCAGCGCCATTGTTGCAGGGTGAACTCCCATAGTCGCAAGGCCGGTATTTCTGGACCTTCCATATCTTAATCTGAAAGCTCCTTTCTCAGAAGGGTATCCTAAAATAGGTCTTCCTCCAATGATATCCTGAATATATTTTGGTTCACTTACAATGTCTGAATCTCCTCCGTCATCTCCCTGGGAATCATCTTTTTTAGGTTTTGAATATTCAGTAAGCCATTCCCAGTCAAGACCTAATTTTTTAGAGATTTTATGAATCTTTTTGGATTTTTGGATTACTCCTTCAACCATCGCAAGCAATGCTCCGCCACGAATGTTGTTTGTTTCAACGCGCTGCAAATCCCTGTGTGAAACTTCAACCTGGTCGGTCTGTTCTCCAGATACTTCTACTGGGATATGTGTTGCAGCAAATCTCACTTCTTCTGGTGTTGGTGAGTATTGTAAATTTGTAACTTCGGATTCGTATAATTCCACTTCTTCCACATATCTTTCGATTTCATCGTCGATAGGTTTGAAAGCATCAATGCCTATTGCCTGTCTGATCTTATCTCCTAAAAGCACAGCTAATGCGGCTGCAGTACCTCCAGCACTTCTGATAGGTCCTGCAAAATAAACTCCAATGTACTTTGTTCCGTCAAAGTTGTCCTTGATTTTGACATCGGAAATTCCTTCAAGGGGAGCCGCTACTACTCCTTCAGTCAAAATTGCAAGTGCTGTTCTTAAACCTTGGTCGCATCTTTGCTCTTCGCCCCATTCGGCCTTCTCACCTGTAAGTTCAAATTTGCCTGATGCGATTTCTGCAGCAATTTCAAAAGCAACCTCTTCTCTTGTTATATCCTGTTCCAATTCCTTAATACGTCGTGCTACACCTTCAGGCCCTACAAGCCCTTCTACTCTTTCAGCTAAATCCTTTGCAAGAGGCACTTCAGTTTCTGTTTCAACATCAAATCCTTTAGCTCTTGCCTTATTAGCTATTTCGTATAGGTGATGGGTTTCTGCTTCTAATCTATCAAAATAATCCATGGTATCTCCACCAAGTTACAAAATTAATTCAGTATATTAGTATTTGTTTTCATGATATTAATAATATTTGCAAGTGTGAAAGTTCACTATCAAAAATAGTTAAATATGTTGTCGACTATAACTTTTATACACTGTACTAGGTTGTTGAATTTTTAATTATTATTGCTATTTTGGTGATTATAATGTCAAACGATAAACCAATTAATGCCATGTATGGGCAAAAAGTAAAATTAGATTTAGATAAAATTAAAAATAGAAAAGCAGAAGCTGCAGAACCTGCAGTTGAAGAACCTGTAGTTGAAGAAACTCCTGTAGAACCTAAAGTCGAAGAGGTTGTTGAGGAGGTTCCTGAGGAGCCTGTTGTTGAAGAGGTTGTTGAGGAAGTTGCTGAGGAGCCTGTTGTTGAAGAGGTTGTTGAGGAAGTTGCTGAGGAGCCTGTTGTTGAAGAGGTTGTTGAGGAAGTTGCTGAAGAAAAACCGGCTAAGGAAAAATCTGATAAAGAAAATTCCAAATTAGATGATTTGAAAATCAAATTGAAAGAAAAAGATGAAAAATTATCTAACCAATCAAGTGAACTTAATTATTTAACTAATAAAATAATTCCTAAACTTAAAAAGGAAAATGCAGAGTTAAACAAACTCAAAAAGGAATTGACCGATGCATTGGAAAAAAGTACCAGGAAATATTTCGATCAATTAGATATTAATGCAGATTTGAGTAATAAAATTGGAAAGCTTGGTGCAGAAGGCGCTGTAAATAAAGTAAGGGCTGATAAATTAGAATCTGAAGTTAATACAATTAAAGAAGAACTTGAAGCTAAAATTCAATCTTACAAAGAAAAATTAGCTGCAATCAATGTTGATGATATTAAAGATGAAAATAAGCAATTAACTAATGAAATTGAGGAATTAAAAGAAAAATTAGCTTCATCTAGGAAAGAAAACGTTGACCTTTCCAATGAAGTTGACATGTTAAGAGCTGAACTCATCGAACTGGGCAACTATAAGGATGAAGTTGACAGTCAAACCAAAAAGGAAATTGACGGATACAAAGAGGAAATCTCTTCTCTTAAAACTCAACTCAAACTTAAAGAAAGCAGCTATGATAAATTATCTAATGAATCTAAAAAGGAAATTGCTGATTTGCACAATACAATCAGAAAACTTGAAGAGGAATTAGAAAAACAATCCAATAAAGGATTATTCAATAGATTAAGATGATTAATTTCATCTAATTTATTCTTTTTTTTTAAAATGACACAAGATAACTATTTTATGGGCGAAGCCATTAAAGAAGCGGAAAAATCTTTAGAAGAAGGTGGAATTCCAATTGGCGCTGTCCTTGTTAAAGACGGCGAAATTATATCTAGGGGTCATAATAGACTTATTCAAAACGATTCTGTTATTTTGCATGCTGAAATGGATGCAATTGAAAATGCAGGTCGTCTTAATTATGAAGATTATATTAAATGTACATTATATACAACCTTATCTCCCTGTCCTATGTGTTCGGGTGCAGTAATCCTCTACAATATACCAAAAGTCGTAATAGGAGAAAATACTACGCTGATGGGGGCTGAAAATTTACTTGAATGCAATGATGTTGAAGTGGTAGTTTTAAATGACTTGAAATGCAGAGATTTATTTTTGAAATTTACTTGCAACGATTGCGGGATTTGGGACGAGGAACTTGCTAAGGTTGGAAATACTACTGAGGTTAAATGATGGAAATTGTAGTGACTGATGAGAGGGATGAAAGATTCATTGAATTCTGTGCATCTTTTGGATGTGCTGTAAATGAGCCTCAAGTAGTTTTACTTTTAATGAATTTCGGTAAAACTGTTGGGTGCAGTAGTTTTAAAGTATATGATGCGGATTCGGCAGAGATTACAACCTTATTTTTGAATTCTTATGATAATAGGGAAAAAATAGCATATAAACTGATTAGGCAGCTTGAAAAAATAGCCATGGATTATGAGTTTAAAGGTGTTGTTGTCAGTTTTGAAAGTAGGGATGATATCCTGATTGAGATATTCGAAAAATTGGATTATCACTTTGTTGAAAGTGACGATGAAGTTCTGCTTAAAAAAGAGTTCAAAAGCTTGGTTTAAAAAAGAATTGAAGTTCCAATCATCTTTTAATAATTGGAACTGCCATTGTTAATATTGCAATCAAAATCAAAAATACTGGGTTCCCACTTTCATACATTCCTGCTGATGCATGATATACAAATCCAGTTACTCCTGAATTTTCACTAGATTCCACATCAATTTCTTCTTCTTCGAAAGTTATATTGTTGGTATTGTTTGTATCACTAGTGATGTATGCTTCGTTTATTTTTTCACCTGCAGTCAGTGCTTGTGTAACAATTGACAATGTTACAACACCTTCTTCAACGGTTAAATCACCTATATTCCAAATGCCTGTTTTTGGATTGAATGTCCCCTTTGTAGCCGTATGTTTGATATATTTCATACCTTCTGGTAATTTATCATATATTTTAACGTTTTTTGCCACGTCTGGACCGAAGTTTTGAGCTCCTAAAATCCATGTAACATAATCTCCAATATTGACATTTTCTTCATCGGCGTCGTTGTCCAATACCAGAAATGCACTAGTTGAATTCTGATTGTTGGAGTCTGAGTTTTGTGATGTTGAAGAAGGGGCCGATAACACTTCTTGAGTATTATCTTCTGCGGGGACTTCTATTTCTAAACTGTCAGTCTGGTTTCCATCAACTTCCTGTGCAGTGACAGCAGTCGTGGATAAGACAAAAACAATTGCAAGAAATAGAATTAGGATACTTCTATTCTTAAATTGAGTCACCACCTTTAGAATGCAATTGGGGTAAGATTATTATCTTTATTTGAATATAATTATTGTTATATTTTTAATCAATTATAAACTTGCTTTAATATATTTGAATGAAATGACAATTTTAAGTGTTTAAAAAAGTTTTTGTATTATATTTTTGTGAATAAGTAAAAAAAGAAGAATTTAAAAGATTAAGCTTCCTGCCTTAATCTTTTTACAACAAAGTCTTTATCTAAGCTTAACAAGAATGATGCTGCTCTTGGGCCTTGTTTTTGACCGAGAATCATTTTGTAAATAGCTTGGAATCCTTTTTGTGGTTTTAATTCTTGAGCTTCTAGGATTTCATACATTGCATCGTGCAATGCTGTAGCATCTGCAAACTCATTATTTTCCATCAAATCAGCCAAATCATTTAGGAATTTGGTTTGTTCATCAGTCAACGGTAATTTTGGCACTTTTTTGGTTTGCACTTGGAATTTTACGAATTTAGGTGCATAAGTATCCAGCCAGTAAATTACATTGTCGACTCTTTCCCTGTATTGGGCCAATTCGGTTTCTGTCAAATCACCAAATTCTTTGTCTTTAAAGCTTTTGGTCAATTGTGAGTTTTTCTTAAGAATTTCAAAGATTTTTTCTAAATCGTCACCTGCAATTTGGTAAGCGTTGACCAGGAATCTGAACGGAGGTCTGAATGGTAGTGGACTTCCTTCATTGATTTGGACTATTTCATAGATTTCCTTGAATTTTCTTGCTTCTTTTTCAGATGGTGCTTCCACTTCATCATAAAATACTTTTTCTACAGTGTCAAATTGATCAATAAAGTCTAAGAAAGGCATTTTTGGTGAGAAATCTTTTGCTTTCATAGGTTTTGATCTAAACAGGTAATAGTGGAGACTTTCAGCAGGCCCGATTTTCAACCATTCTTCAGGTGCAAAGAATACTCCATGGGATTTACTCATTGCTTCACCGTCGAGGGTAATCCATTCGTATGGTACTGGGTATGGTGCAGGATAGTCAAAGATTTTTTCGGATATTACGCTACTTACATCGTATGATCCTCCACTTGCCGCATGGTCTTTTCCAAACGGTTCGCAGGTGGTTCCGAATATTTTCCATCTTGCTGCCCATTCCACTCTCCAGGTGAGTTTACCGTTTCCGGATTTTATGTCCATTTCACCCTCGTGGCCGCATTCACATCTGTATTTGATGATGTCTCCGTCATAATCATAAGCCTGAGTGGTATTTACTCTGCCACATTCGTCACAGATAGGGTTGTAAGGAAGCCAATCGTCAGCCAATGGCTCTCTTCTGTACTGGTTGAATATTTCTTTGATTTCTTCAACTTTTTCAAGTGAAGTTCTGATGTAATCGTTATAGACTCCGGATTTGTACATTTCAAAACCGGATTTGGTTTCCATTTCAATTCCATAATCGTCCATCACAGAAAGCAAAGGTTTTTCGAAGTGTTCTACGAAGTTAGCACAGCATCCGTCAGGACATGGAATCATTGAATATGGCATTCCTAGGTATTTGTCATAAGATTCAGGTAAAGGATATGGAACTTTTCTTAAAGGATCGTGGTCATCTGCAATCCATATGGTTTTAGCTTTTTTTCCTTTTTCTCTTAATTTCTTTCCAATTCCGTTAGCTACAAAAATGTCGCAAGAGTTTCCAATGTGTATTGAACCGGAAATTGAGGTTCCACTTGCGATGATATGTTCTTCTACATCCATTTTACTTAATTCATTAGCTATGTTTTCTATCCAATGTGTCATCTATTCTCACCATTAATCAATAAAAAAATTATCATAAAATAAGTATGCAATTATTTTTGTTATTATTAATATAAAAAGATTAGGGGTCTAGTAAAATTTGCCTTCTGAGAACTTCTGAAAATCTGTTTTTGAGTTAATTCTTAAGTATGTGATTATGCCTGCCAATAGTACAACAATTGCAGTGTATTTTGACATTGAATTGAGCGTATATCTGTTTAAT
>JAFQXD010000062.1 GCA_017407115.1 Methanobrevibacter sp. | reverse complement strand
TATAATTTATTTTTATTTTTAGTATTTTTCTGATTTTTATAATTAAATATTTAAACTTTAAAATTTATATTAATAAATATATTATTGGTGATGTTTTTATTTTCCAACGATTGTCAATTGAATATATTTTTATACCAAGAGGTTTTATTTTATGTATGTTGTAAAATTCGAGGATTTAAATAAATCTGATATTGGAATTGCAGGTGGAAAAGGTGCTAATTTGGGTGAATTAACTCAAGCGGGCATTCCAGTGCCACCTGGTTTTGTAGTGACTGCAGAAACTTATGAAAAGTTCATGGAAGATGCTGGAATCAACGATAAAGTCATGGACATTCTTGATAAAATCGACATTAATGATACCAAAGCTCTTCAAGCTGCTTCTGAAGAAATTAAATCTATCATTAATGAAGCTCCGATTCCAGAAGACATGGTCTTATTCATTACTGAAGCATATAATCAGCTCTGCCAAAGAGTTGGCGAAGATGACACTGATGTGGCTATTAGGTCTTCAGCTACCGCAGAAGATTTGCCTGAAGCTTCCTTTGCAGGTCAACAGGATACTTTTTTACATGTTTCTGGAAATGATGAAGTAATTGAATACATTAGAAAATGTTGGGCTTCTTTATTTGAAGCAAGAGCAATCTTTTACAGAGAAGAAAATGATTTTGAACACTCAAAAGTATATATTGCAGTTGTAGTTCAAAAAATGGCTAATGCTGATAAAGCGGGCGTAATGTTTACTGTTAATCCATCAACCGGTGAAGAAATAGCTTTAATCGAAGGATCATGGGGTCTTGGTGAAGCTGTTGTGTCTGGTGATGTAACTCCTGATAACTATCAAGTTGACAAAAAAGATAATGAAATTATCAATGTAACAATTAGTGACAAAAAAGTAATGTATACTAATGATGAAAATGGAACCAGTATTAAAGTCGATGTTCCAGAAGATAAAAGAAACGAAAGAGTCTTATCTGATGAAGAGCTCATTGAATTAACTGAAATGGGTAAAAGGGTTCAAGCTCATTACGGCGAACCGATGGATACTGAATGGGCATTCGAAAATGGTAACTTGTTCTTATTACAAGCAAGACCAATCACTACTTTAGGAGATGCTGTCGAACAAACTGACGATTCTGCTGCTGATGTGGGTGATGTTTTAGTAAGAGGTCTTGGTGCAAGTCCGGGTATGGCATCAGGTAAAGTTAAAATTGTTTTAGATATTGATGAATTGGATAAAATTAAAGATGGAGACATTATGGTTACAACCATGACCACTCCAGACATGGTTCCTGCTATGAGAAGGGCAAGTGGTATTGTCACTGATGAGGGTGGTGTAACCTGTCACGCATCTATCATTTCCCGTGAACTTGGAATTCCATGTGTAGTGGGAACTGGAAATGCAACTTCTACTTTAATAGAAAACTCCGGTGTTACTTTAGATGGTAAAAAAGGTTTGGTATTTGATGGAATTTCTGAAACCAAATCTGAAGAAGCGGCTGCAGTTAGTGTTCAAGCAGCACCAATCATTACTGTAACTGAAGTAAAAGCTAATGTAAGTATGCCTGAAGCTGCAGAAAAAGCAGCAGCTACCGGTGCAGATGGTGTTGGACTTTTAAGAACAGAACACTTGATGTTGACTTCAGGTATTCACCCAGGCAAATTTATCGCTGATGGAAATGAGGATGAATTAATCGATACAATTGCTGACAATGTGATGATTGTAGCAGACGCATTCTATCCAAAACCAGTATGGTACAGAACTTTAGATGCACCAACAGATGAATTCATTACATTGGAAGGTGGAGAAAACGAACCTAGAGAACATAACCCAATGCTTGGTTGGAGAGGTATTAGAAGAGAACTTGACCAGCCTGAAATCCTCAAATGTGAGTTTAAAGCTATTAAAAAATTACACGAAAAAGGATACACAAACATTGGTATTATGATACCTTTATCTCAAAGTCCTGAAGAACTTAAAAAAGCAAAAGCGCTTTGTTCTGAAGTTGGTTTCGAACCTCACAAGGACGTTGACTTTGGTATGATGGTTGAAATTCCAGCGGCTGCAATAATGATTGATGAGTATATTAAAGTTGGAATAGACTTTGTAAGTTTAGGAACCAACGATTTAACTCAATACACACTTGCTGTTGATAGAAACAATGAGTTCGTAGCAAAACACTATTCCGAAGAACACCCTGCTGTAATGAAATTAATTGAAAGAACAATTAGAAAATGTGCAGAAGCAGGTGTTAAATGTAGTATTTGCGGTCAAGCAGGTAGTGTACCTCACATTGTCGAAAAACTTGTTGAATTTGGAATTACTAGTGTATCTTCCAACACTGATGCAATTGCTGATGTGAGAAAAACTGTTGCTCGTGCTGAACAAAAAATTATTCTCGACGCTGCTCGTAAACGTTTAGAATAATCTTTTTATTTCTTTTTTTTATTTTATTTTTATTTTAATTATTTTTAGTTAGGGTATTTTATGCAAGATAAACCGATAGATAAAGAGGATATTTTAAAAGAATTGGATGAAATTCATAAATTGGATCATAACTATTCCGATGGAAGGATTTTAGGGTCAATGTGTACAGAAGCACACTCCTTTGCAAAAGAAGTTTACTGTAAATTTCTTGATACAAATTTAGGTGATCCTGGTCTTTTTAAAGGGACAAAATTTATAGAAAATGAGGTCATTAAATCTATTGGTGAATTATTGTCTTTGGATAATGCTTATGGCAATATTGTAACTGGAGGTACTGAAGCCAATATAATGGCTATTCGCGCTGCCAGAAATCATGCAAGAAAATACAAGGGAATTGTTGATGGAGAAATAATTATTCCTGAATCTGCTCATTTTTCATTTAAAAAAGCTGCAGACATGCTGAATTTAAAGATTGTTGAAGTGGAATTGGATGAAAATTATAAAATAAATGTTGATTCCCTAAAAAATGTCATATCCGATAAGACAGTGGCCATTGTAGCCATAGCTGGAACTACTGAATTGGGTTTAATTGACCCCATCGAGGAAATTTCCAGAATCGCACATGAAAATAATATTTTTTTCCATGTTGATGCGGCATTTGGAGGTTTTTCTATTCCATTTTTAAAAGAATTAGGCTATGATTTGCCTGTTTTTGATTTTTCATTGCCAGGGGTTTGTTCAATTACTGTAGATCCTCATAAAATGGGTTTGGCCCCAATTCCTGCGGGAGGAATTATTTTCAGAAAAGATGAATATCTGGAAGTAATGGCTGTTGATTCTCCATACCTCACAGTTAAAACCCAATCAACAATTGTCGGAACTCGTTTGGGTGCTTCTTCGGTAGCCACTTATGCAATCATGAAATACTTTGGAAAAGAGGGCTACTGCGAAATTGCACAACAGTTAATGGAAAATACTCGATTTTTGGAAAATGGTTTAAGGGAAATTGGTTATGTTGTTGTTTGCAAACCTGAACTGAATATTGTTGCTTTTAATCATCCTGATATGGATGCTCATGTATTGGCTGAAAAATTAGAAGAATTAGATTGGAAAGTTTCGGTAGCTAAATGCCCTAAATCCATTAGGGTTGTTTTAATGAACCATATTAAAAAACATCATTTAAAAATGTTATTAGAAGATTTAAAAGAAATATATTAACTTTCAATCTTCTGTAATTTCTTCAACATACATTAAAGGGTAATTGAGTTCTTCAATAAACTCAATTCTTATAGTTGCATTGACATTGTCTACTTTTGTAAATATTTTCACGTCCAACATGTCTCCAGTAAGTGAAGTATATTCGAATTCGGTCATTGATTCTTCAAGTTTGTCAAAGCGGATATTGACTTTAACATCTTCAATTGCCGGCTGCAACTTCAGAGATTCTTCCATACTTGTTTCCAAGCTATTTTTTGTATTTTTATTCACGGGAGTTCCAACAAACTGGTGGAATAATGCTCCCATGCTGATTGCCCCTTCAAATATGGCGCGCTCTCTTGTTGTTATATTTGAAAAATATTCTTTATCAACGTCCATCATAGTCCTCCATTCAAAAAGATTATCTTATCATATATTAGCTCTGATGGTATAGGATTTATGCAGCAATAGAATAGTATTGCTGAGATAATCAGCACTGCCGCTAAAATATATGTTCTTTGCTCAGTTGGATAGAAATAACTAAATATTAGTCCCGCTACCAAAAATACTGCGCTTATAATCCATGCAAATGATTCTTGAGGATTGTCTTTGATGATTGTAGTGTTGAGCGGTTTGACTTCACTTAATTCCCCTTGGATTATTAACCTATTTTCAGTAGACCCAATTGGATCGCATGTGATTAGATATGTGGAATTGCCACCCTCCAATGCATTAAGTTTATATGTTGCAGGAACGATTGTTGAATTAACAACAGTATAAACTACCTCTCCGATTCCGGGCCATTCTAAAATTAATTTATCTCCATTTGATAGTTCATTGAGTCTTAAAAATGGAGAACCTTGAAGGGTTCTATGCCCAAATATCAACACGTCCCCTTCTGTAGGAACGTAGGATGTAGGTTCATGCATTACTCCCTGGGATAATGACTGATTGTTAATTTTTTCACTCACTCCAATGGAAGGAATTACTATTGTCGGAGATTCAATATTTCTTTCGATGGCAATTTTGGATGAGAAATAATTGACTTCTCCCATAGCATATAATCCAATTATAAGCAAACATATAATGATTATTATAGTTGTAATAGTTGGTTTTTTCATAATATCACTTTTGTAGTATTTAATATTATAATTTTTTGTTATTTGTATGTTGAGCTGATTTCTTTAACCATCCATGTTGGAGCATGTGATGTTGGGATTGTCAGTACTATGTTGTCCATATTGTTCAATACAAAATCAACCTTGTCTTGGGGGGTTTCAATCAATAACATATATTGTGCATCCAAATCCCCTAAATTTATCTGGCGTTCGTAATTGGATAGCTTAACTCCATAACTTTTAAGCATCTGAATGGTTTCTTGTTCACCATATCCTTTTATAATTGATCCTTTTAGAAGTTCCAGCACATTTGATGAAAAGGTTTTTGTATTTTCTCTGGGATTTGTATTGTTTCCTTTGACATGAACTGTTGATTTTGAATATTCTGAATCAATTTCTCCGTTGTCTTCATATCTCATTATTGATAATACGGTACATCCGCTCACATCAGGGCTCGTATTATTTCCAGCACTTTCATTTGTGTAATTGGAGTTTAGATATATGTCAACCACACTTCCGACATTAATCAGTCCGGCTCCCGCCTGCAGTCTTGAAACCAATAATGGCACTGATACTGTATTTGGTTTTTCGAATTTGATTTTGGATAAGATTGTCGCATCATTTTCGCTGACAATGTTCATTGCCTCTTCACTATTCATTATCATGTTTTTACTCTCATTTGAGTAAACTGCCATTGTACGGTTAAATTTATCCTGATTTGATAAAATGGATTTCTTGTGATAGGACTTCCAGTCTTTTGTTGCGGGCATCAGTATGTTGATGCTTTCCAGCTCTTCCGGACTTTTTGCATTGTTGATTTTATTTTCTAAAACTGAGGCTGTCGGTGAGGTTACTAGTGGACCGGAATATAAATCGTGAAGTTCATTTAATTTTTCGGTTTTAACAATAGAGAGCTCTTCCTGTTGAGGTTGATAAACTAGGAAATAATATGATGAAACAACCAGGGTAATTAGAATGAGTGTAGCTATTATAATGCCTATTTTCCTTTTCTTCTCATCTTCAGTAATTTTTGTTGTTTTTGGGCTTAAATAAACTCCGATCTTATGATTTAATTTTTTTAATGGACTTAATTCATCTTTTTTTGAAGGTTTTGGAAGTTTTTCTTCTTTATATTTTTCTTTAATGTTTTTTGTTTCGCCAAAACCCTTTGGAAACAATGGATCTCTTGGTTTTTTATTGGTCATGGTTCTACTCCTAATGGTTAATTAAAAGTAGATGGAATTAATTTAATTGGAGTATTAAACGTAATTTTTAATTAAATTAATTATAAGGTAGTATAAGCAGAATAATAACAGTAATAATGCTGGTATATTAATGCCTAGTAAAACAATTTTGAATGGAAGAATTAACAATACGATTAATATGACTGATATTGCAAGGATTGGAACATTATCAAATTTGGGATATATTACTGTACTAATCATTATTAATGAAACGATGAGACTTAGGAGTAATGAAATGTGGATGTCATATAATCCGCTTAAATAATATGTGGATAATATGAATGCTATTCCGGGAATGGGGAATCCTATAAAGTCCTTTGTTTCAATCAAATCAGCAATAACGTTATATCTTGTCAGTCTTAAAACTCCACAAATAACGATAAATAAACTAATAAGTATGACAATTGGTTGAATAATAGCTGATGTGGTGTTAATAGTAGAGTATACAAATACTGCTGGTGCTAGGCCAAATGAAATGACATCAGATAATGAATCTATATTTTTTCCAAAACCTAATGTGTCCTGTCTATTGGTTTTTCTTGCTACCCAACCATCTACTGAGTCAAACATGATTGCAAATATCATTAATAATGCCGCTAGTTCAAAATTATGGTTAATTGAACTTAATACGGAAAAAAATCCACATGTCATGTTTAATAGGGATATTATGTCTGATATTGCTATAAAATTTTTAATTTTTGTATCTTCAATTTTCATGTTTATCCTCAGTAATACTTTTTAGTTTATATGTTATTAACTTTTCCTTTGATTTCGCTTTATTTTTATTAATATTTGTTTTTAATTATTTATAAGTGTTATTTTTAAATGAGTTTATTATTTTTTTTATTTTTTTAATAATTACTTGCTGTATGATTATTTTTTTTATTTATTTCAAGTAATTATTTAGTTTAGTTAAAAAAATTGACATTTATTAATTAATTTCAAAAAATTGACCTTGAAAGATAAAATATATATAATAATATTTTTAATAAATATTAAATGTTGGACTTTAAATAAATGACCATTATTTTTAATTTTTTTAAAAATTTTTCAGTTATTTATTTATTGTTAATAGATAATATTGATGAATTGCGAGTAGTTAAATGATTGAAGATAATATACGTGTTCTTAGACAGGCTGCAAAGGTAACAACCGACAGTAACTATAAAATAGAGAAAAGCTGGTGTGTTATTGCAGGAAATGTTGACTTGGTTGATGAAATGGCATATAAAGCCATATTATCAAATGCAAATGTTAAGATTTTGTTCAGGGAACATGTAATATTAAAAGATGGTAAGTTGGATAAAAAGTTTGATTTCATAATGATTTATGGAAATTCCATAATTATAAATGATTTCAAAATCAAAACTCGAAACCGAGGAGGAGCTTATGTTCAAATACCTCGCAGATATTTGTCCGATGAACCTAATCTAATGGTACTTGTTGCACCTGACGATGTAATGAAATATGCATTATCCAATGTTGAGAAAACAAAAATTCCATTTAAAATTCTTCAAGAATCTCAAACTACAAGTTTCATTGATATTGACTTAAGTAATGAAGTTAAATTACCAAATTTCATCAAAAGTGCTTTGAAACCATTTTACAATGCAAATGAAGTAGTTTTAACCACTCTTGTAGTTTCTGTTGAAAACGACAATCATGTTGAAAAATTTCAAAGCATAGCTACATCTAATAAGATATTCGTTATAGATTTTAAAGATATTGTAACGGAGGACTAATCATGAACATTTTTGGAAAAGATGAGGAAGAACCACAAATCGAGGACACCAGAGTCATTAGTAATAGTTTAGGAATTGATTTAGGGACTTTAAATACTGTAATTGCAAAACCATCAGGGGACAAATTTGATTTATATCAAATTCCATCAGTAGTTGCAGTTAAAAAAGATGATCCATCAGAAGTTTTAGCTGTCGGTGAAGAAGCTAAAAGAATGCTTGGAAGAACTCCTAGTGATATTCTTGCAGTAAGACCTTTGAAAAAAGGTGTTATTGAAAATGTTGTACAAGCACAAGCGTTACTCATTAAAGCAATGCAGATTGGTATTAATGAGGGCGAAAGCGTTGGAAGAATCGTTATTGGTATTCCTGGCGATGCATCTGAAGTGGAAAAAAATGCAGCTGAAGAAATTGGTAGAAAAGCAGGTGCTCAAAATATTTTAGTCATTAGTGAAGGTTTAGCAGCAGCTATTGGTGCAGGTTTGCCTATTGCCGAACCTAATGGTACTATGGTTGTAGATATTGGTGCTGGGTCTACAGACATTGTCATAATATCCCTTGGAGGTATAAATGATATTGAGACTGTAAGATGTGGTGGTGACGATATCGACAATAAAATTGTTGAGCTTGTAGCTGAAAAATATGATGTAGCAATTGGTATTCATGATGCGGAATCTGCAAAAATCGAAGTGGGTATGGTTCATTCTTCAGAACAATTTGAAAACTTAAGTGTTGAAGTTATCGGTAAATCTTTAGAAACTAACAGGCCTAAAAAAGTAGTCATTGATTCAATGTTAGTTGCTGAAGCTGTAGAACCATTTATACAACAAATCATCGGAGGATTAAATATTATCCTCGAAAGATTATCTCCTGAATTGATGATGGGTGTATATAACAATGCTGTTGCAGTTGGCGGAAGTTCAAGACTTAGGGGAGTTAAAGAAAGAATTTTCGATGAAATTGGAATTCCAATTGAAATTTCAGACGATCCGATGACTGTCGTTGCAAAAGGTACTGCTATCGTTGCAGCTGAACCTCTTGCATTGGAACCTGAAGTTCGTCTTAGAGCTATGAAATAAATAATATTATTTATTTCTTTTTTTACTTTTTTTTGTTGATTTTTATGGATATTTTAGGCATAGATGAAGCCGGAAGAGGATCTGTTTTAGGCCCAATGGTTATTGCAGGCGTAATTGTACCGGAAAAAATGGAAAAAGTCTTGGAGCGTATGGGAGTTAAGGATTCTAAGAGATTGACTCCTAACAGACGTACAATTTTATCTCGCAAACTCAAAAAAATGTTTGATTATGAGATTGTCGTAATCAGTGCACGTGAAATTGATGAAATGAGAGCTGAGGGCATTAATCTAAATGAAATTGAAAAAAATGCCATGGAGTCCATATTGTTGAAGATGAAACCTGAAAAAGCTATTGTTGATGCTGTTGATGTTAAAGCCGAACGTTTTCAGGACGATTTATGTGCTGATACAGGAATCAATGTTGTCGCTGAACATAAGGCCGATGACAAATATATTCAAGTCAGTGCAGCTTCAATCATTGCTAAGGCAGAAAGGGATGATCAAATTTCACAAATTAACAAGGAATTCATTAAGTCTGGTGGCATTGGTTCAGGTTATCCTTCAGACCCGAAAACAAAAGATTTTTTAACTAACTATACATATGATGAGATGCCTGATTTTGTAAGAAGGTCATGGGCAACAGTTGCAAAAATGAAATAATTTTCCATTTTTTTAAATAATATTTAAGTAGGTGGAATAATAAACCTATCCTTATAAAAAATTTTCTATATAATATTGTTTAGAGGATGAATATGATTATTGAATATGTTACTCCATTCCTTGATGGAATTTTTGATATTTTCACTCAAGGAGGACTTATTACTTATATAATTCTTTTTATTGGAATTTACGGTCTTGTTATTTCAGTGAGGAAAATTGCTTATCTTAAAAAAATTAGTAAAGTCGACACAACAGAGATTTTTGGTGTCGTTACTGCATCCATGGAACGTGGGGGTGCAGTTGAAGCTTTAAAACAAATTAATACCTTTAAAAATCCTATTTCTAAGATTATTTCTGAAACTTTAAAAATAGGTTATAAAAATAAAACCGAAGTTGAAGAAAGTATGGAGCAGATTTTCATTGTTGAAGTGGCAAAAATGACAAAAGGATTAAGCACTATAAAAACTATTACTGAGCTTGCTCCATTTTTAGGTTTAATCGGAACTGTTATTGGTATATGGATGACATTTAAGTCATTAGGTGTACATCCGGATTCAGCCGCTATGGCAGAAGGTATTTATGTTGCATTAACAACTACAATCATGGGTCTTTTTGTAGCCATTATTTTAATACCTATTTATACATATATCCAAGGGCTTATTGAATCGGAAATGGATAAGATTGAACTTGCTACTAAAATGACAAATTGGGGATTTGCTGTTGTTAAGGTTAGGGTTGATTCCAATGTGGAATGTGCTCTTGAGGCTCTTCAAAAGGCTGAGGGTGTAGTTAACACAAGATTGATATCTGATCCTTATGCGAATATTAAGGTTTCATTTAAGCCAAGTATGCTAGATAAAAGTATTTCAAATATTATATTAGAGAAATGTAATGTAAATGCTGAAATTACTGAAAGTAAACTAAAACAATAGGTGATTCGATGGCTATTGATGTAAAAAGACATAAAAAGAAGATTTTGGATCAAAAACCAAATATCAATTTAGTTCCTTTCATTGATATTCTCTTTACTATTATGATATTTTTAGTGGTTACCAGTAATTTTTCAGCTACTGATGTTCAAACAGATGATTCTAGTGTTGCAGATAGTGCAACTGGAAAACCTAATGTAACTGATGTTTCTGGAGACCAGGAATATTATGTGGTTCCGGTGGCTAATTTGCAGAAAGTTACCGTTAATGGTGTAGATCGGTCGGATGCGATAGTCGGAAATGCCGTGGGTGTTCATGCAAGGGTTATTGATGAAGGTCAAGTGATAATCAAACCTGGCGAAATAGTAGTTACAACTCCTGCCGGAATGTCTCCGGATGATGCTGTCAGACGTCCTGAAATGTAGAGTGAGGAATAAAAATGTATACGGGGAGAATTTTATCAACTGGGATGAATAGTGATGATAAACCTTTTGTAGCGTATCGTGTTTCAAGTAGGTCATTTCCAAACAGGCAATGCTTAAAATATGAAAATCGTGCAGCTATTGTTCCAAAAGAAGGTTTTGAAAAAGACATTTATAAAAATGCTTATATTGCATATAATAGTATCTGCATTGTAGATGATGTGGCCATTGTATCAAATGGTTCTCAAACTGATGTCATAGCAGATAAAATAGATGTCGGAATGAATATAAGAGATGCTATGGCATATTCATTGCTTACAATGGATTATGAAAAAGATGATTATAACACTCCTAGAATTGCCGCTGCTGTCACATCAAGCAATGATGAAGATGAGTATGAGTGTTATATAGGAATTGTAAATGATAATAAAATATTAGTGGAACAAGTTCCTTTTGGAAAGGCTGCTTTTATTTCAACATATGGCAGTCAGGTACCTGACTTGGTTGATTTTGAAGCTGTAGATGCTACTTCATCCGCCAAATTTATTTTTGATGAAGGCACATTTGCAAATTATGAAAAACCAGTGACATCATGTGCTGCTGTATTTGATGGAGAATGGACTATTGACGTCTATAATCCATAATTTTATTTTTTTTTAAATTTTTTTAGATGATATTATGAGAATTGAATTGATTGGTTTAGAGAATATTCCCATTGTTGATAAATCCAGTAATATTTCACAGATTATTAAGGATGCAATCATCAATCAGGGCTGTAATCTTGAGCATGGCGATATAATTTTAATAGCTGAAACTTTAATTTCAAAAGCTGAAGATAATTTCATTGTTTTAGATGAATTAAATCCTTCTGATGAGGCAATAGGACTTGCTGAAAAATCCAAAAAAGATCCAAAACTGGTTCAGGCAATATTGGATGAATCTGCTGAAGTCGTAAGGGTAGGTCCTAAGTTCATTATAACTGAAACTAAACATGGTTTTGTTTGTGCTAATGCAGGCATTGATGAATCAAATGTTGGAGAAGGTTTGGCAACTCCTATGCCTGTAAATGCAGATAAGTCCGCTTTTGAAATTCGTGAATTTTTAGAAAGTGAATTCGGTGAAGAGATTGCAGTTATCATCACAGACACTCAAGGCAGAGCATTTAGGTTTGGCGCTATTGGAACTGCTATAGGATGTTCTGGAATCACACCTCTTTGGAAGAGAGTTGGTGAAAAAGATTTATATGGTCGTGAATTGGAAACCACAGAAATAGCAACTGCAGATGAATTGTCTGCTGCTGCTTCATTGATTATGGGTCAGGCTGATGAAGGTCTTCCTGTTGTTTTGATTCGCGGATTTAATAATTTTGATGATTTGAGGAATACCGAATCAGATATAAGTTCTTTGCTCATGCCTAAGGAATTTGACGTGTTTAGAAATTAAGTGGTTTTTATGATTACTGTTTTATCTGGAGGAACTGGAACTCCAAAATTATTGCAAGGTTTAAAGGAAATTGTCGATCCAAGCGATTTAACAATCATTGTGAATACTTTGGAAAATGATTATTTTTCCGGTGTTTATGTTTCAGCAGACATTGATACTGTACTGTATACCATGTCTGATTTAATTAATGATGAGTTTTGGTATGGGATTAAGGATGACACATTCATTACTCATGAAAGATTGGAGGAGATAGGTTGTCCTGAATTGCTTAAAATAGGCGATAAGGATCGTGCAACCAAGATACAGAAAACCATGCTGATGGAAAAATACGGTTTGGCAAAGGCATGTGAAATCCAATCAAAAAATATGGGGTTGGCATGCAAAATCATTCCGATGAGTGAAGAAAACTCCGATATTAAAATAGTTACTGATATTGGAGAATTGGAATTTCATGATTTTTTAATTAAACATCAGTCCGAACCTGAAGTTTTTGACATTAAATTTTCAAATGTCAATCCAACTGAAGGAATCATTGACTGCATAAAGAATTCCGATGCAGTAATTATTGGCCCTTCAAATCCGATTACTTCAATTTCACCAATATTGTCTTTGGATGGAGTAAAAGAAGCTTTAAAAGACACTTATGTTGTGGCTGTTTCCCCAATTATAGGCAATGACAGTGTCAGTGGTCCTGCCAGTAAATTTATGAAAGCATTGGGCATTGATGTTTCATCTGTGGGTGTGGCATCATTATATCAAGATTTTTTAGATACTTTTGTAATTGATAATAAAGATATTGATAAAAAAGTTGAGGTAAATCAAATAATTAATAAGGTAATAGTTACAAATACAATAATGAATAATTTAGATGCTAAAAAAAATTTGGCTGAAATAATTATTGATAGTATTCCTTAATCTAAGAGGTTATTCAATGATACAAATGACATTAATACAAATTGACAATTATGGGCCTTGGACTGTTACTCCGAGACCACGTACGGAATCCGACTTACAAATGCTACAAGCAAACTTATTCGCTGATTTAAACAATCATTTTGGTAATAAGAAAGGTTTAGTTTTCTTTACCAGATTTGATAATTTGCTTGCTATTTCCAATGGTCTTGATGAAGAGGACCATTTAAGGATTCAAAGATCTATTAGAAACAGATACCCTATCACTATCAGTATGGGTGTTGGTGCTGCTGAAACTCCTCATGAAGCTCAGAAATTAGCAACAATTGCTCTTCAAAAGGCTGGAAGTGCACAATCTGGTGAAAGAAAAGAAATTTTAGCTATTGACAGTTTAGTTGATGAGGAAGATAGTTTTGTTCAGGCAGCTCACATTGACATTAATAGTGTAACTGAAACATTAACTGATATCGAATCCGCATTTGACACAAGTTTCATGGTTAATAAAGCTCAACATTATTTGATGACTAAATTAATTAAAAAAGGAGCATTATTATTCTTCATTGGTGGGGATAATTTCATGTCTCCATGTAACGGTTTATCCGAAAAGGAAATTGAGGATATAATGGTTGAAATCGATGAGGAAATCGGAATCAAACTTAAGGCAGGTATTGGTCGTGGAAAGAATGCTGAAGATGCAGCATACATGGCAGATATAGGTCTTGAAGAGATACGTGCTCATAATAATGAAATGTGGACTTGGGTAATCGAAAAAGAATACTGAGGAGTATTATGATTAAGGTAGTTGCACCTATGGCAGGAATAACTAATGCTGATTTTTTAAACAAAGTTATTCCTTTAGGTTTTGATGTGGCTACTTTAGGAGGATACAGTTTAGATGCTCCTACAATTGAAGCAAGTAAAAAAATCATTGAAAGGGGAAGGAAGGAGTTTGATTTTCCTTTAAATGAAATATTTTCACATATTGAGGGTGAAGTTGCTTCAATTAAAAAAATTCATAGTGATGTAAAAGTATCGGCTAATGTAAGGGCAACAACTCCGCAACCAATCATTGAAGTTGGAAATATTAAGGATTTGGATATTGTTGAAATAAATTGTCATTGTCGCCAAGAAGAAATTTTAGCTATTGGTTGTGGGCAAGAAATGTTGAAACGTGCTGATTTAGCTGATTTCATTTCTCAAGTTGTTGATAATGTCGACTGTGAGGTTTCAGTTAAAATCAGGGCTAATGTCGATAATGTTGATACTTTAAAAATAGCATGTTTAATTGACAAAGCAGGTGCTGATTATTTACATGTTGATGCTATGAAAAAGGGAGTTTTCGATGCGGATTATGATCTTTTAAAAGAAATATGTAATAATGTTCAAATTCAAGTAATTGGAAATAATTCAGTCAATAGTAAATCAAACGCACAAAAAATGATTGGAACTGGAGTGAATGGATTTTCAATAGCTCGTGGTGTGATTTCTGGGAGTTTGGATTTTAATCTGTCTGATTTTTAAGATTTTTAAAACAATTGTTATTAGAAAACATTATTAATAGTTTAAAATAAAAATTATTTCAATAGGTGATTTCATGGATTTTATTACTCTTAAGAATATTACAAAAAATTTTGATGGTGTTGATGTTCTTAAAGATATTAATTTAAAGATTAACGAAGGAGAAACATTAGGAATTTTAGGACGTAGTGGTAGTGGAAAATCTGTTTTAATCAATATGCTCAGAGGTACATTGGATTACAAACCTGATGGTGGTCAAATATTAATGAATATTGCTATTTGTCCAAAATGTGGTGCTGTAGAATCTCCGTCTCATGTTGGTGATAAATGTATTTGTGGAGCAACTTTTGAAGCTAAAAATGATGTTGATTTCTTTAATTGTGAAAGAAAATTATTTGCTAGCATTAAAAGAAGAATCTCTATCATGTTACAACGTAACTTCGCATTATACGATGAAGAAAGTGTAATCGAGAATGTTATGAGGGCAATGGGTGATGAAAAAGAGTATGAAGAAAAAATTTATGCTGCTTTGGAATTGTTGGAAATGGTTCAGATGAACCACAGGATTACTCATATTGCTCGTGATTTAAGTGGTGGGGAAAAACAAAGAGTTGTGCTTGCAAGACAATTGGCTAAAAATCCTATGATGTTTTTAGCAGATGAGCCTACAGGAACATTAGATCCACAAACAGCGGTTAAACTTCATAACACCTTAAAAGAAGGGGTTAAAGATGAAGGAATCACCATGTTAATCACTTCTCACTGGCCTGAAGTAATGATTGAACTTGCGGATACTGTCATTTGGTTAGAAGATGGCCAAATTAAAGAGGAAGGAGAACCTGAGAAAGTCGTTGAAGAGTTCATGGCAACTGTACCTGTTCCTAAAAAACCTGAAATCCCTGAATTTGGTGAACCAGAAGTGGTTCTTGAAAATGTTAAAAAACATTATTATTCAATTGAACGTGGAGTAGTTAAAGCGGTTGATGGAATTGATTTAACCATTAACAAGGAAGAAATCTTCGGTATTGTTGGTTTAAGTGGTTCCGGTAAAACTACCACCACCAGAATGTTAATGGGATTAACTGAACCAAGTAGCGGTAATATTGAAATTAAGCTTGGTGATGAATGGATTGATATGACAAAAGTAGGTCCTCTTAATCGTGGACGTATTATGCCTTATATTGGTTTATTGCATCAGGAATATTCATTATATCCTCACAGAACAATCCTTGGTAATTTAACTGACGCTATAAGTTTAAATCTGCCTGCGGAGTTTGGAAAAATTAAAGCTGTTGATGCATTAGAAACTGTTGGTTTCACTCACGATACTGCAACCATGATTCTTGACAAATATCCTGATCAGTTAAGTGTTGGTGAGAAACACAGGGTTGCACTTGCACAAGTTTTAATCAAGGAACCTACCTTGATTGTTTTAGATGAACCGACAGGTACTATGGATCCTATTACTCGTGTAACAGTAACAGATTCCATTTTAAAAGCTCGTTCAGAGTTGGAACAAACTTTCATAATTGTCTCTCACGATATGGACTTTGTTTTGGATGTTTGTGATAGGGCAGCTTTAATGAGAGGGGGTAAACTCCTAGATGTTGGTACTCCTGAAGAAATTGTAGACAAATTAACTGTA
This sequence comes from Methanobrevibacter sp., assembly GCA_017407115.1. Lineage (GTDB taxonomy): Archaea > Methanobacteriota > Methanobacteria > Methanobacteriales > Methanobacteriaceae > Methanocatella. The sequence goes on along the minus strand of JAFQXD010000062.1, from coordinate 92,473 downwards.
GATGAAAAAGAAGACATGCTTAAAGAAAGATAATTCTTCTTATTCATTTAATCTTTTTTTTATTTCTTTCCAATTTGGACAGTATTTGTCCATTAATATTTTAAATTTTTTTGAATGATTGAATTCTATTAGATGGCATAATTCATGTATCATCACATATTCTAAACATATTGGATCTTTTTTTGCAAGATTCAGATTCAAGGTTATTCTTTTGTCTTGATATCTGCAGTTTCCCCAGTTCTTCATCTTCCTTACTTTTACCTCAGAAGGAGTTTTGCCAACAATTTTTGTGCATTTGTCTAGAACCTGTGGAATTGCCTTTTTCATTTCGGTTCTATAAAATTCATCCAGTAAGTTCTTTCTTTTTTCGATTGTAGTTTTTTGGGGTATTGGCAAGTATATTATGGATTTGGTTTCATCTATTAAAACATGGTTTATGGTGTCGTTTTTAATTAGTTGTAAAGTGTATTCCTTTCCCCATAGGTAATGTGTTTCTCCATTGACATATTTTAATGGAGTTTTGATGTCATTTTCATGAATATATCTTTGTTTTTTCAATATCCATTCTTTTTTTGATTTAACAAAGTTGATTATTTCTTCATCAGATAGGAATAATGGCGCATTTACCTTTACGTCTCCATTTGGAGGTAGAATGCGCAGATACATATTTTTAATATTTTTTCTCTCTAGGGTGACAGTGATATTTTCTATTATGAGTGTTTCTTTTGGCATTGTTTCACCTAATTTAATTTAAATGAGATTTTTGGTTGGGAAATCTCACGCCAATCTCATATTGTTGTATTTTATTTTATAATTTTTGGTAGTTTTAATATTTTTCTTATATACAAAAGGTTATATATTTAAAATTTAAATAAATTATATTATTATTTTATATTTATTGATTATTGAAATGAATTATATTATTTTGGAGGTTTATAATGACTTGGGAAGATGCACCATCTCATATTTGTAGGGGCGGAGACATAAGGGGGCTTGCTTTTTGTTGTCCTCCAGTAAAACCATGTCCTGTACTTAATGCTTTACAACAGGTAAATTTGACTCCACAGGAGTTTGTTGATATTAAAATTCAATTTGGAAAAGAAACCAGATTAGGTGAAGGAGCTGGAACTTGTTTCGGTTCACTTGTTTGGTGTTGTAAACCATCAAAACCATGTCCTTTGAGAGATATGACCTTAAGAAATATGGGCATGAGTCATGATGAATATTTGGACTTGAAAAAAGAATTATCTGAAAGATTGGTTGGTGTTCAAAAGCCGGACCCTGATGAAAGGGCTGAGGCACTAGCTGAAACATTTCACATATCAAAACTTGAAGCTATGAATGTTTTGACTGAATGCAATAATGATTTAAGGGCTGCAGTAAAAGTTTTACATTCAAAATCTCTTGAAAATTCTGATTAAAATGGATTGGACTTCACTTTATTTAAAAACTTCTGATTTGAATGTCTTTATTTTAGGCACAGGTGAAGTTGCAACTAGAAGGGCAAATAAATTTTTAGACCACGGAGCCAATGTTAAATTGGCGGGCACTGATTTATCTAACGAGTTAGAGGAAAAGGGTGCTGTTTTATGTTCCACTCGGGATGTGGATGAATTAGTTGAGTGGAGTGATTTGGTCGTTGTTGCAAGTGGAGATAAGGGGTTGTCCGAACATGTCGCTCAAATATCCGGCGGCAAATTATTGAATCGTGCTGATTATCCTCAGGAAGGGTGCATTATTGTTCCAACAAGCTTCAATATTGGGGACATTGAAATATCTATTTTCACTAACGGCAAAAGTCCATTGATGGCCAGACAGTTGAGGAAAAAAATTCAATCAATAATCACTGAAGAGGATATTCTGAAAATAGAACTTCAGGATTATGCTCGTTCGATTTTAAAAAAATCTGTTGATGGCCAAAAAGAACGAAAAAAGTACCTCTATGAAATATTTGAAGATGAAAAGATTAATGAGTTGATTAGGGACAATAATATTGATGGTGCAAAAAGACATATTGATAATTTAATAAGGGGATTAGAGTGATACTTAATTTAAGAGTTGACCATAAGATTGCGGATATTCATTCAATGGAAAATATTTCAAAAGATATAGATGATTTATTTTGGAAATTGCAGGAAAAATATTCCATTGGAGAATATGTTGAGATTGCTACATGCAATAGGAAGGAATATTATATTCACAATGATTATATTTCTGAAGACGAAGACTTATTGTCTCATGAAAATCAAAGCATTGTAATTGAATATGGGCAGTCAGCAATCATGCATTTATTGCGCATGACCTCAGGTTTGGAATCAATGATTGTTGGTGAAGACCAAATTCTGGGCCAGGTAAAGGATGCAAAGCATAAGGCCGTGAAAAATCATCACTGTGGCCGTGTTCTTGACGCTGTTTTTACAAAGGCTGTTCATGTGGGTCAGGTTGTAAGGAATAAAACCAATATTAATAAGGGATCAGTTTCCATAGGTTCGGCCGCAATTGATCTTGCCGAAAAGCACATGGGAAGCTTGGATGATAAGTCTGTTTTGGTTGTTGGAGCAGGTAAAATGGGAAAATTGGTCGCAAAGGCCCTCGCAGAAAAAGATTTAAATGCTATTTTTGTTGCTAACCGGACTTATTATGTTGCTGTAGAGCTTGCCAAGGATTTGGGCGGTGAAGCTATTTTATTCAATGATTTGGAAAGATACTTGGCTGAAGCTGACTTGGTCATAAGCGCTACCAGTGCTCCTCATAGCATAATAGATAAAGAAAGGTTATTGGGCATTGATATGACTTATGATGATTTGATGATGGTAGATATTGCAAATCCTCGCGATATTTCCGAAGATGTAATGGATTTGGGTGTCAAATTGTTTAACATTGATGATTTAAGGGAAATTGCTGATATCAATACTCAGCTCAGAATTAAGGAATTTGGTGAAGCTGAAAATATCATCGATGAAGAGTTCATTTTACTTAAAGAATCGTTTAAAATTATGGAAGTTGACGATATTCTTGGTAGTTTAAGAGCATCTATGGAAGAGATAAGACAACGTGAAACTCAAAAAGCATCAGTTAAGTTGGCTGATGTAGATGGTAGTGTAAAAATTTTAGATAATTTGACAAATTCTATTGTGAACAAGATATTTTTTGACATTTCCAAAAAGGTTAAAAATGCCGCAAAAGAGGAAAATGTTGATATTATAGAAGCAGCAGAATATATTTTTAAACAAAATTAAAAGAATGTTGTCTTATTCAAACATTCCTTTAATATCACTATTTTTAATTTTACTGGCATTAACTGCATAATCAATGTTTCTCATTGTAATTATTTCGCTGTCACTAGCTATTGTATTGTGAAGAGCGGTTTTAAGGATTTTTTCCTTTATGTCCCTTCCAGATAATCCTTTTGTTAACTTGACAATTTTGCCCAAGTCTAAATCATATTTCAGTGGCATGGTTTTAAGATTGTTTGTTATGATTTCTAATCTTTCAGCATCATCAGGTAATTTGAATTCGATTTCTTCTTCAAATCTGCTTCTAACAGCATAATCTAGGCTAGTCGGATTGTTGGTTGCCCCAATTGTTATTACAGATTCATTTTCACTAATTCCATCCATTTCAGTTAAAAGTGAATTTACAATTTCAGAGACGTCTCCTCTTAATGATTGAAATGACCTGTGCAGCGCGATGGCATCAATTTCATCAATAAATATTATTGAAGGCGAATTTTCACTGGCTTTTTTGAATAACTCGTGGATTTTAGATGCTCCGTCACCTACATGGTCTCCAATTAATGTGGTTGCTTTGATTAAATACAAAGGAACTTCAAGTTCATTGGCAAGTGCTTTTACAAGCATAGTTTTGCCGGTACCTGGAAGGCCGTAAAACAAAATGTTTTTAGGAGCCCAAGGCCCAAAACTTTCAGGGTCTTCCAAATATTTTGTTATGACCTTAATTTTATTTTTGGCATTGGTTTGGCCTACAATATCTGAAAGACGTATATTTGATTTGATTAGTGTGCTGTCTTTTTTAGCACTCAATTCATCTGTAATTAATTTGATTTTAGTATTTTCAGATATTATTGAGTTATCCGGTTTTGCAGATATGATTTCAAAACCGTAATCGGGGATAATTTTTTGATCAAATAAGTGTGAGTTTTCACGTACAACTAAACCTAGCCATTGTTCACGAGCGTATTCTTCAAATAACTCTTTGTTTTTAATTTCAAAATCATCATCCATTAAATTAAACTCAAATGGATATCCAACGGGTTTCAATACAACACATTCTGCATATTCTCTGTTTTCATTTTCGATTAGTGTTGTTTTTGGGTTAGTTGATTTTTTTTCTGGTTTTTTATTATCGCTTTTCAAAATATTCACCTCCGATATTTTTTATAAACTAACATTTGTTTTTTTATTATAAATAGTTGATGTGACAAAATATGTTTAGAGGTGAATTTATGAGTTTTAGAACTAGAAGGGTATTGATTATGACTCCTTTTTATATTATTTTTCAGTTTTTTTTACTGAAATATATATTTTTACTGATTGGGGAGGTAAATGATTTTTATCTGATTTTTCTAGCGATTTCCATTGGTTTGATGCATTCTATCCCAATGTTTTTTGAAGCCAGAAAATCAACTGGCCTTGGAAGATTACTGTCAACTGTTGATGGTGTTTGGATGTGGGCATCTTTAATGTTTTTAATAGATATTGTAGTGATATATTTAATTAAAATGTTTATTGATCTTCCAGTTGAGTTAATTTATCTGTTATTGGCTATTGTCCCTATTCTGGGAGTTTATAATTATTATAAGGCTCATAAATTGGTAGTCAATGAAAGAACTTTAAAATTTGACAATCTCTCTCAGGACATTAACATTGTGCATTTGTCTGATGTTCATTTTGGATCTGTACGTCATAGGAGTCTCATTAAGGAGCTCGCATTGAAACTGAAGGAATTGCAGAATACTTGTGATATTGCAATAATATCCGGAGATTTGGCCGACGGATCATCAGTTGTTGAGCTAAATGATTTCAATGAGTTAAAGGATGTTGACATGCCTATAATATTCACCCCCGGAAATCATGACTTTTATCCTGGAATTGAAAATGTTATTGGGGCATGCAGAAACGCTGGAATAATTGTTTTGGACAACGATAATTTCGAATTTAAAAATTTAAACATCTACGGTTTGACATATAGTTTTGATGATATTAAGATGCCAAGCGCTGATGAGATAAAATCCAAAATCAATCCTAATCTTGTCAATATTATCAATTACCATGTTCCTTACTATTGGCAGGAGTTTTGTGATTTGGGTTTTGATATCCAATTATCCGGTCATACTCATGGAGGGCAGTTCTATCCTGCAGTCAATTTTGCTTGGAAGATGTTTAAATATAATATGGGGTTATTTACAAATCGTGCAGGCAAATATTTGCATGTCACAACTGGAGTGGGGTCAATGGATACTCCAATGAGGTGGGGAACCGATTCTGAGTTAGTAATTTTAAAGCTTAGGAAAAAATAGTTCAATATTTTTGAAAGATAGAATTTATTAAATAAAATGTTCAAATTATAAAGTATGGAAATTGAAGATAACCACAATCATTTTTGCATTTACTGTGGGTCCAAGTTAGACTTTGGTCAAAATTTCTGTTCAGAGTGTGGAAGGCCCGTTTTTAAAAGTGAGCCTGAAATAAAAAAATCTCCTTCAAAATATGATGAGGAAATAGCAGAAGCGGAAATGGAATATGATGTCAAACAAAGCAGGGCCAAGGAACTGGTTGAAAAGCAATTCGATCCTAATCATTTGGCTTATGAAAGGTTTATGTCTTCAATTACAAAATCAAATAACTTGTTTTCTACACAATTGGATATCGCAAAAAAGATGTCTGAATTAAACAATGAGGATAATCCTTTCGTTGAAAAGGAGTTGGATAATAAAATAAAAACATTGCATGCGTTTATTGATAAAATGGAAGATTTAATAAACGAATTGATTATCCATATGAGCTCAAATAAAGAGGATAATGAGAATATCAATAACCTGTTCAATGACCTGGATGATTTAATTGATTCAGTAAAAGATTACTGAATACAATAATTTAAATCATTTTTTCATATATTTCTTTCATTTTAAGAGCATCCAAGTCTCTTTGTGGTGTTTCACAGATGATATTTGCGTTCCAACCGTTATCAATTAGATTGGCCAACAAATCTTTAATGTCTGGTCCATACTCATCACTTTCATCAAGGGTATGATGCTTTACTTCTCCTCCGTTACCATATTCAATGGTTGTAAAGTGGCAATGAAGCATATTAATATCTAAATTATCTTCAATGATTGAAAATATACAATTATAATCTTCTTTTTTATTTAAAAACCCTCTTCCTCTTGCATGGACATGTGCAAAATCGATTGTAGGTTCAAAATGATCAAATGAAGCACATAATTCGACCACTTCACTTACATTACCTAATTGTGTACGTTTTCCTGTTGTTTCTGGTGCAAAAGTAAATTCTTCAATCCCTTCAGCTTCAAGTTCTTCAAATAGTCTATTTATTGTATTTTTAGATATTTCCATTGCTTTTTGTGGTTTTCTATTTAAATAAGCTCCTGGGTGAAATACTAGTCTGTAAGCTCCCATCCATTCACCTGCACGTGCTGTGGATATCAAATGGCCGATACTTTTTTCAAGTTTTTCCTCTTCTTTTGCACATAAATTAATATAATAAGGACCATGCATGGATATCAAAATGTCATGCTTTTCTGATTCTTCTTTTAGGGTTGTTGCAGCTTTTTCACCAATTCTAACTCCATAGGGGGATTGATATTCATAGGAGTTCAATCCTTCTTCGGAAATAAATTTAGGTGCTTTATATGCTGCTCCCTTATAATTTACAGGACTTCCTGCAGGTCCAAAAAGTACTTTGTTTTTCATTTAAATCAGTAAAAAAATAGTAAAAAAAGAGGGAAATTTAGAATATTCCCATAGCTTTGTTTGTTTTTGCAATAGATTTTTCGTTGTCACTTTCCATTTCAAGAAGTGCACGAATAGCATCAATGTTTTCCGGAATTACATCAGATTCCTGATGCACAGCTTGCATATAGAATAATTCGTTTCCTACAACATTGATGGATTCTTTCCAAACTGGAATTTCATACAAATCATTTCTATTTCTTCCAAGTTCTTTAGCATATTCCATTAACTCAGCAGTGGAACCTAATCCTTCTTCTGCAGAAACAACAATCACTCTGGAACGTTTTTCTAAAGCTTCAATAATTTCTTCAGTTTCAACATCGTTATTGATTTCAACCATGATATTGTGTTGGTGCATTAAAGTGGTTGGCACAAGCAATGCCATGGTTGTCACGTCAATGCCGTTCATGACTGTTTTTACATCAGGGCCGTGGTGAGACGGTACTTTTGGAGGATTTGGCACAATTGCATTAATTGGACCTTTTTTAATTTCTGAAGGGTCTGATCCTCTTCTAACCATTACTGCCCTTACCTTTTTGATATCTGCAATTGGATCAATTGTGGATAATGTACGGGTTAATCCGGTAGTGTTACATGAAACAACTCTGGTATAATCTGCACCAAATGAGTCATCATAATTGGAAATAGCATTAAAAGAAAGGCCGGTTAGTTCATGGTCTTCTCCACCTTGGTAAATTGCTTTTACACCTGCTTTTTTATACATCTCAAGATTTTGTGGGCCGATACTTCCAGGTGTACAATCAACAACTACATCTGCTTCTTGAATCATGTCTTCAACAGTACCTGCTATTTCAATTCCAGCATCTTTGAATAATTGTTCTCTTTCTGGAATTCCAATATATAATGGATAGCCTTTTTCTTCAACTGCAGTTCTTGCTTCGTAGTTTGGTCTAGTTTTACTAACACCAATAACTTTCATATCATCCTGAGCAGCTACTGCATCAGCCACTCTTTTACCGATTGTTCCATAACCATTAATTGCAACAGTTTTCATTTTAATCCCTTTTTATAATAATTAATTTATTATATACTTTAAAATTTGTTAGTTAAATTATTTATAATTTGATGGTTAGGGCAGGTATAAAATAAAGAATTTTTAAAAAATAAATGTGGGCTGTTAAAGTTATTAACAGCCATCATGGTTGTTTATACTTTTTTGAAAGTATCTGCAACATTTTCTAATTGTGTTAAATTATCTCCTCTAAGGGTAATGAGTTTAGAACCATCATGTTGAGCTAATATATATCCGCTATATGAAATGTTTAGGTTAAATTGTGCGAATTCTTCAATTGGCACACCATTGATGTTAATAACTGCCCATTTACCATGTTTTCCTTCATCTTTAGCACCGGAAGAAAGCCAGTTAGCTATGAATTCTTCAGTGGAGTCTACAACTTGTGATCCTTTTGATACTGCAACTGTTATGTCAGTACTGTTACCATCAGCATCTTCCCAATAAACGTCGTAAGTGTCACGGTGGTAACCGTCTTCTTCGGTTGTATTGTTGTCAAAGGTTACGTTGCTTGGTAAATCTAAAGTAAATCCATCGAATGTGTATGTTGCATTAGTTTCTTGAGGTCCTCCAAAGAAGTCAAAAATTCCAGCACTAGCTACATTCATACAACTAAATACAGCTATGATTAATAAAGATATTGCTAATATTTTTTTTATATTCATTAAATCACCATTTCAGGTTTTTATGTATTTATCAACGAATTAAAGTATAATTCCGTTGACATGACATTAATTTAATTGTGTAGGCATAGAAGGTCTATTTCATGTAAAAAATTTTCTACATGGTTAATGACAAATGATTTTTTGTTTATTATTGTTTGCACAATTTAAAACACATTGAACGTATTTATTTAAAAATATTCAAAAAGTGTTATATATTCAAAAAACATTTTTTTCATTAATAAAACTTCCCAAATGCTTAATTTTTTATTTATTATTTTCAATTTATATAGTTTACTAAAAATTTTTTCCATATTATGCAGGATTTTCATTTTTAGGAGTATTGTTTTTAAATATTTTCGCAATGAATTTAAAGAGTTTTTTTAAAATGTGAATTTTATTCAAAAAATAATCTCAATGTTGATAAAAAAAGTATTAATTAAAAAAAAGAATAGGGGAAGGATTCTATTCTACTTTGAATCCTGCTTCTTCAACTGCTTCGTTAATGTCTGCATCACTCACTTCACCAGACATTGTAATGGTGGTAATTCCTGAATCTAAATCTGCTTTAGCTTCTTCAATTCCGTCAACATCTGTTAAGCATAGTTCTACAGCCTTTACACAAGATGGGCAATGCATGCCCACTACTTTAATTTCTTTTTCAGCCATGATAAATCACCTTATTTCGATATTTAATATTAGGTCAAAGGTTTATTTAAAGGTTTAGTCATACCTAATTTTTTAGGTTTTTTACAGTCTTTTTTTGAAATTTTGTAGCGAACTAATGTAGAGGAATATATAATCACAATAATTGATCCGATATTGTGAATTAATGCTCCTTCAATTGGGTTTAAAATTCCAAGAATTGCCAATGCCATTGCTATGAGATTCAATGCTAAGGCAAACCCAATTCCCCTATTTATGATGTGTATGGTTCTTCTTGCTATTGCAATTAAATGCGGCAAATCTCCAACGTTGTCATTAATCAATGTGATGTTTGCAGCTTCAACACTAATGTCGCTACCGATATCTCCCATAGCTATGCCGACATTTGCTTTTCTTAATGATGGAGCATCATTTATTCCATCCCCAATCATTGCGACCCTATGGCCAAGCATCTGTTCTGTTTGGACATATTCGGTTTTATCTTCAGGAAGGCAGTTAAATTTAATGTTTCTGATTTTCAATTTATCTGCTATTGACTTTGCAGTTTTTTCATTGTCTCCTGTAAGCAGAGTTGTTTTAATTCTCAATCGTTTTAGGTAGGTTATTGTCTTTTTGGAATTGTCTCGCAATGTGTCTGCAAGATATACCTGTCCAATTAATTCTCCATTTTTTGCCACATATATGACAATCTCTCCATTTTGAGGTTCCTTAATGTTATTTAATGAAATATTTTCTGATTCTAATAGTCTTTTATTTCCTGCAAGTATTTCTGAATTGTCTATTGTCCCGCTAACTCCTTTTCCGATATGCATTTTAAAATTATTGACTTTTGCTAAATTGGAATCATTGTAGAATTTGACAATAGCTTTTGCAATGGGATGTTCGGATTTGGATTCTAGTGATGTGAGCAGATATATCATTTCTTTTGGATTGTCTGAGATGACGTTGACTACTTTTGGAGTTCCGTATGTCAGTGTTCCGGTTTTATCAAATATCACTTCGTCCACATGCGCCAATTCCTCAAGGGATTCTCCGTCCCTTATTAGAATTCCATATTTTGTCAGATTTCCAATTGCTGCCATTATTGCGGTTGGTGTAGCTAGAACTAATGCGCATGGGCAGAAAACAACTAAAATTGTCACGGACCTTATTATTTCAAATGTGAATAAATATGTCAATACTGCAGCTATAAATGCAACCACGACTATTATTGCTGCCCATGCATCTGCTGTTCTAACAATTTTTGCATTTTCAGGTTTTGAGGATTCAACCAATCTTATTAGCTTTTGGATAGAACTCTCTTGGCTGACTTTTGTTGTTTTCATCATAAAAGATCCATAACGATTGATTGTTCCGCCGTATACTTCATCATCAATGGTCTTGTCTACAGGTATGGGTTCTCCTGTAAGGCTTGATTGGTCAATTGAGGTTTCACCGTCAATGATGATGCCGTCTGTAGGTATGCTTTCTCCTGGAAGTACTTTTAGTATATCTCCGACTTGTACATTTTCGACAGATATTTTTTCTTCAATATTGTTTTTTATTCTAATTGCAAATTGAGGAGTCATTTTTACAAGTTCTTCAATTCTTCCTTGGGTTTTGGATACTGTGTATCCTTCTAAAAATCCTCCAATTGCCATGATTGTTGCGATTTCGCCTGCCGCAAATACTTCACCAATAATTATTGATGCAATAATGGCTATTGATACTAATAAGTCTGTTGTAATGTCGAATTCCCTTATCAAAGATTCTGCACATTCTTTAAGTATTGGCATTCCACAGAGTATAATCGCAATCCATGAAATGTAATCGAGTGAAAGAATAAAGCTGCTGATTATACCTACTGTGGAAATGAATATGAGTAGGATATCTATTTTTTGGTCTTTGGTAAATTTCATTTTTATCAACTCCGTTTACATATGATACCCCATAGGGTATAAGTTTACTTTAAAAAAAATTAAAGTCTAGAGTAGTATTCTAAAATTGATGAAATTTCACTAATGGCTTCGTCTGCATCTTCGCCTTCTATGGTTTGTTTTACACAATGTTCTAAGTGTCCTTCCACTATAATGTGTCCAACTTTGTGTAATGCGGATTTTGATGCATTAACTTGCATTAATATTTGTTCACATGGTATATCTTCTTCAATCATGCGATCAATTGCATTTAATTGGCCGATGATTTTTTTGATTCTTCTGTGTAGATTGTCAGTATCCATACATTGTTTCATGTAATCACCTCACATACCTATGGGGGTATATGTTAGAATTAGTATATAAATGTTTTGGATTAAAGAAAAAAATAAAAAAAGAAGGAGGAAAATTTTAAATTTAATTTTGATTTTCCATTTCCTCAAATTTAGCTGGGAAATACTCGTCTACGACATATTCAAGCCCATATTTTGAGAAAGATTGCTGTTCTGCTTTTTTACCAATTTTAAGCATCTTTTTAATTTCTGTTTGCCAGAAATCAGTTTTATACCTTGGGTCTTTTGAAAGCTCTTTTAATCTCATTACATCAACATCTTTGAGTTTATCGGTTGGTAACTCATAGTTGATGATGTCTGATGCAGTAACTCCAATAAATTTAGCATCTGGAGTTGCAAGATCTGCATTAACGTGAGCCAATTTTGCACTTCCTGAAATAATAACCTGTGCAATGTGGAATCCCCAAGGGTCTCCGTCGTTACAGATATATACAGGCAAATGGAGTTCTTCATTAACTCTTTTAATGAATCTTCTTGTAGCACGAGCTGCTTGCCCTTTAAGTCCAACAATTAAAGTATTGAATCTTTCATGTGCATTTTCCTGCACTAATCTGTGGAACATTCCCATGGTCTCCACTGCCAATACCTTATCAACGTTGTAATCCAAAAAGTCCACCTGGTCGATTGTTGGTGAGATGGTGTAACCTGATTTTCCCATTTTGGTTGCATTAACTTCTGTACCTTCATCCAATAGGGTAATGTCTCCGTAAACTGATGCTCCGTCTTCTTCAGGCATTAATCCTAAATCTTCACGGGTAACACCAAGAGTTACTTCCAGATCTTCTCCGACAATGTTTGATTCTTGTTGTGTTTTAAAACTGATTCCCCAACCTTCAGAAACGTAATACATCTCCCTGATGGTAGCGGTTTTTTCCCTTGCAACCAAGTCTTTACAGAAATTACCTACATAAACCATTTGGCCTAATTTTCTGATCTGTTTTACATTACCTAATGATCTTCTACCGTATCTGTCTCCTAATACGTAGTATCTTTTGGCATCATCATAAACAATGTTTCCTGTACCTCTGGAAGGAACTTTAATGCTTGGAACTTTGCTTTCTTCAACGGCTTCAATAATTTCCTGACCTAATCCTTTCAATTTGTTAAAGGTGTATTCTTTTCGTTTTTCTTTGTGTGATTTACCTTCTTGTTCTACTTTAGTCATCTAAATCACCTACTCCTCAAACTCCTCATCACCATCATCAATAAAGTTATCCAATGTGGATTTTCCTTCTTCAACGGTACGTCCATATTCATCTACCTCTTCCATGATGATTGCATCAAGTTCTTCTTCTTCCTCTTCTTCTTCCACTTTTTCACCGAGTAATTCGGCAAGAGCTCTTTTGGTTACTTTAACCAATACGTCTTGGTATTCAGGAACTCCTGTTTCACCAAGTTTTGCAGCTTCTTCAATAATTACTGGCACATATTCTTCAAATACTTTGGAACGTTTTTCTTTTTCTTTAGCTGCTCTTTTAGCTCTCAAGTGTTTTTGTAATTTACGGGCCAATTTCATTGTGGCCTGTCTGATTTCGTGAACGATTTCAGGTTCAGGTGAAACGCTCTGTTTACCTGTTGAAAGATAAGGCACTTGTGTGGAAATAATATTTACAAATAAGGTTAATGGAGTGTTGTCCATGTCTCTGAGACCATAACGTTTCCAGTCAATACTTTTAAGAGCTTCAGTGATTGCACAGCTTCCTGCATCGAATGTTAATGGAACTCTGTTAGCAAATCTCATGATTTCTGATTTTCTTTGCTCTTTTACAATTCTTCCGGCATCTCCGCCATAAGCAAGACCTGCTTCAATAATGAATGAGACTCCTCCTGCATAAGTAACAGGTTTTCTTGTAATTGTAGTTACGAATTCAGGTTTAAGAATCTGTTTCATACCTTTTTCAATTTGCTCTGATCCGATTGGTATGAGTCCTTCGGTTGGTGGAGCCATGAATTTCATTTTCTTGAAGCAATGCACGATAGCTTCTGCCTCATGGAAAGTCATGTCTTTAGGACGTTTGTTCATGTCAATTCCGGTAATCTCGGCGATTTCATCAACTCTTTTATTGGACATTCTTGACATTGATGAAGTTAACATACTTTTATATCTTCTGCTGTCAGTATTTTTCGCCATAGTCATTAAATCGTCAGCACTGACTCCTTTAGGGTGTGGTAATACTTCTTTTGGCTGTACTGGGACAATATTTGCGGCTCTTTTAAATATGTATTTGTGTCCTGTTGGGTCTCTGAATGTAATTCTTGCATGAGGGTTACCGATCATGGTTCTTCTGATGTATTCAAAGGCACCTTGTTCTGCAAGGGAATATGAAACTTCTTTAAATTGCAGTTCTATGCAAACTCCGGTACTTTCTGCCTGATAGTCTTCTCTTTCCATTAAAATTCCACGGTTATTTTCAACATCCATCTGGAATTTCATTTTCACTCCTTTAATTTCATCGCCATCTTTATAACATGAAATTACGCGGGCAGGCTTACCTGTAGTCATCTGTGATAGGAGCACACAACCACTACAACCTAATCCTTGCTGACCTCTGGACTGGATGTTTCTGAATTTTGATCCTGCAAACATCATACAGTATACTTGCATTACATAATCTTCAGGGATTCCCGGTCCGTTATCTTTATGTCTTAAGATATAATGTTCTTTATCGACACGTTTTAATTCAATGTCAATATCAGGCAATATTCCTGATTCTTCACATGCATCAAAACTGTTTGTAATCAATTCGTGAAAAACAATTGTTAAAGAACGAATTTTACCGGTAAATCCAAGCATTTGCTTGTTTTTTCTAAAGAACTGTGATGGGGTCAATCTTTGAAAATCTTCTTCCCAATCAAGTCCTGCTTGTTGTTCTTGTGCCAAAATTTTTCCTCCTTAAATTATATGTTTAATTTTATTATAATGAATATATTTAAATGAAGTGAGAGAGAGCATTTGAAAAGTAATATTTTTACCCTACCCTATCTAACTTGTTTAAATATATGGTAAAATAATAATTTAAAAACATGTAAAAAATATAGTATTTGTACTATGCTATCTATATATGTTGGTTAAAGTATATAAGGTTTTACTATATTTATCATAATTTTTATAGCAATCTCTTATTAAAAGTAATTTGTGTTTGTAATATTATTCTGATTTATATTTTGGGATTGCAAAAGTTATATTTTTTAAAATGAATAAAAAGTTGTATGGGTCTGTAAAATTGTTTTTAGGCTGTAAAATTGTTTTTATTTGAAACTGGGGGCTTTATATAATTCAAATAACATATTGTATATCCATGATTTCTAAAAACACATTAAATGGAATTATTGGTAGGTTTCATTTGAAGAGATTTTTTAAATCTCAAAAGGAATTTTTAAGAGACAATAGGGGTGGATTTTTAATACCTATTGAAGTAAAATTATCTGATGTGGAATTTGCTAGATATAGATGTCTTTCAATAAATTGGTCGCTTCCACAATTAACTGAAAAAGATTTGCCTCCAGATTTTTCTAAAAAAGCAGTAAAAACTGTTGATATGTTTCGAAGGAAAACTTATAGTTTGGATTATGAATGTATGATTTACTTTGATATTGAAACCGGAAATATTGTTTTTTGTAATTTTTCTAATGAAAATAAACCTGATGCAGTTACTGGTGAAATATATGGGGATGCTTTGAAAAATATGCATATTGCTTCTGTTCATAATCATCCAAAACAGTATTATTCTCCTCCGTCTGGAAAAAATTTTGAGATGTTAGGTATTCAATTTGAAGAATATGAATTAATTTTGTCTGAAAAGGAATTATGGATTTTAGAATCTAAAGAAGTTATTTTTAATGATGAAGTAATTGAAGATATTCGTAATAATGCGGAAGATTATTTTGATTCAATTTTAGAAGATAGTTATAATATATTTGAAAAAAATTATTTAATTATTGACAATATAAATTATTTATATGGTAATTTTTTATTAGATTATTTAAATAATGATTTTGATGATATTAAATTGATTAGGAGGTATTTAGATGAATAAATATGTGGGGCTTGGTGAACCTACAAGTGTTACACGGGATGCCGGATATAGTAAAATAGAATCTATTTCTCCTGAAAATCAAAGTAAAATCAAAAAAAGAATAGAAAATCCGAGTATATTGACTGGAAAATATAAAATTAAAGAGATATTTGCTAAAAGAGGAATAGTTGTTATTCCAGAAAGAATGAGCATCTGGTATCCTTTCACAGAGTAAATTAAAAAAATAGTATAGGAGTGTTAACTCCTAATAGTCTTTTTCATCAAATTCTATTCCATCTTTGAATTCGATTTTATCATCTTCGATTCCGACCAAATCCTTGAATTCTTTCATTTTCAAGTCTTCTTTTTTATGTTCTAAGAATCCATAAACTGATTTGTGTCTTGATCCGTTTAAAATCATCTCAATGGCATCTTTTGCAATCATGATATTGTCCATTTCTCCAATCAATGATACAGTCTTTCCATAAACTGCCATGTCAACTTCAGCCATTTCCATAATTATTTCACGTGTTTTACCATCTTTTCCAATAATTCTACCTTTATATCTTGCTAGGGCCTTTTTAGATTTTCCAATGTATAATGGTAAACTGATTACTTCCAGATAAATGTCATCACTAACTAATTTTAAAGCAATTTCCGGATTAAATCCTCTTGCTACTGCTTTAACAATATGATTTGCATTCCATACTCCTAATGGGTCTTCCATATCTTCTCTCGGAGTAATATAAACTGTACCATCATCGCTGTCAATATCTAGTATGGTTCCAGTTGCATTTTCAATGGATTTTTTTACTTTTCCATTGCTTCCAATTAATGCCCCTACTCTATTCTGAGGTATTTTTAAATAATCTGTTTCCGGCATAATTTTCACCTTTTAATTAGAATTAATATAATTTATTTTATTTTAAATCTTTAAATGTTTTTATTAAAATTAATATTTAAAATTTAGGGTTAACATATTCCCGTAAAAAAGATGTTTTATTTACAGCTCTTCTGACAACATTTATGTAGTTAAATTTGGAGTCTATGCTTAATATAAATTTGTATAATGATGATATTTCATAGTAAAAGAGATATTCTTTATATTGTTTGTAATTAATAGAAAAGAATTTGATTGTAATAATTTTAGAATAAATTTATCCAATGAAAATTCAATTAAACTCTTATGATATGTGGAAGAAAGAAATGGATATGATTTCAAATTTTTTAGGTTTAATTTTTATTTCAGAGCGATATATTGTCTAAATAGGCTGTGTCCGATTTGGTACTGATTTTTTAATTTTTAATGTATGATTTTTTCTTATTTTTCTCTGTTTACAGTTGAAATTTCATTTCGATGATTTTTGATAATTTTTTGAATTTGATTTTTTTATTGGTTGGTTTTGGTGTTGTTTTATTGATTTTGTGGTGCATTAAATTGAAGGTTTGTTGAATTTCATTTATTTTTATTTGTTTTATTTTGAATCTTGTTGATGTTACTTTAATTTATTATATTTAATCATATGTTTGATGTACATATAATTAGAGTATTTTTTAAGGTTTGTTTCTAGTGTAAAATTATTTAAAAAGAGTTATATATTAATTGGAGAGATATGTTTATTTATGACCTCTAAAACAAACTCTCCAGTATTATTTAATACTGAAGAGATATATAAAATTTTCTTTTGTGATGGTGAATGTGTTGTTGATCTTGATTTTCCAATGGTTTTACTTTATTTTTTAGATAGTATTGCCCGTGATGATGATAAAATCATTTTAATTAATGTTAATCAAGAAAATAACTTATTTGATGAAGAATTTGTTTGTAACGGAACCAAGAGCATATGTTTGGATAATTTAAATCATGTTCATGTCCAGAAATATATTAAAGAAGTTGATGATTTTGATATTACTGCTACAACTAATTTAGATAGTTTTGTTGATGAAAATTGTAAGTTTAGTAACTTTTTAGCGGATTTAATAGTTAAATTGCTAAGTATTGAGCAGATTTCTAACCAGAAAGTTAGTGAAATATTAGAGCTATTTTTAGGAGTTAAAATTCCCAGACAAAGAGTTCATGACTTATTTAATAAAGCGATTGATGGATATTTGAGTATGAGTATTAAAGAGCTTCAAGAAAAGATTATAGATGGTGAAATTGAATTTAGTGGGTTAGTTCATTATGATGAAGAATTCCTCTGGATTAAACACCAACCATACGTCCGTTTAACATTATTGGACGCAGAAAACAAGTTAATAATTGAAGATACCATAATTCCAAGAGATTTATTTTCAAAAGATTATATAAAATTATTTTTAGAAACATCCCTTGGAAATTTAGAAGTAAAAACAATAATAACTGATGGATATCGTGCATATGCATCAATAATTGATGATTTAGGCTTCAATCATCAAAGATGCATTTTTCATGCAATGAAAAACCTAATGGATAAACTAATAAAGAAACATAATGGGATAAATAGGCGAATAAAAAAATTAAACACAGAAATAACCGAATTAGAAAAAGAAATAAAAGAAATAAGTGAAAAATACAAAGGACAAAAAGGTAGAACACGAAAAGACGACACACAAAGACAAAAAGATAATGAAAAAAAGAAGAACTTAAATAAAAAATTAAGCAAAAAGAAAGCCGAAAGAAAGAAATACACAAACAAATTAAAACGAGACGACAAACTTGTGAAAAAAATAAGCCTAATTTTCAAATCCAAGACTGAAAAAACAGCAAGAAAACGATTCCAAGAATTATACGATAAATTAGATGACTTGCCAAAAGAGATCAAAGCATTCATAAAAAACTTATCCAAATACCTGGACAAAGCAATACAACACACAATAAACCGTAAAATCCCAAGCACAAATAATTTAATTGAAGGATTTTACAAAATAACACTCCCTGGAAAAATCAAAAGGATATTCAAAACATACAGAGGCCTGCTCATCAGAATAACACTCAACAACATCAGGTGGATAAATCGATGTGTAATCATCAACAAAAACTAAGCATCAGTACCAAATCGGACACAGCCCTAAATATTATATATTTTAAGTTTAAAGCAATATTTATATGATAATGTAAATTTTATCTTATATTAAACCAAAAATATTTAAATAAATTAATACAAACTATTAATTGAATATTTGTATCATCATTATATTTTTAGGAGTCATTTTAAATGGAATGGAAATATCTCCAAGCAATCACTAAAGGACTATCACTTAATGATTTGTTAAATCAGGATTTAATTGATAATATTAATGAAAATTTAGATGGTAAATGTGTTGAAGCTATTACCATTCAACTTCGTGTACGTGATGAGAAACTATCTAAAGACTCCGAGTATGAAATAATTTCTATTGCAAATAGAAACTCTAAAGATACATTGTTAAAGCAAGTTATTGTTGATGCTGATACAAATGAGACACTTAATATATTTATTGATGCAATTAATAAACTGGAGGAATGATTCATGTCAGGATATGCTACTGTAAATGGAAATACTAATGTCATAGATGATTTTTTAGACATTTTTAAAGAGTTTTACAATTCCGTTAAAGAGAAATTCACTAGAAATGATGAAATGCCTCTTGATGAATTTATTAATAAATATTCTGAAGATAAGAAATTTTTAAATGATTTAGAATCTATTAAATCTTCATTAAATGAAATTTCTGAGATGATGGAACAAATCAACTTTGATTATGATGAATATTATAACTTTGCATCAATTAAAAGAATGATTACTTACATTGTTGATAATCTTGAAAAATATTTTCACTATTCTTCATTTATAGTGCTTCTTTTAAAAAACTTCAATGATTTGATTGTTAAAGAAAGACAATTGGATGATTATAAAGAAGAATATGAGAAATTTGATGCTTTCTTATACGAACAAGAAGATTTCTTCTATACTGAAATCTTTGATGATGATTCAAAATACGACAATGCAATAGATGAAGTAACAAATATCTTGGGGTAGGTTAATGAATGCCTTTTTAGATACTAATGTAATAATTGGATACATTTATTCATTAGACCCTTTACATGCTGCTTCTCGAAAAGCAATTGTTGATGAGAATACTAAGTATTATTCTTTTCATGTCAACGAAGAAATAAAAGATGTTTTCAAAAGAAAAGATAGGGAATATGCTAAATTTCTGACTAAATTAGAAAAGATATTTAATAAATATGGGGATAGTGACTTCATTGATTTAGCTGAAATTCACATGAAAGTAAATCGATTTGGACAAATCGGAAAGTTTGAAGTTGATGATATGCACAAAGCTATTGATGTAATCTGGCAGGAATTAAATTTTGATGAAAATACAGATGCATTTAAGGTAAAAATAGAATTCAATAACTATTTTGGAAATTTTGAATCAAAACACAGAAATGGTAAAAAAGATTGCTTAAAGAAAATGAATTTCATTCCAGCTTATCAAAACAAAGATCCAAATGTTTTGAAAGCTATTCATCGAAAATCTCTTAGAAATTATTTCCACGGTGAAGATGAAAAGATTCTTTTTGATGTTCATGAATATCTTAAAACTAATACAATTAAGAATTTGGTGCTTATAAGTAATGATAAAGATTTTATAAAAGCTATTTCTGAATTAATTAGTGTTTTATCGTTTAATAGATTTAAATATCTTGAAGATTTATTGAAAAATTAATAATTGAATGGTTTAATATCAGATTAATCTAGAATAGATATGTTAAAATTTAAAAAACTATGGAGTTAATGTTGGGTAATTTAAATCTTATACCAAATGCCTTCCCCGTATTAGTTTTTAATAAAAAAGTTAAATAATTAGTATTGGAGGAAATTCATGACAACAAAATTCATTATTAGAAATGATGATAATCCTAAAATAATTCATAATGATTTATCAGATTATTTGGATGTTGAATCTATTTTAAAAAAGGATTATGAATATATTTATGTATCTATTTTAAATGAAGGATTTATATTAGAGAATAGGTTCGGGGATGTTTTTAAAGAAATATTATTTGAAAACAAAGTTGTAGGTTTTGCTTTTTACGGATTAAATTCAGCAACGAATTTTGTTTTAAATGAAATTTATGTTTTACCTGAATTTAGGGGCAATTCATTATTTTTATTGGAAATTAATATTCTTCTTGCAGCAGGCAATTCATTAAGCATTTTACAGCCAACAAAAAACATTGTTGAAATTCTAATTCATTATGGATTTGCATCTAAATTAAGTGAAAATATTGTAGCTAGTGCAATTAGTTTTGATTTTAAAAATGAGGATATTTTATCAAATTCTAATGGAGCTCCTGATGATGAACAGATATTGTCTTCCAATATTTATGATTTGGATATTCGTTCCAGTTTATTGCTTATGGATATCTCAACTTCAGGACGAAATATTATTTATTATCATCAAGAACTTGAAAATGATTTTAAGGAATATGGAAAACGTAAATCATTAGATAATAATTATTTTAATGAAATCAAAGAATTGTTCCTGCAGAATTCCGAAGAATTTACTCAAATAATGTTCGATTTAAAAGATAAATTGCCAAAGTCTCAATTGGGATTTGATATAGTTGTAGGGCATGGCGAAGAATTTTCAGATTATATGCAAGACATGATTGATGATGGAATCATTTCTAAAAATAAAGCTCAGGAAATTAAGGATGTTTTAACAGAAGAATATGAGCGTGGTGAAGTTACAGATGATGGAATAATCACCCGTTTTAACTTTTTCCTAAACGATTTGGATTCACAAATAGACCTATTGGATATTTTTCAGTTGAATACAAATATATGTCCGGATTGTTACAATCCCATAAATCTATCGGATGAATCATGTCAAATCTGTGGTTATAATCTGTTTTATGAACATGATTCTGATTTTATTGATGATGATTTTGAAGATGAATTTTTCATCGATAAAGGCAATACATTCTCTTCCCTGTCGGAATTATTTGAAAGGTTGGATCGAAAATACAAGCTTGAAAACATTAATTATGGAAAAGATTATCCTACAAGCTATGATTTAGATCAATTTAAAATTTTAAAATTCATTGATGAATATCATAATTTGGATTTGGCATTTCTTATAATTAACAATTTAAAATTGCCTCAAGACATATTTTCTGAATTATTATTTGGTGAAGGATATGTTACTTATGAAATTACTAAAGAAACTTGGGCTGATTTTGCTAATAATTATTTAATTGTGGACGAATTGAAAGATATCTTAAGAGATAATGGACTAAAAATTTCGGGAAGAAAACAGGAACTTATTGATAGAATTGGTGAAAGTGATATTTCGTTTGATGAATTTGTCTCTGATAAGTTATTTTTAACCCAAAAAGGTAAAGATTATTTAAATGATTATTCATGGATTGAACTTTACATGAATTTTTTAAGCAAGTTTGATTTTGATGATTTTAACAAATTTCATGAGGTTAATGAGGGGGATTTCAACGAAGTTGTTTCAAAATATCTTGATGAGCATATTGAACTGGCTAGGAAGAAAAGAGATTTTGACTATTTAATAAATTGTTTTTCATCTAAAGCAATTTTTGCAGAATTGGATGAGCATTTAGATGATGCATTAAACTGGGAAATGAGGAGATTCTGTTTGGCAATTAATCCGGTCTATTTGGATAAGTCTTATTATAATTTTTACATGCCGTTAAACCAGGAAAATATAGATAATTTAAGGTTATTGAAAGATGAATTTTCAATTGAAAGATTAATTGATTCATTTGAAAAATCTTGGAATTATTTTAAATTTAATAGGTGCATTGTTTCAAAAGACGATGCTAAAATTATTCTTGAAAGACTATTGAATAATCATAAAGATTTGAAATTTATTAATAAAGAAATGAAAGATAAGTACTTTGGGAAAAATCGAATTGATGATACTCATCAGACAGATTTAAATGATTATTTTAAATGATTTGTAGTTGATTTTTCATGGTTTAAATTTCTCTTTAAACTTTCTATAGAAATTGTAATCATTTTTTAATTGTTTTTTAACAAAGTTGATTAATTCATCATATTCTAGATTATCAAGGATTTCATCAATTTCCATAAATTTGTTTTTATTGTCTGGAACTTCTTCATTTGACAATAGGTGAAGACATGCTGCCATATGTTTGCATGATTGCTCACCACACTCGCATGAAATGGAATCAACATATTTATCTTCACATAATTTAATTTTTACTTTAAACTCATAATCATCTAAACAATTGCATTAACAATGCTTCCAGTTTTTTCAATAAATTTAACCCGTCCTGATTTGTAATAGTTTTTACCAGTTCCGTTTTCACGATAGTGAAAATCTAGCTGCCACTCATATTCATCAATCATAAAATCACTTCATTTAAATATTTTTCACATAAATCCTCGAATTTCTCTTCATCAAATAGTTCATTTAAGAATTCATATGCTTCTTTTTTTGAAACAAATTCTTTTTCAAGATTCATGGAATCCCAAATATTGTTAAATATTTCCTCAAGATTATTAATCTCTAATTGGGATGTGTAAATTCTAATGCATTCAATGTCATAGTAATTTAAAAGGACATACATACTATAATAATCTTCGTAATCGTAAATTGGATTGATTCTAAAAATATAATTCTTAATTTCTTCTTTCAATGCTTCATATATTTCATCTGCATAAACATAGATAAATGCGCGTGCATTTATACAATCGCTGACATATCTAAAGTCTTCACATTTATGGGCATGGGCTAAATGTTTATCGATATATTCAAAACCTATTTGGATTAGGTCACTAGACTCATTTTCATCAATGAACTTATAAAAGTCATCAAATTCAAAATCATTTAAGCAAACATCATATAATTCAATCCATTTGAAATCATTTAGGAATTTTTCACCATTTTCTGCAAGTTCAAATTCACAGTTTTCAAAATCAAGTGATGTAACATGTTCCAATGCTAATTTAACTAATTTTTTCTTTTTACCTGAAGCAGTTATTCCATGTTTTTTTAAAATATTTGTCAGTTCATTTGCATTCATTTTTAGGATTTCATCTTCAAAATCGACACTATCTGATGCAATTGGGGTTATATAATTTTTTTCTATGATGTTTTGTCTGAGAAGGTGGTCTCCATGTACTGTTTTAAATTCAAGGTTTCCAAAGATTTTATCTAAATTAGGTTCATTTTTTAAATAAAGTAATATTTGGTATGTATCATAGTCAAATGATCCTGTGGGATAGTCTTTTCCAAAAACAATGTTTTCATCAAGAACATAGCCTGCATGGTTATGACTAAAAATTGAAAAAGGACTATTTCTTAAATCGTAAACGATGTTATTGTCGTCGGAATATATTTTCTTTAATTTGGTCAAATCACTTCTTTTCATAATACTATTTATCTGATAATTAAATAAATAATTATATGAAAGGTTGGCAGTTAAGTTTTGATGAAGAATCATTAGATGGGGCAGAAAATTGTGAAGTGGAAATTTCACATGTTGGAGATAGCGAAATTATTGCTAAAGTTGATGGTTTTGAAGTAGTGGCACCGATTGTTTTTCACTCTCCATATCATGTTTTCTGTAGTTGCAAATCAAAATATTCCTGCAAACATGAAGCAGCATTAATATTTTACATTGAAAAACATCCGGAATTGTTAAAAAATAGTCAAAGAGAAGATGATTTGATAATATCAATTGATGAAAATCAGCTTCGTGATTTTCTGAAAAATGAGATGAAACAAAATTCAAAACTTAAAAAGGCTTTTTTAGATAAATTTGGCAATGAATCGGTAATTGATAAACAGTATTACATTGATAAATTGGATCAAGTATTTCGCTCAGGCGAAGATAGGTCTTTTGTGGATTTTGGAATTTACAATATTGACATGATGGAATATGCATTATATGAGTTCATGAACAATGAACTGCCAAAAATACTTGAGATGAGAGAACATTCATTTGCATGTAGTTTAGTTGAAAAGATAGCTGAAATACTGGGGGATGATTTGGCAGTAAGTCATGATTCATGGTATGGATTGGTGGAAGATTTCATGGAGTATGTTTATATTTTGGAAGATTCAATCTATTTAACTTCCGATGAGAGAAAATCACTTGAAAGAGCAACAAGTGAAATAGTAAGTTATTTATAATTATTGCATGATTGTTTTTTAATATTTTAAGGATGTTCGAATAGTTAATTTTATATATTATGTTTTTTTCACTACAATTTTACGAAATGGGGTCAATTCTGAACCTAAAAATTTAAATAAGTTAAATATAATAAAGTATTCTCATGCATTACTACAAATTCGAGTCAGTAGATTTTGAAGAGCAATATGCTTTTGAACTAACTCATTGGAAAAAATTCACTTCAAAAGAATTAGATGAAATGGTCATTAAAGCAATCAAAACATATGTTGAAAAAGATTACGATACTTATCTAAATTTTCCATGTCATTTGGATATTGGTGATTTATTTTTTGATGAAAGTCTTCAAGATACTTTAGTTAAACTGTTTGGATTTAAAAAAATTGATTTTGAAAGTAGAGTGGAATATGGTGGTGAATCATTGTTCAATGATGATTTTCGCCATGGGGATAGAAAAAATTTTAAAGAAATTTTAAAAGATGTAAAAGTTCCGAAATGCGAAAGTTGTAATGAAGTGAACTGTTTAATTGAAAATGAAAGGTTTTAAACTAAAATATACTTAATGGGATTTGATAATCATGGGATTGACTCCTCAACAAACTTTGTTATATTTAGAGAAATACATATATTATGAAGTTTATTATAACCATAAAAGATATGGTTTTTGCAGTGAATATGATAAAAATGAATTTGAAGAAAAATATCCAAATAAATTTGTTTTTAAAGAATTTAACTTTAATTATGATGATTTATTATTTGCGTCCAGATTAGAAAAATTAATAAACTTATTAGAATCCAATCCGGAAAAAGTTGATGAAGAATTAAAAACTAAAAATATAAGTGATATTCTTTAATTTGGTTAAACTTTTTTCTTTCAAAGGTTAGTAATGGATTAGAATTCATAATTTAAAATTTGGGGGCGACATATTCCCACACTTCTTCAAAACTAGTTTTAACGCCAAGTTTGCTATATTCTCTTACAAGTGTGTTAATGTCCCTTTCAAGCAACTCTTTAGAAATGGGATTGTCTAAAACTACTGACTGTGAAACGTCAATTATGACAGGTGTTTCGTCTTGATTTAAAATGTTGTAGTTAGATAAGTCTCCATGGACCAATTTTGCTTCATTGACAAATAATTTTAATTGAACGAGCAATTTGTTCCAGAATTCTTCAGGATTTTTCGGTGGCTGGTTTTTAACTGGCTGAGCTGGATTTCCGTCATCGTCACCAATAAATTCAATTATCAAAACATTGTTTGAACTTGTATGTGGTTTTGGAACAGTCACTCCAGCGTCATACAATCTTGTCAGGTTTTTAAACTCTTTTGTAACCCATGAATAAATGATTTTCCTTTTATTTTTTGTTTTGATGTTAAATCTTGGATCTCCTTTGAGGTAGTAATCCATCTTTTTAAAATCAGATGTTGCTATTCTGTAAATTTTAACTGCAACAAATTTCTCATCATCTGTAATGCCTGTAAGCACATTTGCTTCTTTGCCTGTGCTTATGGCTCCATTCAAGATATCAATGTATCCCTGATTAGCTAATTTGTATAATGTTTCCAGCGTTAATTTATCAAAAATTTCATTCCCTACCTTTCTATCGGAACTGTCTTTTTTCCGTTTTCGGGAATGCATTTTTTCATGGGCTGCATCAGCTTTAGCTATTTTTGAATCCATTTATATCAAAAAAATAAGTAGATAGACTACATTTTCAAGTAGCCTTTTCTTTCAAGCCAATTTGATTCGGTTTTGGTGTATCTCCAAATTACATCAGCTTTTTCATCAGATTGGAAATCCCATGGTTTTACAAGGATTACGTCTCCTTCACGAATCCAAATACGTTTTTTCATTTTTCCAGGGATTCTGGTCATTCTTATATTTCCATCCGCACAACGGACTTTTAATTTTCCGTGTCCCATAATTTGTTCAACTACTCCAGGTATTTCTCCCTTTTTAGGGGTTCTTACCCTTCTGTACTCTTGTTGTTGATTGTTATTAGGTTTTGACAAATACTCTCCTCCAAAATAATACTAAAATTTTCCATTAGATTAAATTATTTATATATTTATGAATATATTATATATTAATTTATTGGATTTTTAATAAAGGCGTTATTATGGGAACTGAATTTTTAAAAATTAAGGAATGCGATGAAGCAATTGACATTATTCAAGAATTATTTGATAAAAATCTGACTGCGCAAAGCGAAGAGATTGATGTTAGCGAGTCTTATGGTAGAATTTTATATGAGGATGTTTATTCAAGAATGGATTTTCCTCCTTTTGATAAGGCATTGAAGGACGGTTTTGCAATTCTTGCAGAAGACAGTTTCGGAGCTTCAGAAGAATCTCCAAATACTTTGGATGTAATTGACTTTTTAGAAGCGGGATCCGTAACAGATAAAAAGGTCGAAAAGGGCAAATGCATTGAAATAAGTACAGGTGCTGCAATGCCTGAAGGTGGCGAAGCCGTTGTGATGGTGGAATATGCGGAGAAATTGGACGGTAAGGTTAATCTGCTTACAACTGCAACACCATTCCAGGATGTGGCCCGTAAAGGATCAGACATTGAAGAGGGAAACCTTATTCTTGAAAAAGGAGACTTTTTAAATCCGGGTAAAATTGGCGTGTTGCTTTCACAAGGTTTTGAAACTATAGAAGTTTATAAAAAACCGACAGTAGGTATAGTCTCTTCAGGCAATGAAATCACTCTTCAAGGCGAAGATTTGCCATTTGGAAAAATCTATGATGTAAATGGAGGGATGATTAAAAACGATGCAATTTCATGCGGTGCAGACGCTAAATTCTTAGGTGTCATGAGGGACAACTATGATGAAGTGAAAGAAAAAATCACACAATCTCTTGAGGATGTCGATGTTCTGATTTGCTCTGGCGGAACTTCAGCTGGTCTTGGCGATGTCCTAAAACATGTTCTTGACGAATTGGGAGAGGTTTATATCCATGGAATTTCAGTTCAACCGGGTAAACCAACAATTGTAGGGGTCATTGACGGAAAAATTGTAATTGGGCTTCCTGGAAATCCTGTATCTGCATTAATGATATTCAACGCATTTGTTGCAGAACCTTTAACCAAACTGGCAGGAATAAACAAGGATTTCGAACTTGAAACTGTCAAAGGCAAGATTACAAAAAGAATTCACTCACAGGTTGGAAGAATGCAATATCAGCTGGTTAAAGTGGATGGTGAAAATGTACAACCTATATTTAAGGATTCAGGAGCAATTTTCTCACTTTCAACAGCAGACGGTTATGTTAAAATTCCGAAATTAGTGGAATTGGTTGATGAGGGTGAAGAAGTAGAAGTTTATTTATTCAATTAAAAATATAATTTTAAACAAGGTGTAATTATGGATTATGAAGTAAAGGTAATTCCAGAACAAAAATTGGGAGTTATTAATTGCAAAACCCCTATTGAAGATTTAGAAATATTTCTCTCTATTCTAATGGGTTGGGTTGATGCAGAAGAAATAGAAACTGATGGGGAACCTTTCATTGTTTATTACTCACCAAGGCATGAAGTTAATGATGGTGATGTGGTTTATGATGTCAGTATTGCTATCAAACAGGATGCCGATGAACAAGGAAGAATCCGTGTCGTTGACATGATAGAAAACAAGGTTTTAGCAGGAAAGCACTTTGGCTCAACAGATAATATTCTTGATACTTATGCAGAACTTGTCAGTGTGGCTCAGGAAAATCATTATGACATAATCGGATCTCCTAAAGAAGTTCTAATTAAAGGCGTTCATAACTGTGATAATGAAAATGACTATGTCACTGAAATTCAATTGCCGATTATTGAAATGTAGGTGTTTTGATGTCTGATAAAGAAAAAATTGATTATGATAAAGAATTGGAAAAGATTGCGCGCAAAACTAATATGAATGTGAGGAACTCAGAATATTCTTTTGAAAATCAAATAAAAAAGTTAGACGAAGATATTGATAAGATTGCACAACAGAAAATCAGAGACTTTGATAAAAACAAGGAATTGACAAGCAAATATTTATCCATTGACTACAGACAAGATACAATTGATAGGTATAGAGAAAAATTAAAAAAGATTTAATTTTTCTTCTTTTTTTAATTTTGACCGACCACTCTTAAATCATGCACCAATAGTTTAGGGATGATGTATGATCCGTATTGTTTGATTTGTGAGTTTAAACCTTCCACTTTTTTCATGATTTCAAAAATATTTCCGGAAATCATGGCCTTATTGATAGGTTCTGTCAGCTCGCCATTTTTAATTTTAAATGCATTGCTCGCTTCAACTGAAAAGTCTCCTGAAATAGGATTTGCAGTATGGGCTCCAAGGACACTTGTTGTAAGCACTCCATTGTCAATTTCTGACAAATCTCTCATTTCGCTGAATTTAAACTCTAAATTGCTTGGACTTATTGCAGGTGTTGTTAAAAAAGACCCTCTAAATCCGTTTGATGTTGTTTCAACATTTTCTTTATTTGCAGTATAGATATCATAAATAAATGAGTTTAAAATACCGTCTTTGATTAAATCTGTTTTTTGAGAAACGCTTCCCTCTCCGTCACATTTTGTAGTATACATTCCCTTTTCCAAAAGGGGATTGTCGATTATGCTCAATGTAGGGTTTGCAATTTCAGTGCCGATTTTATCTTTTAGAATTGACCTGCCTCTTCTTACATTTTCACCATCAAATGCTCCCATAAATGTGCTTAAAAGTCCAGTTGCAGCATAATAGTCAAGTACAACATCATAGTCTCCGGTTTCAATAGGTTTTGTGTCAAGTGAACTTTTTGCCAGGCTGCATACCTCATTTGCCAATTTCACACCATCCAAGTCAAAAAACCTTGAAGACTGTGAATTGTATGCTGTAGCAATTTCGCCGTCTTTTTGGATAGTGACTGATAGGCCTATTCCAAACCCCGTTCCTTTATTTTCTATTGAAACTCCGTTTGAGTTGATAATTAATGATTCGCCTTCACTTGCACTGAATCCTGCTCCGGTTACTTCACATCCGCTATCTGTTGCGGTTGATATGATCTCTTTTAGAAATTCAACGGATTCGTCTAAATCAAGGTCATTAAATTTCTTGTCATAAACTTTTTTGACATCATTCACTTTTGCTGTTTTGGAAAATTCATAATTTTCATCCTGCTTATTTAACTTTGTATTTTCAACAGCCTGATTTGCAGTTTCAGCAATTTTTTCCAAATTTGATGTAAACGCAAAACCGATTTTATTATCTTTAATAACTCTGATTCCGATGCCCTGTTCTATTTCTTCTTTTGCAAAGTTCAATTCGTCTTTTTTTGAATCGAGTTCTATGAGTTTTGTTTTATCAATATAAATTTCGTAAGCGTCACAGTTGTTCTCTACAGATTCCTTTGCTTTTTTAGCCAGTTCATATATCATATTATCACTACAATGCAAATTTTTCGATAGCTTCAGCCACACCGTCTCCGTATTTCTTCTTGCAGGCGTATGTGCTGATTTCTTTTAGTTTGTCTTCCGCATTTCCAACGGCTATTTTGTAACCGACCTGTTTAAGGAAATCTTCATCGTTTTGGCTGTCTCCGATTGCCATTACATTTTCCATATTTATTCCATTTCTCTCACAGAGATATTTAAGTGAAGTTCCTTTGTTGACACGTCTGTCTGTTACATGGAGTGCAAAACCGCTGTCATAGATTTCAAGTTCGTCCAGGTATTTAAAATCTTTCAAAGCCTCTTCCAGCTCTTCCCGTTTAAGGGTCTTATAAAATACGGTTTCTGTTAATCTGTACATGTTGTCGTGGGAAGCATGAATGTCAAATTTTTCACCTAATTTTTCTTTTAAGTGATTTTCAGCAGAAGTAACAAAGTCCTTTTCGACCAATGTTTCAACTGCATTGTTGTTTTCACCTTCCTTGAAAACGACTCCTCCATTTTCACAGACAATTCCTCCGCTGCATCCAATAAGAACCTCGGCAGCATAGGCATAGTTTACAACATTGCCTGTAACGATTATTGTCGGAATTCCTGCTTTTTCTGCTTTTCGCAGGGCTTCAATTGCTGAGATGCAGATTTTTCTGGTATCATCTGTAATTGTTCCATCTATATCTACGGCTATTGCTTCTATTGTCATGTTATCCTCTTGAATATCTGTGAGCAATGTTGCATGTTCCTTCTTTACTTACCATGCATGCTCCAATTGGGTGTAGAGGGTTACATGCTTTTCTAAATAATTTACAGTCTTCAGGTCTTGCAAGCCCTCTTAAGATTGGTCCGCAAATGCATCCTTTCGGCGCTTCATTAACGTCTTTCACTTCAATGTCATATTTTTCACGTGCATTAAATTCTGAAAACTCGTCTTTGATTTCCAGAATGGAATTAGGTATTTTAGGAAATCCTCTCCATTCTCTGGAAGTCACGTCAAATACTTGATCAATCATTTCTTGAGCTACAACGTTTCCTTCTTCTCTGACTGCTCTTTTGTATTCATTTTCTATTTTCGGTGTTTCATTATGAATTTGTCTTAAAATCATGTATACTGACATTAATATGTCTAATGGGTTAAATCCGGCTACTGCCTGTGGTATTCCAAAGTCTGTTGAGAAGTATTCGAAAGGTTTTGTTCCTATGATTGTACAAACATGTCCAGGTTGAATTAATGCATTCAAACTTGTTTCTCCAGAATTGATTAAAAAATCAATAGCTGGTGGAATTAGTCTGTGGCAGGATAGGACTGAAAAGTTTTCCGGAGGAGTATTCAACAGTTCCGCTGCGGTTGTTGGTGCAGTGGTTTCAAACCCTGCAGATATGAATGCAACATCATTGTCTTCCTTTTGGGCTATTTCAATAGCTCTGTTGATTCCATAAACAACTCTGACATCTCCTCCTTCAGCTTTTGCATCTGCAAGAGACCTTTCAGATCCCGGGACTCTTAACATGTCTCCGAAAGTAGTTATTGTAACTCCCTTGTCAATAAGTTCCAATGCTTCATCAATTTCACGTGATGGTACAACACAAACAGGACATCCAGGACCTGCAATGATTTCCACATCGTCAGGAAGCAAACTTCTTATTCCATTTTCCATAATTGTATGTTCATGTGAACCACACACGTGCATTATTTTAACGGGTGTAGCTAAATCATTTATTTTTCCAATTAACTTTTCAGACATATTTTTCATATTCATATTAACACCGAAGATTTAATATTATACTATAAATATATTTAGTATTAGATTAATTAATAGTTTATTATATTTATTTTAAGTGGTTTACATGTTTAAGAATAATATGATTTTAGTAGTTATTCCTGCAAGAGGAGGTTCAAAAGGAATTCCTCGCAAAAACTTAAGGCTTCTTGATAACAAGCCTCTTATTTCTTATTCCATAGGAGTAGCTAAGGCATCTCAATATGTTGATGATGTTGTGGTCACTACTGATGATTCTCAAATAGCATTAATAGCTGAAAAATTCGGTGCTAGTGTTGTCAGGCGTTCTGAAGAATTGTCTACTGATGAGGCGCTTCTTGATCCGGTTATCCATGATGCTATGATTCAAAAAGAAAAAATGGCGTTTGATGAATATGATATTGTAATAACTCTTCAACCTACCTCTCCATTGATAAAAACCCAGACATTGGATGAGGCTATTGAAAAATTTGATGATTTTGGGCTGGACAGTGTGATTTCTGTTGTTGATGACAGGCATTTGAGTTGGGGATATGATGAGAACAATCAAAGGTATTTCCCAAATTATATTGAAAGGGTTAACCGTGATGATTTGCCAAAGTCATTTAGGGAAACCGGAGCTATTTTAGCAACCAGACGTTCTTTTGTTCATGAGGATTCCAGATTGGGTGCTAATATTGGTATAGTTGAAGTGTCCCATGAAGAGAGTGTCAATATCGAAACTTTCCAGGATTGGTGGATGGCTGAAAATTACTTGCGTAAAAAAAGAATAGCCATAGTTGTTAATGCGTATAATGAAATAGGTACCAGTTATATTGAAAGATGTTTGGCTATCGCTTCAAAATTGGTATTTCATGATGTTTTATTTTTAACTAATGAACGGTATCAGTTGGGTGTGGATATTCTAAGTAAATTTAATTATTCTCATAAAACTTATGAGGACTCCAATGATTTATTTGATATTTTAAGCCAATATGGTCCTCATATTGTTGTCAATGATATTCAGGATACCTCTGAGGAATATGTTTCCGCCCTAAATGAAAAAGGTTATTTTGTCGTTAATTTTGAAGATTTGGGCATGGGTAGCGGTATTGCTAATGTGGTATTTGATGATTTGTATGAACATGACCTCTCGGAAAGCAATGTCTTCACAGACCATAAATTTTTCATTTTGAGGGATGAATTTTATTATCAACCTGCAAAAATCATTACTAATGAGGTTAAACAGGTTTTAATTGCATTTGGAGAAATAGATTCAAATAATTTGACAGAAAAAGCAATAGATTCAATTCTCTCCACTAATTATGAAGGAAGAATTGATGTGATTGTTGGTTTAGGTTATGAAAGATTGGAGGAACTGATTTCTAAATATGAATCCAATCCACTGATTCAAATTTATAGGGATGTCTCAAATATAAGTGAATTCATGTTTAAAGCAGATATAATATTTTCTTCTGCAAACAAATCAATATATGAGATTTGTTCACTGGGAGTTCCAACAATATGTCTGTGCCAGGATAACAGGGAAGAATCCCATGCTTTTGTAACCCGCAACAACGGATTTATTAATTTGGGCTTGGGTGAAGCCGTGGAAAAACAGGAGATAACCGACCAGTTCATAGCTCTTGTCAATGATTATGAGTTGAGACTGGATTTGCATGAAAAGATGCTGTCCATCGATTTGAGATATGGTTTTGAAAATATCACTTCTGTTGTTGAAGAGGAATACAGAAAATTTGAATTTAATAAACGTTTAAAAAGGCATGATGATGAAAGTTTTTAATAAAACACCATTTTTGATAGCAGATATAAGTATTAACCTATTTGAATTCGCCAACCAGGAAAAGATATCTGCTATGGATGCGGCAAAGTTTCTGATAGATGAGGCGCAATCCTGTGGGATTGATGCGGTGATGTTTCAATCATATGATGTGGAAAATATCATTTCAAGAGATACAAATGCCTATGGGGATTTGCTTGTTGATTCTGCAAATTTTTACTTTGATTCATTAAGGCCATATGATAAATTCGGTGTTGGTGAATTTAGAGAATTGGCTACCTACTGTAAAGAAATAGGTATGGTTTTTTTATCTACTCCTCATGATATGGAATCTGTAGACTATTTGGATGAGTTTATGGATATTTTTAAGGTTTCATCTTCTGATTTAACAAATATTCCATTTATTAAGCATGTTGCAAGTAAAAACAAGCCGATAATACTTTCAACTGGAGGGGCTACCTTGGTTGAAATAAAAAATGCAGTCAGAACTATTGAAGAGGTTTCCACATGCGATATTGTTGTGATGCATTCAATTTTATCTTTTCCAACAGAATATGAGGATGCAAATCTGCTGATGATTAAAGATTTGGAACAGAATTTTCCTGATTATGAAATAGGATATTCTGATCATACAAGGCCTGATAAGAGTATGATGGTTCTAACCACTGCTTTTAATTATGGTGCTACTGTAATAGAAAAGCATTTTACTTTTGATAAGAATTTGAAAGGAATAGACTCAGAATATGCAATGGATGCTGATGATGTGATCGCTTTTAAAAGAAATATTTTATTTTTATCCAAAATAAGTGGCCGAAAAAATAAACAGCCTTTGATTTGTGAATCCTTAACCAGAAAAGAAGTTAGAAAGTCAATCGTTGCCAAAACGGATATCAAAAAAGGAGATATTATTAAAGAATCTGACATTACATTCAAAAGGCCAGGCACGGGCATTTCTCCGTCACAAGTCGATGAGATAATCGGAAAAGTGGCAGTTGTTGATATATCTAAAGATACTTTAATTAATTTTGAAATGTTTTAAAAAAAGAAAAAAATTAAATTTCTGAAGAACAATCTGCAGAATAGTTGTTAATTAAAACAGCGCATTTGTCAATTGTTTCAGAATCTAATTTAATAGTGCTTGTTTGGATTTGATTTAACAATTCTTCAATGAACAAGTCCTCATCGGTTAAAGGCATATTTATGACGACCACTTCATTGTTTATGAATCCTACGAGAGGTTCTACGAAACAATTTCTGATATTGTTGTCATTAAGGAAGTTAATTAAATCTTCACCTAAACTTAAAGCTTTTTGTTTGATTTTATTGTCTTGAGAAAATTTAGCTTGTTTGGTTGTGTATCTAAATTTGCTCATGTTTCCAGTAGATGGAACTGCTTCAATTTTATCTTCATCCAATTCGCTAGATCCTATTAAATTTAAATTTTCATTCTCAGATTCTAATCTTAGTTTTGGTGTGTATTTCTGTGAGAGAAGTGCATAAATTCCTGTTGGACCTACAACTAAATGGTTAATGCTAGAGTTTGAAGTTGGAGTCTTTACATTGTAGAATACATAGAATTCTTCAGGTAAAGTTAACAAGTGTTCTCTGATAATTCTTGTTCTTTTTTCGGTTTCTTTCACGTCTCTAGTCTTATAAATTCCATAACATAAGATGATTACTCCAATAAATAAAGCAACGATTCCAACACCGCTATTTATTAATAATATTTCAATGATACTTAGAACAAAAATAACTGCTCCGACAAGAAGGACGGTGGTATTTGTGTCCATGCTTTTAATGTCGAACTCATCAGAACCAGTATATCCGATTCCAGTTTCAGGTTCAGGGACACTAAGCTTATCAATGAAACTTCCAAATGATCGCTCATTGGTTTTTTGAGGATTTTCTGGATAATATTCGTTCATTCCTTTGAAAAATTCATCTTTGAGGAAATTTTTCAATATATCATAATCATTAGTTTTAGGTAGAGCGAATTCTTTTCCAAATTTTGATAAAACAGCTTGAGGAATAGTTGTTCTTGCAGTTTTAGAAGTTTCTTCTGCTTCTTCAAGTTCCTGCTCTTCTTTTTCGGTTTTTGCGATTTCGAGCATATGCTCTTCAGAGAAGAAGTTTTCTATTTTGCCTGTAATTGACTTTAAGGAGCGAGCGTTATCTTCTGTCTGTTCTTCTTCAGGTTCAGGTTCTTGGGCTTTTGATTCTTTTTTGATGGTACTGATTTCTTTTTGTCTTTCCTTAATATAATTATCCAATTCCTTATTCAATTCATCATCCAAATATCTTAAGGAACCTCCACAGCTATCGCATTCATAATCAAGTAGACTGTCACTGCTTCTGATTTTAAATTTTAATCCGCAGTCCTCACATTGGACAATGTGTGAGTTATCATACTTAAATGAATCAATAAATGAGGAACGAGAAGTAGTTTTCTCATCAGAATATTCTTCCAAGTATTCTAGGTCACCTGCGCATGAAGAACACTCAAATGTTGTGATATCGTCATCATCATCGAGTTGGTATTTTGCACCACAGTTCTTACAGCATACAACTTTCATATTATCCTCTTTAAATTGCTTATGATATTATTTTTTTATTTTTTTTATTATATATGTTTCTAATTTTTCACATTTTTGACTTAAAAATGGAATTTGTTTACATTATTTTTTTTCATTATACTGAGTTCTGATGAATTGTTTAAATATTTTAAGGACTCATTGTTATTCATGTTTATAATAGTATAAACACACTTCTCCATTTTGATATACTTTAACATACGGTTCTCCGATAGTCTTGTTGTCTTTTGAAATAAAGTAGGTTACGTTTTGTTTTACCATTTCGCTGGTAAAATTGGCGTCATTTGATATCTGCTCGCATGACGGAATTTGCATTCTCAGTATAAATGACATGTCTCCTCCCCGGTCTGCCCAAATGGTTTCATTCGCATAGTTTGGGTCATTTGCCATTAGCCATTCTCCGACGGCTTTTTCTTCTGCAGCTGCAGTAAAGAAATTAGGATGCATCTGGTTATCAAATGTGTGTGGTGAATTTGAAAGGGCAAATACTCCGGAACATAACAGTATTAAGCAAACCAATCCTATTGGTGCGATTATTTTAATTTTGTCCATATATTTTCTGGTTTTGAATTTATCAAATATCAATGTGAGGGACAGTATCACAAAATATGCGACTACAGGGAGTATTGGCATGAAATATCGATCCACCTTTATGTGATAGTATGTAATGAAAGTAAAATTCACGGCAAACCAATAGAACATGATAAAATCAAAGTTTATATCTTCCATATTTGTCTTTTTCAATAATCTATAAAGCGCCAATAGTGATATTGAGATAAGAACTACTGAAACGACTACAGACACCTTTAAAAATGTAATTAAAAATAAGAGTAATGCAATGGCAAATATTGCCAATTTAAGTGTTTTATTTTCTTTTTTCAAAATTTCCTTATTTTCGCCACTGAATAATTTTTTCAAGTATAAGATTAATCCAGCCAATAAAATCACGATCAGAATATATGATATTATTGATGGGAAACCTCCAACCCACTGCATTTTATCTATTATGAATGCACCAGGTTTTAATGAATATGGGATGAAGTTTTGTGTTCCAATATAGATTAAAAAGTTTTTGATATAATAAAGCACATTATTTGGAGCCATTATAGCATTGTGTGTGGAGTTTGTAATGTCGCTTCCCTGGGACATGAAGAACAGTCCAATATTTAAATAATAATAAATTCCGATAAATATTGCAAAAACCAAAGCTCCAAGCCCAATTCCTCCAAAAATGCTTTTTATATTATTTTTAATGTAGGTTATAGGGTCATCTACCAATAAAAATTGAATCAATAATACAGGCACCATCAACAATACAGTATATCTTGTAAAAAAGCCCAATATTATCAGCGGAAATGCAATATATAAAAACTTAATGTCTCGTCTAAAGGACAGTATCATGAAATAAACTGCCCAGATTGACAGGCATACTCCCGGAATGTCCAGCATTCCTTTGGTTACCCATACAATAACCAATGGAAATGTTGATAAGACCATTGAGCCTGTGAAACTTAAAATTTCATCAAATCTTAACCTTAACAGGAAATACATTCCAAGGGCTGCAAATATATAGAATGCACTGCTCACTGCAATGATTGTAAAGTCAGACACGAATCCCATTCTGAAAAAGATAGAGGTTATCATTGGTATTAATGGGGACAGCCCTCTTGTGTTTGTAAGGCCTATGTCATAGCCTGCATAAAAAAGAGCATTATTCAAATAGAAGAAAACGTCCCTAACGTAGTAGACTCCTACTTTTCCATCAATATTCAACAATAATAATGTAATTATTGTTATGATGAGTAATAGGGAGGATATTGCGACTATATCTTTTTTATGTTCTTTAAAGTTCATGTGCACTCTCCTTATAATGATCCAAATATGAATGAGACAAATGCAATAAGCATTCCTATTTTCAGATATTTTGAGACTTTGCCTGCTGTTTGTCTGTCCTGATTTCTAATGATTAGGATTGCTGAGTAAATGAACAGTATTACAGCAAGGGCTATAACTATTAGATAATAAAAACTGAAAATTTGATTGTAATATAATAGAGGGCATAATGCACAATCTATGATGATCAAAACGAATGCCAAAATAGCTGTTATTTTTTCACCGTATAATATTGGAAGTGTTTTGGCACCTTCGGATTTGTCTCCCTCCATATCCTCTATGTCTTTTACAAGTTCACGTGCAGTGGTCATTACAAATGCAAAAAATCCCAAATAAAGTGAAGTTGTAATTATTGTAGGATTATTTATTGTAAATCCTCCAAAAACAAATCCCAGTCCAGTCATAAATCCTACGGTAATATTTCCAAGCAATGGTGTTGTTTTTAATTTGTATGCATACAAATAAAGCACGACATCAGAAATTAACACGATAACAAATGGAATCCAATTGCTGGTTAGATAACTAATTAAAAATCCACATATAGTTCCAAGTAAAAATTGCAGGTAACCGTAGTTTCGACCGGCTTTTGGTGAAATTCTTCCGGAGGGAATGGGTCTTTCTGGTTTGTTAATCAAATCTATATTATAATCAAAATAGTCATTTATGACATTTCCTGCTGCGGTTTCAAAAAATACTGCAAGCATTGCAAGTATTATGGGAATTGTTAAACTTTTATCGATTATTGCCACTAAAATTATGGCAATTGCTCCCATCAATGCATTTCCGGGTCTCAATATTTCAATATAGGGGTTCATTTTTTTCTCCTTTTTAAAATAATATTATAAAATTATTATGTTTAATATTGTTAATAAGATTTAGTGATTAAACCATAATTTTATAAAGTATACAGTATAACATATCTATATAATTTATTTTTATAAACATATTAGCTGGTGTTAAATTTGGATAAGATTAAAATAGCTATTGTGGGAATGGGTAACTGTGCAAGTTCACTTATTCAAGGAATTCATTATTATGATGGTAAAAAGCCAGAAGATGCAATAGGACTTATGCACTGGGAAATCGGCGGATACGAGCCTAGTGACATTGATGTTGTTGCAGCTTTTGATGTAGATGCAAGGAAAGTCGGAAAAACTATTGATGAAGCAATTTTTGCAAAACCTAACTGTACAACAGTTTTCCAAAAAGACATTCCAAAATATGATGTTAAAGTAAGTATGGGTCATGTTTTAGATGGTGTTGCTGAGCACATGTCAAATTATGACGATGAATATACTTTTGTAGTTAGTGATGCTGAACCTGTAGATGTCGTTTCTGTTTTAAAGGAAAGCGGCGCTGAAATATTGGTGAATTATTTGCCTGTAGGATCTGAAGAAGCTGCAAGATATTATGCTCAATGCGCACTTGATGCAGGAATTGCATATGTAAATTGTATGCCCGTATTTATCGTAAGTGATGACGAATGGGATGCAAAATTCAGAGAAAAAGGAATTCCAATGGTTGGGGATGATATTAAGGCTCAAATCGGAGCTACTATTACTCACAGAACACTGGCTAGTTTATTTATGGATAGAGGAGTAAAATTAGATAAAACTTATCAAATCAACACAGGTGGAAATACTGATTTCTTAAATATGCTCAATCGTGAAAGACTTGATTCCAAAAAAGAATCCAAAACTGAAGCTGTTCAATCAGTCTTAGATGAAAGAATGGATGATAGGGACATTCACATTGGACCAAGTGATTACGTTCCATGGCAAAACGATAACAAGTTATGTTTCCTCAGAATGGAAGGCCGCACATTCGGTGATGTTCCAATGAACATTGAACTCAGATTAAGCGTTGAAGACTCTCCAAACTCTGCAGGATGTGTCATTGATGCAGTAAGATGTTGCAAACTTGGTTTAGAAAGAGGTATCGGCGGTCAATTGACTTCAATATCTTCATATACCATGAAACATCCTCCTGTTCAGTATGATGATGATGTAGCATACGAAAATGTTGAAAAATTCATTTCTGGTGAATTAGAAAGATAATTTTTCAATCCTTCTTTTTTTACTTTTTTTACATATTTCATTTTTTTTGAATTATTGCTCTCTTTTTTATATTTAATTTATATAATATCAAAAACATATATTATAGTTGAATATTTTATGATTACTATTTAAATAAAATTTAAAAGAGGTGTAAAAGAATGGCAAAAGTAAGATTTACAGAAACAGCACTTCGTGATGCTCACCAATCTTTGCTTGCAACTAGGATGAGAACTAGGGATATGATTCCTATTGCTGAAGAGATGGACAATGTGGGATATTTCTCTGTTGAAGCTTGGGGTGGAGCTACTTTTGATACTTGTATTAGATATTTAAATGAAGATCCATGGGAAAGATTAAGGCAATTAAAATCTGAATTTAACAAAACTCCAATTCAAATGCTTTTGAGGGGACAAAATTTAGTAGGTTACAAACACTATCCTGATGATGTGGTAACCAAATTTGTCGAAAAGTCTTATGAGAACGGTGTGGATATTTTCAGGATTTTTGATGCTTTAAACGATATAAGAAACATGGAAAAAGCAATCAAAGTAGCAAAAGACCAGGGTGCACATGTACAGGGTACTATAAGTTATACTATAAGTCCGGTACATACTTTAGATGATTTCGTAGACCTTGCAAAAGAATTGGAAGCGCTTGATTGTGATTCAGTAGCTATTAAGGATATGGCTGGTTTAATAACTCCTACTGCTGCTTATGATTTGGTTTCAAAATTAAAAGAAGAAACAGGCTTGCTTGTTGATTTGCACTGTCACTGTACCAGTGGTATGACTCCAATCAGTTACTATGCGGCATGTCAAGCTGGCGTTGACATTTTGGATACAGCAATTTCACCTCTTGCTTGGGGAACAAGTCAGCCTCCTACCGAAAGTATTGTAGCAGCTCTTCAAGGAACTGAATTTGACCCTGAACTTGATTTAAACTTATTGACTCATATTAAAAAATACTTTGAGGATATCAAAGACAAATATCACTGCATTCTTGATCCAATCTCTGAAAGTGTAGATACTGACGTATTGCTATATCAAATTCCTGGTGGAATGCTTTCAAACCTCATTTCACAACTCAAGGAACAAGGTGCCATCGACAGATACAACGATGTTTTGGATGAAATGCCAAGGGTTAGAAAAGATATGGGATATCCTCCTCTTGTAACTCCGACAAGTCAAATTGTAGGTATTCAATCTGTAATGAACGTTTTAGGTGGAGAAAGATATAAAACAGTATCCAACGAAGTTAAGGAATATATGAAAGGAATGTATGGTAAATCACCAGCTCCAGTTGATCCTGAAATTTCTAAAAAAATCATTGGAGATGAAGAGGTAATTACCTGCAGACCTGCAGATTTGCTTGAAGGGGAATTTGAAAAATTCAAAAAAGAAGGAGAAGAAAAAGGTTTTGTCAAATCTGACGAAGATGCATTGACCTATGCATTATATCCTCCAATAGCTCCAAAATTCCTTAAAGGTGAAGCTGAAGAAGAAACCCTATGTCCACCAGTCACTGATCCTGATGTTACTGAAGTCATTCCTACCGAATACAGCGTTGAAGTTGATGGGGATATATTTGACGTTACAATCATGCCTACTGGATTGGTCAGCATCGAAGAGGAAGAGGATGTTGAATATGACGATGATACAGTATTGTCTGCAATGCAAGGTATGGTAATTAAGTTATCTGTAGAAGTTGGAGATAAAGTTACTGTTGGAACTCCGATATGT
Source organism: Methanobrevibacter sp. (assembly GCA_017407115.1). GTDB lineage: Archaea > Methanobacteriota > Methanobacteria > Methanobacteriales > Methanobacteriaceae > Methanocatella. Next base: position 50,435 of record JAFQXD010000062.1, on the reverse strand, counting down.
GTTATCGAAGCTATGAAAATGGAAAACAACATCGAAGCTGAAAAAGACGGTGTTGTCACTGAAATCCTTGTAGAACCTGGTGATGCAGTATCCATAGGTCAAGGTTTAATGGTTATTAAAGAGGAATAACCATTTTCATTTCTTTTTTTTTAACAGTTTTGTTGTGATTTTTATGAAAGATATTTTTGATGAATGTAAATTTGGTGATTTTAATCTTAAAAGCAGAATTGTAAGGACTGGTACTTGGGAAACCGAAACTGCTGAAGGGGGATTTTTAACTCCTGAGATTTTTGAGAGATACGAAAAGATTGCAAGCAGCGGTACAGGTTTGATAGTATCTGAAATTTTTGCGCTTGACCATAAAGACAGGTTTTTCCCGTATTCGACAAATTTGAACTATAGGGGATTCATTAAAGATTATAAGATGGTCAGCGACATTGTTCATAACTATGATGTGCCTATTTTAGGCCAGTTGGCATTTTTCTACTATGATGATGGTGTAAACCAAAAGGTTGAGGCAAACGACATTTCCGAAGAGGGAATTAGAAAGTTGCAGGCTGAAGTCATAATGGCCGCCAAAAAGTTCTCATTTGCAGGCTTTGATGGAATCCAAATCAATATGGGAAACAATTTCTATCTGGCTCGTTTCATGAATCCGTATTTCAACCAAAGAAATGACAAATATGGGGGAAATACAGAAAACCGCGTAAGGATTTCTTCTGAAATAATTAAAGTCATTAAAAAGACAATGGATATGCATGTGGGCTGCAGAATCAACCCGTGGGATGTGAGAAAAGGTGGAATCACATCAGATGAAAGCATTGCCATTGCATGCGAACTTGAAAAGGCAGGTGCGGACAGCATACAATTGACTGCAAGAACAATATCTCAAATTTATGATAAGGGTGTTAAACATCCGTTTTTAGTTTATGTTGATGAGTTGATAGATGCAGTTGATATTCCTGTAGTTCTGGGCGGATCTTTAAGGGAAATGGCTAAAATTAATGATGTGTTGAATAATTCCAATGTGGAATTCGTTTCAATGTCAAAGCCATTTGTAGCACAACCGGACTTTTTGGCAGATTGGAAGGCAAATGGTGAAGGGGTGGCGATTTGTCAAAGCTGCAATAATTGTTATTCTAAAAAAACTAGTACTTGTTTTAAATATTAGTTGGGGTTATAATGGATAAATTCCATAAACCTCTTTTTCATGTTTTAACCAAGTTTTTAGCATTTCGTCTTCAATGGAGTATTTTTTCTTTGTGTAGTTCAATATTCCTTTATATTTTAGGTTTGTCAAGTATTTGTTGAATGTCCCTCTAGATATGCTTGTTTTTTCAAGTAATTCACTCCATGTTAATGAGTCTTCATCAACTAATTGTTTGACTATATTTTTTTCATTATCGTTTAAACTACTCCAAACTTTTATCCACATTATTAAAATTTGTTCCATATTTGTGAAAAATGTTTCTTTTACAATTTCTGGAGTATATAATTGATTACTATCCATTACATTGTAGAAACTATTTATGTATAGAGGTATTCCTCGAGTACATTTGTAGAATCTTTCAAATCCGTCTTCTGTGAAGTTTATTTCACTCATTTTGTCTTTGAAATAAGATTTTGTCTCTTCTTTAGTGAATGGGTTGATTGTTATTTGTTGTAGTCTACCTCCAAAGGGTCCACTTTCACCGTTTATTTCATTTAGGATTTCAGAGCTTCGTGATATGGACCCTGTGAATATATAAGAAACATTATGTTGTGTTTGACTGTAGCTTCGTATTAGCCAAAATAATTTCTCTAAATCATTTATTTTTTTTAGCATTTGGAATTCATCTATGATTATCACAAATCCGTTTATTTCATCTATTTCATCAACTATTTTTTGTGGAAATTCCATTACAAATTGACTTAATTTCCTATAATTTGTTTCAGTTTTTGGGATTGGAATGTTAAGTATTTCTGTTATGTCGTGAAAATCATATTTTTTAAGTTTTAGATTATCTATTAATTCTGTTATTTTTGCTTTGTATTTATTTTTATAGTTATTTGCTTGTATACTTTTGTTCATTTCTTTTAGAAGTTCAATAAGGGCTGTTTCTTTTGTTAATTCATTTTCTTCTTGTGCATAGATTTGTGCTATGTCAATATATGTGCATATGATATTGGATTCTATTTCGGTCATTATTTTTTTTAGAAGATATGTTTTTCCCACGCCTCTATATCCTGTTAGTAGTATTTGCTGGGGTAAAGAGTAGTTTAATGAATTTATTTGGTATTTTAATTTTTTTATGTCATTTTTTCTGTTGTAGAAATATTCATCTAAATCGTCATGTAAAAATAAAGGTTTTGAATTCATGCAAATCACATAATTATATTTGTTTTACTAGTATAAAAAAATATACTTAATAGGTTTAGTATAATAAATTATACTTAATTATTTTAGTATAAATTTATATACTTATTATTTAAATGTAATACAGTTTAGTTACTAAGTATTACATTTGAATCAAATAGTGGTCAGTTCTAAAAAGTGTTTGTTTTAAGTATTAGAATATTTCTTTAATTTATTTCATAATCCAATTTCAAGAGTCTGTCCAATAAATAATTTTTTCTAATTTTTTATTTTTTTATTAATTTTTTCTTGTAAATTTACTTATTTTGAATATTAATTTCTAAAAAGTAGTTAATTATAAATATGTGAGAAGATAAATAGTTATTTAGGACAACAAAAACCAAAACCTCCTCACAATTTATTTTTATGTATTTTGTGACACTTAAATGTTTTGGTTTTGTGAAAATGTTTAGGTGTTTTGATATTTATGACTTTAGTTTATGATAATACTACTTGTGAACAGGCTATTTTTACATATGCATTTTCTGGACAGAATTTGAATAAGGACAACATTGTTTTCACCGTTAAAAAGTTAGTAAGTAATTTTAAACGTGATTTTCCATTACTATTTAAAGATGATTTTAAGAATCAGGGAAGGCCAAAAAAATATTATTTGGATGAATTATTAGGATTTGTTGTTTATGGAGTTTATAATAGTCGATTTAGTTGTAGAAAATTGGCTGATTGGATAAATAATAATGATGAATCAGTTAATTATATCTTGAATGATAAGAAACCTAAGAAATCCATTATTCATTTGTTTTTACAGGAACATACATTGTTAATCAATGCATTTTTCCATTACACTGTGATTTTGGGGATTAATTTAGGTTTGATTGATGGTGAGTGCGTTGCAGTTGATGGCAGCATTGTAAAAGCACATTCCAATAATTTTCGTTTGATCAAAATTGAAGAAATCGAATTTTTACAAAATTTGATTTTCGATTATGGTGGAAACTGGAGTAAAAACAGTATTTGGTACAAAATCCACCAATATTACAATGAAAACAAAAAACAAGATGAAATTAAATATTTAATCAATGAAATAAATGATAATTTGAATAAAAATGCTTTAATTCTTCTTAAAACGGCTTTAATTAGTATGGACAATATGTGTTATGTTCTTGATTTATTGGATGTTTTAAAAGCAAATTATGATGGAAAACATACTATTAGTTTAACAGACCCGGAATCTAGGTGGATGATGGATAAAAAAGGAAATATGGGTTTGAATTATAATTATCAAGTTGCAGTGGACAGTAAAAATGGAATGGTTGTTGGTCAATATATAACGCAGAATGCTACGGACGCTCATGAACTATTTGAAATGTTACATGAAATAAAAATACAAATGGGAATCAATCCCAAAGTATTAGTAGCAGACAACGGATATATGAACGATAATGTAATAAACTACGCTTATGAAAACAACATAAGATTATTAATACCGGATCGAGCAGAAAGCAGCAAATCCAAACCTAAAAATAAGGAAAAACCATTCGCCAAAGCAAATTTCATTTATGAATGGAAAACAGACTCATTCATCTGCCCAATGGGCGAACACCTACATTACAAAAACGATAGAAAACTAAACGGCGAATGGATGAGAGTATACTCAACAAACAAATGTAAAACTTGCCCAGTAAAAAATCAATGCACCCAAAGCCGAGTAAAAGAAATTTTCGAACCTGTCAATGATTTAAGATGGAAAATGAAAGCAGATTTCCAATCTCCTGAAGGAAAAATCTACTACAAAAAAAGAGCAAATCTAAACGAAGCACACTTCGGACTACTAAGAAACGCACGCAATTTCCAAAAACTAAACAGAATAGGCATGAAAAATGCAGAAAAAGAACTAACAATACGTTCAATAGCACATAACATATAAAAAATACACGAAAAACTAAACGCAACACTCATTTAAACAAAAAAACAAATAAATAAAAATCCACTTCCAAACAACAAACACAAAATAAACAAGCTCCCAATTAACTAAAATCAAACATTAAATAACCTAAAAATTCAAAAAAATGTAACGGAGTGAAATTTCAAGTGTAAAATAACTCCTGAAACTCCACTAACCTCCTTCTAAGAGTAAAACCTTTTAATAAAAATTCAATCAAAAAATTGAATTATTGGACGAACTCTTCAAATATTTTTTTTTTAAATCGTATAAACTCAACGGTATATTTAATATATATAGTTGAATAAAAATGATAATGGTTTTTAAAATTAGAATAATACATCTTAGCTGGTGTTAATATAGGTTATAAAAAAATAATATTTATAATATTATTCTTACTGTTTTTCTTGATGATTGGTGCAGTTTGTGCGACAAGCGACAGTAATGTGACTGCATTAGGGGCTGATTCGGCGGATGATGTAATTACACCTCAGTTAAGTGCAGTTGAGAATAATGTAACTGAAAATTCAATTAGTGATGGAAACAATCTAAAAAGTGAAGATGCTTTGAAAATGGGGGCAGAAGCTAAATGCATCTTCAGTAACTACTTTTTACAATGGCGGTAAATACATTGTTGCTACTTTAAAGGACAGTAATGGAAATCCATTGAGTGGAGTTAAAATAACAGTTAAATTTTCAAATGGCAGGGCTGATGTTAAAACCACGGATAAAAACGGCCAAGTCAAATTTTCTACAAATGGATTGGTGCCTATAAAGACATACTCTGCTACATTGTCCTTTGCAGGAAATGCCAACTATACCAAATCCGCTAAAACTGTCAGTGTTAAAGTCAATAAAGCCTACCCAAAACTGATCGTACCTAATAAGGCTTTCAAAAGGTCTCTAAAAACCAAGACCTACACAGTTACTTTGAAAACCAATCAGAACAAAGTAATGAAAAACAAATGGGTTATTTTGAATGTTAACAAGATTTACTACAAAGTCAAAACCAACAGTAAAGGTCAGGCCACATTTAAAATAACCAACTTGATGGGGAAAGGTACTTTCACTGCTGTGGTTAAGTATGGCGGTAGCAAGTACTACAATGTAAAATATGTAAAAGCAAAAATTACTGTTAAGTAGATTTTCCAATCTACTTACACTTCTATTTTTTTTATTAATATGCTTTGCATTTGGCATCATAATTCACCATTTTGAGTGAAGACTCTTCATTTTAAATCATCAGGAATTCATTATCCGACGACATTTTGCATTAACGGATTACATTGTTTTAATACATATGGATTCATTAGTTATAAATTAGTTTCTTGTAATTTCACTTGGCAAATTGTAAAAATATATTTTCAATGAAAACTTATAAAACCAAAAATTAACACTTAATTTACATTTAAAACAATATAGTCAAAATATCAAAATGAATTGTATATGCTTTTTTCAATTTCAAATAAAAATATTTATTTAATATTCATCAGAATAAATATTATTGAAAACGATAAAAATATATTTCATAACGATATAGGGGGAAAAGCATATAATTAAAAATAATATTAAACGTTTTCTACTGTTTTTAATCATCTTATCAATAATAAGCACAATATCCTGTGTTAGTGCAATTGATGATTCAAACAGCAGCGATATTATAAGCGATTCTGCACCTGGAGAGATGTCTGAAATCTATGTGTCTCCTGATGCAAGTGATGAAAGTGGTGATGGAAGTTCACAAAATCCATTTAAAAGTTTAGGATTCGCTATAAACAATAGTGAAGATGGCTCAACAATCTATTTAAATGACGGGGAGTATGTTGGCGAGAACAATAGAAATATTCAAATCGATAAATCAGTAACAATCATTGGAAAGTCTAAACAGACCACATTAATCAATGGGGAGTCTGCTGGAAGGCTGTTTAATCTAAATTCAGCAGGCAGATTAACTTTAATTAACATCACCTTGATAAATGGTTACTTAATTGGAAACGGTGGAGTAATCTACAATGATGGTGGGGAAATAAATATTAAAAATTGTATTTTTAAAAATTCCAGTGCATATGGAAATGGTGGAGTTATATACAATAATCTAGGAACTTTAAATATTGAAAATTCATTTTTTATAAACAACAGTGCACGCTATTATGGTGGAGTTTTGTATACTTTGGGAACAACATCCGTTAAAAACTCCAATTTTACAGAAAATGTCTTAATTTCATATGAGGGTGTTGGCGCATGTATTGCAGCTGGAGGAAAAATAGACTTGGATGGATGTTTATTTTATAAATGTTATACCACATATTCTGCAGCAGCATTATTGAACCTTGGAAATGCAACAATAAACAATTGCAGATTTGAGAGATTAACTACAAATTATACGGCCGGTGCTATAAGCAATCATAAGTATATGATAATCAACAACAGTTATTTTGGATATAATGAGGTTCAATATTATGCGGCAGCAATTCTTGCACCTCCTAGTGGACAGCATGTTACAACAATAGTATATAATACTATTTTTGAAAAAAATCATGCGGGAAATCATGCAGCAGTATCCAATAATTTCAAAAACACAGAGCTTTATATGGAAAACTGTGCAATTGTGGACAATTACATAAAATTATATGAAGCATATGGGGATATTTCCCTAGATGATAATGCAACCATACAGTACTGTTGGTGGGGGCAGAATGAAATAAGCTCTTATTATTATTCACCTCACAGCGGAGATATACGTCCGGATAAAATAAATGCTTCCAGATGGTTAGTCATGACATTCACCTCAAATAATGGTGCAATTTATAAAGATGAAATTAATCAGTTAACCGTTAGCCTAAAGCATTATTTTGACAATGATACAAAAGAAATTTATGAATACGATGGAGAATTTGACCTTCCGCTTGATGTGACTTTTTTCACAGATGCCGGCACTTTGGCTACAAAGAAATTAGTCAATGGTGTTGCGACTTTTGATTTTTATCCGCAAAATGGAATTAGGGCAGTTTATGCAAGAATAAATAATCAAACATTAAAGCTTGATGATTTCCAATCAAGAAGAACTAACATTGTTGTTAATTTTGAAAACTATTATGGAAGCAATAATGAATTGATCCTAAAACTGATTAAAGACAGCAATGCTCCAATTTCAAATGAAAACGTAGCTGTTAGTTTGGGAGGAACCACATTCACAGTTAAAACTGATAAAGACGGTCAGATTAAATTGTCCACTAAGGGTTTATCTCCAAATGATTATACTGCGACAGTTACATTTGCAGGTAGCAGCAATTATTTCAATTCTACAGCTTCTGTAAATGTCGTAATTAAAAAGGCAACTCCAAAAATTTCGGCAAATTCTGTAAGTACTGTGTATAATGGTGGAAAATACTTGGTAGTAACTTTAACTGATGTCAATGGTGATCCGATTGTTGGAAAAAATGTATCAGTCAATCTCAATGGGGTGAAAACCCAGAAAACAGATGAGAATGGTCAGGTTAAATTTACAACAGACAATTTAGCCCCTAAAACTTCTTATGCTGCAGAAATAACTGTTGAAGGTGATGAAAACTACACAGATTCTTCAGCCTCTGCTAAAATTACTGTTAAAAAGGCGACTCCAAAATTAACTGCTGGTGCAAAAACATTCAAACGAACAGATAAAACTAAAAAATACACAGTAACTTTAAAAACTAACCAGAATAAGGTTATGAAAAATGCTAAAGTTACAATAACGGTGGGCAAAAAAACATACACTGCAAGAACTGACAGTAAAGGTGTTGCCACATTTAAACTTGCAAAATTAACTAAATCAGGTAAGTACACAGCCAAAGTTAAATTTGCAGCTACAAGTTACTACAATGCGAAATCTGCAAGCGTTAAAATTACTGTTAAGTAGATTTTTCAATCTACTTTACACTTTTATTTTTTTTTCTATTTTCAAATAAATAATAAATATTGTGTTAATCTGTTACAATATGGGTATATGCATCGTATGCGGAGAATACTCTTAAGATTATTCCAACAATAGTTTGGACAATAATTACTTTGATAAATAAGAGAGCAAGCCATATGATTATAAATCCAATTAAAAATTTTAAACCTCTTCCAATTTCTCCTTTAATCAATTGTCCAAGTCCTGGTACAAAAAAAGAACAAGCCGCTCGAGCTAATTTGTCTAAATCCATAACACACCTCTATCAAATATGCATTCTTAACATTTATATATCTATTTTTTATTTAAATTAATTTTGCATCTGATTGTGCTAAAGTGATATCTTCAGGAAAAATTTAAAGTCTATATGCAAAATTAAATATATTGTTAATAACATAGTAATAACTATGGCAAAAGATGATAGGAGCAGTATCAATCCGTTCACCGGAAAATCACATTTTGATATTGTAAATGATGATAAGTTTCTTCAGGAGTCTTATAATGAATATTATGGGATGGTTAGTCGAGCACAGCTTTTGGATGATACTCCAAATGGTCAGATTGTTAGGAATGTGGCCATTAGGCTAATTCAGGCTGTGGAGAATTATCTGGCTCAAATTGGGCGCAGTGACTATACAGAAGATTATTACGATTGGGACTTTCATCTGGTTGCAGATGATACCATCAATGCATTCTGCATGCCAGGAGGCAAAATCGTAATGTTTTCAGGAATTCTTTCTGTAGCAAATACGGAAGAAAAGGTGGCATTTATTTTAGGCCATGAAATGGCGCATGCGCTTCTTGACCATGCAAGAACTAGAATCAGTGCACAAAATGCTCAAAATACAATCACTTCTGCAGCTTGGATTGGAAGTTTTGCCCTTGACCTTGTAGGTTTGGGCGGTGTGGGTGACCTCACCCGAGCAGCAACCAATATAGCAAGCGTAGGGTCCCAATTTTTCTTAATGAATCCATGGGGAAGGGATCAGGAACTTGAAGCTGACAAGCTTGGAATGATGATAATTCATTGGGCAGGTTATGACATCTCTTCAATTCCTGCATTTTGGCAATCCATGGCTGGAGGAAATCCAAACAACCACGACTTTTTTTCAACACATCCTTCAGATTCAAAAAGAATTGCAGTAATGAATGAACTGATTTCAGAAATCGAAAACCAAAAGGATTTTTACTCCCAACCTATTTTAAGTGATGTGCCTAAGCCAAAGGAAGAATTCAAAGACTCTCACTTGGAAAATGGAAATGTCATGTACTGTCAAAGTTGCGGTGCTAGGGTTGAAGAGGATTCCAAATTTTGCACAAATTGCGGTGCCAAAATTGTGGCGGAACTAAAATGTTCTAAATGTGGCTCTCCTGTTTCATCTGAAGATAAATTTTGCACTAACTGTGGAAATAAACTTTAAAGGGGGAAAATATGACTAAAAAAGATGATGCTAATAAAGATGATGTAATGGAATATGATGACCTTGTTCGTTTCATTAACAGGTCCAGTTATAGGGTAAATGTTTTAAAGGATTTGTCCGATGGTGATGTTAAAATGCCAAGAGACATTGCAATCGATTGTCACATATTGCCTAATCATATTTCAAATGTTTTGACTCAATTGAGAAAATTAGGTCTTTTGGAGTGTATTAATCCGGAATATAAGAAAGGCCGTCTTTATAGGCTTTCTGATGATGGAAAAAACATTATCAAAGACCTGAAATAACTTTTTTTTACTTTTATTTTTTTGTTTTTGCGAAATGTTTATATACTTCCTATGGTTAATATATTGTGTGTAAGTTAATAACACTTTATTAACAAAGCCATATTAAAACCTTGAAAAAAATATTGGGAAGTGATATAAATGGTTAAAGTAGTACCGCAACTGAAAGATTTGGATTTGATTTTCTTGATTGATAGAAGCGGATCCATGTACGGCTCTGAAGAAGATACAATCGGAGGATTCAATGCTTTTATAGAAAAAGAAAAACAAAAAGAAGGCAATACAAACGTGACAACAATTCTTTTTGACCACGGATATGAAGTTTTATACAAAAGAAAATCAATCCATGATGTCAGTAAGCTTACAAGAAATGAATATTATGTTAGAGGTTCAACTGCCCTTTTGGATGCGATTGGAAGAACAATAACCGCTCTTGATAAGGAAATTGACAATAAAGTATTATTTGTCATCATGACTGATGGTATGGAAAACTCTTCAGTTGAATTTTCAAAATCCCAAATTAAAAACATGATCGGCAATCTCAATTGGGAATTCATATTCATCGGCGCTGACATTGATTCCTATTCAGAAGCAAGTGGCATAGGCATTAAAAGAACTCACACTGCCAATTATAGAAAATCTGCAAGAGGTGTTGAAAAATTATACTCTTCAGTTGCGAGAGTTTCCGATGGGCTGAGATGTGAAATGAATGTAGCTGATATTGATTGGAAAAAAGATTTGGAAGAATTTGATTAAACTTCATATTCTGTTAAATCATCCACTCCAAGTTGCTTGAAGGCTCTTTTACGCCTCATACAACTTTCACAAACGCCACAATGTTTACTGCCTCCTTTGTAACAGGAGTAACTTAATTCCATTGGAGCACCAACTTCAATTCCTAATTTCACTATTTCCTCTTTAGTCAAGTCAATAGCTGGTGCTTCAATTCTTATATTTTCAGGTGATCCAACACTAATCAATTCATTGAATGTATTTAAAAACTCTTTGGAATTGTCTGGAAATGTAGCAGCTTCCTCTTTATCCCATCCAACAATTATTGCATCAGCGCCAATGCTTTCAGCATATGACACGGCAATTGATGTGAAAACCATGTTTCGTGCAGGAACCCAAACGCTGCTTGCAGTTTCGCTGCTTTTTTTAATATCATCCAAATCCTCAGCTTCGACGTCAGGAATTTCTTCAGTGGTATTCAGGCTTGATGTGCTGATTTCTGCAAGCCAGGGCAGGTCAATGACTTCATGAGTCCAGCCCATTTTCTCACATATTTCTTTTGCAGATTGAAGTTCCCTTTTGAAAGCTTTCTGACCATAGTTGAATGTTATTGCATGGATTTGGCAATCTTTTGCAAATGCACTTGTTGCAACGCAGCAGTCAAGGCCGCCTGAAAAAACAGAAATGGCTTTTCTCATCTTATCAACTCCTTGACTTTTCTCATGGCCAATCCGCTGTCTTTCGCTATTTTTCTTAAGTCCTCATATTCCGGTCTTGAGGAAATGATTTCTCCATTGATATAACCTATTTTAAACGTTACTTCATATGTTTTGCCTTCAATATCATATTCCTTTTTTATGAATTCTCTTTTGGCAATTCCTCTGTGCATATTCGGAGCTATTCTTATGCCTAAACTTCCTGTCTCTTTGAATATGATGTCAAGCATATGTTCTCTATTTTCTCTAGTGGAAATGACTTTTAAAAGGCTTCCCTGTCTGTTTTTCTTCATTATTATTGGGGTTATTGAAACATCTCTCGCACCTTCGCTGAGAAGTTTGTCAAATAGATATCCGATTTCTTCCCCGGTGAGATGGTCAATATTTGTTTCGATAACGTCAATTTCATCTGTTTGTGTAATTTCTGAGGTTTCAATTATTCTCAAGACGTTCGGATGGTCAAAATCTTTTTTTCCAGCCCCATAACCTGTTTTTTCAACTTTTACAAGGGGGATGAAATCAGCAATCTCATCGCATATCTCACAGTATATCGCACATCCTGTAGGTGTTGCAAGCTCTGATGTTACAGGTCCTCCGATAATTTTTGCATCTTTTAGGATTTCCACAACTGCAGGCACGGGAACAGGTATTGTTCCGTGGGAGGTTTTTACTCTTCCGCCTCCGACGGCTATTGGAAGGCCTATGATTTTTTGCTTGTCGAGATTAAGTGAGTAGTATGCATATATTGACCCGATTACATCTGCCACAGCGTCACTTGCTCCAACTTCATGAAAATGAATTTCGTCCAATGGCTTTCCATGTACCTTTGCTTCAGCTTCACCTATTCTTTTAAAAACATTGATTGAGGTTTTTTTAACATTTTCATCCAGATTCAGGCTTTCAATTTTTCCAATAAATTCAGGGTATTTGACTGGAGGCCTGTTTTCAAGCATTTCAACATGGCAGAATGTTGAAGATATTCCATGTTTTACAGTCTTTTCAAATGTAACCTCAACTTTTCCGAATTCCTGTGCGGACTGTTCCATAATTTCTTTCAATTTACTGGAATCAGCACCTAAATCAACTAAAGCTCCAATAATCATATTTCCAGCTATTCCGCTGGATTGTGGGTCAATAATAATTGTCATAATATAATTCCATTTTATTTTCTCTTAATATAAGTTTAAATTAAATGATTAATATATTATATGTTATTATTAACAGGTTTGGTTATCATATGATAAACAATAACATTAACATTATCAAGAAAGATTATGGAATCTGCATTAGCAATCCCAATCATTTTTTGGCTTTCAGTGACTTTACTGTAGGTGATGGCATCGACATTGTTGAAAATGTCAATATTGTAAATGCAAAAGATGATTTTGACGCTACTGCAAAAAGGGCTGAAGCTTTTAACCAGTCCCAAGGTTCATACATTGCCCAGGCGGCAGACGGTTTCGACTATTTTGAAAATTCATATGGAAACTTGACAATTTTCACTTTTCTTTCAAATGATATTGTTTTACAAGATTTCACAGACCAGCTGAAAGTAGCCAATTCCCAAAAGGGTTTTGCGGATGCTAGAATCAATTTAAGTCATGTGGTTTATATAGATAAGCTATTGTCTCCAAGGGATTTGCTTAAGATATTCAAAATCATAACTAACATCAAAGCGAAGGTGTTGGCAAACATGGCCTTGCCGTTTCATATTCAAAATATTTTAAACGCTGATGACTTTTTGGCGGTTTTGTCAAATGTGGATGTCTCAGGAGAAAGTTTGGACATCAACAATGCCGAATTTGACGAGTTTGATTTTGAAGAGTTGAAAATACAAATCGAAGAGGCAATCGAAATAACCTTGGAGGATGCGTTTGAAAAATTGGGATTGACATTTGGAATTCTTGACTATCTTGTGGCTGAAGGAATCCTGATAGGAGATCTGGTCGAAGCGGGTCTGGAACTTGTCAGCGATGTGGAAGTGACTGATGAGTTAAAAAGCAAGATGGAAGCGCAAATCTTAAAGTCCTTAGCTGACATTAATGTGATTGCTCTTATAGTGGCGGCATTGAGAACAGAACAGGACATGGCTGCAAACCGTATAAGGGAACTTGATGTGAATGCTCAGGGTTTATATTCTGATGATGTATTGGGTCTTGCCGTTTCAAATCAGATTGCAGGAACAAAGGCAACTCTTAAGTTTAAAGAGTATGATGAAGCAAAGCCTGGAATCATTTATGGCCTGCCTCCTATGCTTAATGATGTTTTTGCAGGTTTAATCGCAGGATGCGTATCTAAAATTTTTGAGGAATAACTATGGAAAATGACGATTACTTTGAAGATGAGGAATTCTCACCAGTTAGGTCCATTTTAGGGCTTTTGACATTCTCAACAATACTTCCGATTAATGTTTTCACATCAATCGAGTACATGACCAAGCTTACTTGGTGTTGGCCGTTTCTGCATGTTTTAATTGGTGTTTTAGCTGCAGTTTGCGGTTATGTTTCAATAGAATTTTTGCATTTGAATTCATTTTTCACAGCAGCTATCGTTTATGCATTCCTGATGCTTATCACAGGCTATAATCATCTTGATGGTGTAATGGACATGGCGGACGGTGTTATGGTCCACGGTACTCCAGAAAAGAAAATCAGGGTAATGAAGGATTCATCTGTCGGTGCAGGCGGTGTTGCAACCCTATTTTTAGTGGCCAGCTTAACAATTGGTGGTCTTTATAATATTTTGGATTATAATTTTATTTTTGGTATTATAATTTGCGAAATGACTGCTAAAACATCTTTGCTGACTACAGCATTGTTGTCCAAACCGATAACTCCAGGAATTGGAAGCTATTTCATAAATGAAACCAATATATATAATTATTTGGCTTCAACATTGATAGTTGCGGTCATTGCATTGTTGCTGGGTAATTTCGTCGGATTGATGGGCGTCATTGGAGCCATAGTTTCAGGTTTATTGATAGCGGTTATTGCAAAACGCAATTTCGTTCTTGCTAACGGTGATGTGCTGGGAATGAGTAATGAAGTTGGTCGTCTATTTTCATTGCTGTTCATGTCAATAGCTTTATTCTATTTATAACTAAATTTTACAAGTTAAAATCAATATTGAAGTTTAAAAAAGCATTATTTTATATATTAGGACAATCATATGAATTATTGGTGAGATTAACCACGTCCTCTTCATTAATATTTTTTTTAATTTGCATTTGATTTTTTTGAAGTTAATATTACCTCCCAATTTGTTTTCCGTGGTTGTCTCATCCTAATTTTTAGAAATTATTATATATTTTTAGAATTAATTTATAATTGATAGTATGAATGTTAATGTTTTAAGATTGGATCACAGATTAAAAAGAGATACTCGTATTACAACTCACGTTTGCCTTACTGCCCGTGCATTTGGGGCCAGTAAAATTTATCTTGCAGGTGAAAGGGACAATAAGCTCATGGAAAATGTCAGAGATACCTCTTCAAGATTTGGAGGGAACTTTGAAATAGAACACACAGAAAGCTACATGGGCGTTATCAATAAATGGAAAGCCGACGGCGGGAAAGTTGTGCACTTGACAATGTATGGTTCACAGGCTCATGAAGTGGCTCCTGAAATTCGCCAGGACGGTTCTGATATTTTAATTGTTGTCGGAGGAGCTAAAGTCCCTGGAAAAGTTTATAAGGCTGCTGATTGGAACGTATCAGTCACCACTCAACCTCACTCCGAAGTGTCTTCTCTTGCTGTATTTCAACATTTGCTGATGGACGGAAAGGAATTCGATTTGGAATTTGAAAATCCCGTTTTGGAGGTCATTCCAACAGCTCACGGAAAAACAGTTAATATTCATGACGAAAACCGTTAGGATATGAAGTCATCCAGTCTTTTGATGGCTTTTAGCTTTTCTTCTTTTTTTATACGTGCCTGGTCTAGTGCGTCTCTTATTGTTTGAATTGAATTGTCATAGACTTCCCTGTCAACAGGATATGGAAAACCGTCTTTTCCTCCATGTGTAAAGCTATATTTCACAGGATCTTTCCAGCTTGCAGGTTCTCCATACACCAAATCTGAAATCAATGCCAATGCCCTTATTTTTTTAGGCCCTATTCCCTGAAGCAAAATTAGCTCCTCATAATTTTCAGGCTGTATTTCCCATGCCTTTGTCAGAATTTCAAATTCCTTATCTGAAATGTCCATATCCAAAACAGGGTGATGCGCCGGCATTGTAAAGTCTTCTAAAAGCAACTGATTATCTTTTCTTTTAAAATATTGTCTTAAATGGTTGGGATTATCATTTATCAGGTCAACACTTATTTTTTGGGCTTCCTCGCTGTCCTTTGAAGACATGTTGAGTGTGTTCGGTGTTTGCCTGTCGCATGATATTCCACTGTGAGGGTCATTTAGAAGCTTTTCAACTTCACTGCCCAGCCAGTGGTATCTTCTTGCATATTTGTTTTCAGTGTTGAGCCCCTGTTGAACAACGGCCCAATCTCCTTTTTCTGTCACGAAGAAGTTATGCTGGTATAATGTGTAGCCGTCCTGAATGCAGGAATTGTCTATTTTAGCGGATAATTTGCTTGTCTCAACCAGTTTTTCTGTTGTTTTTGTCTTTAGATTAAACACTTCTCCCGCATGTTCAATCCCTTGTGGTGTTTTCCTTGATTTTGCACCTTTGCCTCCGGTCAGATAGATTCCATGCTCTTCAGGATCCAGTGATGCTTTAAGCGCACCCAATGTTGTGGTTGTGGTTCCTGAAGAGTGCCAATCAAAACCTAAAACGCAGGAGAATGCCTGAAACCAGTAGGGATTTGAAACTCTATTTAAAAACTCGGCTATACTGTACTCTTCAATAATGACTGAAGCCAACGCTCCCGACAGGTCCACCATTCTTGTAAACAACCATTTTGGGGGATGGCCTCCATGAAGGGGCAAGTTAACCGCACCTCTTCGTTGCATGAATTATAATCTGTTTCTTATAAATAATAGTTTTTTAGCGAGAGCATTTGAGGAGTATTTTTCACTTTCAAAAAATTTATATTATTTGTTATAAAAAAATATCCTTGAATTGAAGTGGATTTCATAAAGTTTTTAAACGGAGGCAATGAGTTTTGATTAAAAAGATATCACTAATAATGTTTTTAATTTTGATTGCTCTATTTTCAGCAGGTTCAATTCATGCAGCTGATGTCAATGGGACTGATTTTATAGCATTGGACTCTAGCAATGAAGTTCCTATTCAATTTGAGGATTCCACTCAATCAGATAACATAGATTCCCTTTTAGGTGAAAGCAATAAAAATCAAACTCAGTTAACTCCAACATCAACAAGCATATATTACAAAGGGAGCTATTGTGTGAATCTGACTGATTCAAATACAAATGCTCCATTGCCAAATAAGAAAATCAATTTCATTATAGATAATATTGAATATTCAAACATGACTGACGATAATGGTATAGCAGGCATAAATTTGGATTTAAACCCTGGAAAATACACTGCAACCGCATATTTTGAGGGTGATGCTGCACACGAGGCAACAGGAAAACTGACTTGCCAAATCGATGTATTGCCGACCATCAAAGCGAAAAATATAACAAAATATTATAAGGGCAGTCAAAAATATGGCGCAACATTTGTTGACAGCTATGGCAATCCCTTAAAAAATAGGCAGGTTACAATAACCGTCAGCGGAAAATCATACACTAAAAAAACTGATAATAATGGTTTTGCAAGCTTTCCAGTTGATTTCAAGCCGGGAAATTATATTGTAACTGCAAAAGATCCGATAACAGGATACATGCTAAACACCACCTTAAAGATTTCACCAACAATCTACGCATCAAACTTCAAGAAGGTTAAAGGCGACAGCAGAAAGTTTACAGTTAAGTTTTTAAAGAACGACGGAAAACCATTGGCCAATAAATATGTCAAAATCAAAATTAATGGCAAAACCACTAAATATAAAACAAATTCCAACGGTCAGGTAAGCTTATCCCTAAACAATCTTAAAAAAGGCACATACAAAGCAACCTGTTACAATAATGACGGATTGTCAAAGACATATACTGTTCAAATTCTAGGCATTGCATACACTAAATTGACAGTCAATACGCCTTACGCTTACACTATTCTTCCAAATGATTCCCGTGATGTTGAAATCAAACTTTCAACCAGTATTGGCGAAGAGACAAAAGTCGGGAAAAAAATCAAAATAAATATCAATGGGCAAAGCTATTACAGAAAAACTGACAGCAATGGGGCTGTAAATTTCAAGATACCTGTAACTGATGGCATTTTCAATATTGAATATAGCTATGCTGGAGATAAATTTTTCAAGCCGTCAAAAGTGACAAGAAAAGTCACAATTTTTAAAACTAACGATACCACATTAACAGTTAAAAGCACAAAATCGTTCGGTTATGGTGCAGACACATTATTCAAAGTGGCCTTTACTGCAGGTAATGTTCCATTAGCTCAAAGAACAGTCACTTTCAATATCGACGGCAAAACCTATACTGACACTACTGATGAGAATGGAATCGCGTCACTAACTATTACTCAAAATATAGGCAATTATACGATTAGTTATAAGGCTCCTTCCGATTGGGATGTAAAGGGAACCTCCGGGTCATGCAAAATAAACGTTTTTGAAAGAAGTCCTTCTAAAATCATATGGAAATGTGCAACCAAATATAAAGATTCTTCACAGACTTTTAAAGTGTTGGTGACCAATTCTAATGGTGAACCTATTTCCGGAGGGAAAATTGAGCTGACAATTGATGGGGAGGTCTATATTGCTACTACATCTTCAAACGGCTATGCAACCGTAAGGACAAGTGTGGCATTAGGAGACTATAATGTTTCAGTTGAATTTTTAGGCAATAATTATTACCTTCCGGGCTCCACATCCAAGTCCATAACTGTTGTACTTTCCAAATTTGGAAGCGGCCTTAATGTGAAAGACAGCGGACATTATTCAAGCGCATATCTTAAGTCAACCAAGCACTGCCAAGTAAACAACGCTAAAATCAAATCATTGGTAAAATCATTAACCAAGGGATTGACCAGCAAGATTGACAAGGCAAAAGCCATATTCAATTATGTAAGGGACAACATTGTCTATGATTATTATTACAATTCCAAACATGGTGCTGTGGGTACATTGAATGCCGGAAGCGGTAACTGTGTTGACCAGGCGCACCTGTTGATTGCTATGTACAGGGCGGCAGGCCTTAAGGCAAGATATGTTCATGGAAACTGCGCATTCAGTGATGGAAGGTTTGGACATGTTTGGACTCAAGTTTTAATAGACAATACATGGGTTGTTGGAGATCCGATTAATCATAAGAATGCTTTGGGAAAAATAAACAATTGGAATACCAATACCTATAAATTGAAGAGCAGATATTTGAGTCTTCCATTTTAATTTTATTTTTTTTTGATATCTTCTTTTTTTACATCAAACCTTGGCCATAAACAAAACTTTAATAAATGATGGTTACTAAAACTATAAAATGTTATATTTATTAACAAATTATTTAATCAAAATTATTATAAGGAGCTAATATTATGGCTATAGATAACGGAGATTTTGTTAGAGTAAACTTTACTGGTAAAATTAAAGAAACTGATGACGTATTTGATACTACTTATGATGAAATTGCTCAAGAAGCAGGTATTTTCGATGAAAACAAAACCTACAAAGCAATCCCTATTGTTGTTGGAGGAAACCACTTATTACCTGCAATCGAAGAAGCAATTATTGGTTTAGAAGAAGGAGAAACCAAACATGTTGAAGTCGATTCCGACAATGCATTCGGACCAAGAGATCCTAAAATGATTCAATTAGTCCCTATGAAAGAATTCAAAAGACAAGGCATGACTCCTGTTCCAGGTATGAGAATCCAATCCGAAGGAACTACCGGTAAAATCTTAACCGTAAACGGCGGAAGAGTAAAAGTTGACTTCAACCACGAATTAGCAGGAAAAGACTTAATTTATGATGTTGAAGTAACTGAAATCATTGATGACGATAATGAAAAAATTAAAAGTATGATCGAGTTACACTACTCCAACCCTAATGTGGACATTGATAAAACTGAAATTGACATTGTCGACGGTGTTGCAAACATCAAATTAGATGAAATGGCTAAATTCGATCAACAATCCTATATGGATGTTACCTTTGCAAGATTCAGAATAGCTAAAGACATTTGGGATAACATCGAAGAAATTACCAAAGTCAATTTCGTAGATGAATTCGAAAAAAGAGAAGAATCTGCAGATGAAGAAGACGAAGAATAATCATTCTTCAATTTAATTTAGAGTTATTTTCAATAACTCGTTTCTTATTTTTTTTAACTTGCCCCGACAAGTTCTATTTTTTTTAATATTGGCAATTCTTATTTACTATTTTAAACATAATTTATAACAATATTAAAAAAATAGGGGATGAAATATGTTAGGCAAACTAAAGAACATTAGTCTCAGTAATTGGATATTAATTGGGATGATTTTAGGTTTGCTCACCGGTATAATATTGAACTTTTTCGTGCCCGATTCATTTTTTAAAAATATTATTCTAGTGGATAATATTTTTTATTTGGGCGGAAGTTTATTTATTAAACTGATGAGAATGTTGGTTGTACCTCTTGTTTTCTGTTCGATTGTGGTGGGTGCCGCATCGATTTCAGATATCAGAAAAATCGGTACGATTGGAGGTAGGACTATTGGAATATACCTTATAACTACTGCATTGGCGGTTTCCATTGCTCTTATAATCGGTATTCTAATCCAGCCGGGAGCAGGTTTAAATTTGTCTGCAGTGGCTCAGTCATCAAATGTCACTCTCAATCAGACAATGACTGATACAATTTTGAACATGGTTCCTGAAAATCCGATTAACTCTTTGGCAAGTGGGGATATGATACCTGTAATCATATTTGCATTGCTTATTGGAGTAATATTGGCCAAATTAAAGGAAGAAACAGAAATTGTCGGCAACTTTTTTGCTCAAGGAAACAGAATCATGATGGAAATGACCTCCATTGTAATGAAATTTGCTCCAATTGGCGTTTTCTGTTTAATGGCAAGAACCTTTGCAGGTTTAGGAATTGAAGGTTTGCTTCCTTTGGGCAAATATATTATTTGTGTTTTAATCGGTCTGGCTATCCAGGCATTCATTGTTTATCCATCGATGCTGGTTGTCTTCACAAGATTGAATCCTATCAGATTCTTTAGAAAGTTCATTTCAGTCATGTTTTTCGCATTTTCTTCATCCACATCAAATGCTACAATTCCTTTGAACTTGGATAAACTGTCTGAAATGGGTGTTTCTCTGGAGGTGTCTTCATTTACAATTCCTCTGGGAGCAACCATCAATATGGATGGAACTGCTATTATGCAGGGGGTTGCAGTAATGTTTGCAGCTCAGGCATATGGTATAGATTTGGGACTGTCTGCACTCATAACAGTAATTTTCACTGCAGTTATGGCATCAATAGGAACTGCTGGTGTTCCATCAGTAGGTCTCATTACCTTGACTATGGTATTTAATTCCGTAGGATTGCCTGTACAGGCTATTGGTATTATTTTCGGAATAGACCATATCCTGGACATGTTTAGAACTGCTGTAAACGTTACTGGTGATGCAATCTGTACTTTGATTGTATCATTCAAAAACAAATCTCTTGATGTTGACGTGTTCAATGGTAAAAAAGAGATGGATAAGGACGATAAGGTCCTATTGGATGATTTAAGTATAATATGATAATATTATACTTTTTCTATTTTTTTTGATTTGTGAATTGCAACAATTCCAGGTATGTCTTCAACTTTTAACTCGAACATGGCTTCCATGCCTTCATTTTCAAACAGGACACATCTCTTTTCCACAACCTTATTTGTAAGCAATGCCGCAACAGGTGGTGTTATTACAAAGATGGAATTGTTTTTGTTCAGCTCCAAAACGGTTTCATCGCTTAACATTCCTTTTCCGATATGGATTTTAACTCCCGCTTCACTTAATTTTGGTATTGTGGATTCAATTTCAACTTTGCTGCTTGTTGTCGGTGCGATTCCTGCATCGCTGAATGCGGTATGCATTATGACTGATCCGTTCAGGTCAAATGGAACTTCATCATTTTCAATCAGTTCGACAAGCTGTGGTAGTGCAGCGTCACGGCCGGTGTAAATGGTTCCTGAAATTGAAATCTGGTCGCCAACATTGAGTTCGCCCAAATCATCCTCGCTAATCGGTGTTGTCAAGTATTTCATAATATAACCTGGTTTTAGTTTTCATTTAATTTTTTTATTTTTTTATAAATTTTTAATTTATCATTGTTTTTCATAAGATATTTAAATGTTTATTAACATAAATATATAACATTCTATATTTATTTGTCATAGAATTATTAAGGAGATTAAAAATTGATTATAATTGATGAAGATTTGTGTAAAGGATGTCATCTTTGCTTATTCATGTGCTACAAGAATGTTTATGCAATATCTCCTGAAACCAATAAAAAAGGAGTTCAATTGCCTTTCACTAAATTTGAAGAAAGGTGCACTAAATGTGGTACTTGTGAAGTAGCATGTCCAGACCAAGCGATTACTGTGGATTTGCCGGAAAACTGGTGGATGGAAGAGGGTAATGATGTTAACTTCAATCCTAATTTCACAAAGGGGAGAAAGTAGGTGTTAAAATGGCTGAAGAATTTTTTATTCAAGGAAACGAAGCATGTGCAAAAGGAGCAATAGCTGCAGGTTGCAGATTCTTTGCTGGTTATCCGATTACTCCGTCTACTGAAGTTGCAGAAACTTTAGCTCGTGAACTGCCTAAAGTAGGAGGTTCATTTGTTCAGATGGAGGATGAAATTGCATCTGCAGGAGCTATCATCGGAGGTTCCTGGGGTGGAGCTAAATCAATGACCGCAACATCAGGTCCTGGTATTTCATTAATGCAGGAAAACATAGGTTATGCGTTTATCAGTGAAACTCCAATCGTCATTGTGGATGTTCAAAGGGGTTCTCCTTCAACAGCCCAGCCAACAATGGCTGCACAGGGTGATATGATGCAGGCCCGTTGGGGTTCTCACGGAGATTATGAGCCTATTGCATTATCTCCATCAAGCGTACAGGAATTCTTTGATTTTACAATAAAAGCATTTAACCTTGCCGAAGAATACAGATGTCCTGTTTTCGTCATGGCCGATGAAGTTATCGGACATATGAGAGAAAAAATTGTCGTTGAAGACGACATCGAAATCGTCGCAAGAAAAAGGCCTGAGAAAACAGATGATTACTTGCCGTTTGAAAATATTGAAAATGGAACAACACCAATGCCTGCATTTGGCGATGGGTTCAATGTCCACGTAACCGGACTAACTCACGATGAAAGGGGATATCCTGATACAAACAATCCTGAAACTCACGATAAACTTATCCAAAGAATCTGTGATAAGGTATTGAACAATAGAGATAAAATCTGTTCTGTCAAATCAAAAGGCTGTGAAGATGCAGATATTGTCATTGTTTCTTACGGAGGTCCTGTAAGATCAGTCATTGAAGCAGCAGCCCAAGCTAGAGCAGATGGCAAAAAAGTTGGTTATGTCAAAATAGACACTCCATGGCCGTTCCCTGATGAACAATTGGAAGAATTGACTGCAAGTGCAAAAGATGTTCTTGTTGTTGAAATGAATTTGGGCCAAATGTATTATGAAGTTGACCGTGTATGTAAACGGGATGCAAATGTTCATTTGATGGGCAAAATTGGAGGATTATTGCCAACTCCTGATGAAATCCTAGAGCAAATTGATAAAATAGGAGGAAACTAAAATGTCCGAGCCAAAACAAAATAGATTTCTCCCATACATGAGAGAAGACAGATTGCCTCATATCTTTTGTCCTGGTTGTGGAAACGGTGCAATCATCAATGCATTCCTTGCAGCTATGGAAAAAGCAGGCATGGATTTTGATAATATAGCAATGGTGTCTGGAATTGGATGTTCTTCAAGAATTCCGGGATATCTTAAATGCGATTCACTGCACACTACTCACGGAAGAGCATTAAGTTTTGCAACCGGTCTTAAAACCGCTAACAAGGATTTGGACGTTGTCGTATTTACCGGTGATGGTGATGCCGCTTCCATTGGTGGAAATCACTTGATTCACGCTGCCAGAAGAAACATTAACTTAACAGTAATTTGCATAAACAATAACATTTATGGTATGACAGGGGGTCAAATCAGCCCTACATCTCCTAAAGGCAGTTTCGGAACTACAGCTCCATATGGTAATCAAGATGCTCCATTCAAATTGGCCGAACTTGTTGCAGCAGCAGGTGCAACATATTCTGCAAGATGGACTACAGTTCAAATTGAAAATCTGGTTCTTGCAATAAAGGCAGGACTCGAAAATCCAGGATTTTCATTCATTGAAGTTGCAACACAATGTCCAACTTACTTCGGTCGTAAAAATAAGCTCAGGACTCCTACTGCAATGGCTGCAGTGATGAAAGCAAATACAGTATACAAATCTGCAGCAGACAGGATGAGTGCTAAAGAGCTGGAAGGTAAAATAGTTGTTGGTGAATTTGCAAATACAACAAAAGACGAATTCACAGAAAATATTGATAAAATCAGTGTAGAAAAATCAGGTAAAAAAACTGTTATCAATTCTGCATTTGAAACAGAGTTATAGGTGGATAATATGAGAACTGAAATTAGAATTGGTGGATTTGGAGGTCAAGGAGTAATTCTTGCAGGTATTATCTTAGGTAAATCTGCTTGTCTTTTTGACGGTAAAGAAGCTGTTCAAACACAATCTTACGGTCCTGAAGCTCGTGGTGGAGCTTCCAAATGTGAAGTTGTTATCAGCGATTCAGAAATTGATTATCCTAAAGTTTTAAATCCTGATATTTTCATAGCAATGTCCAATGAAGCATTGATTAAATATATTGGCGATTTAAAAGATAATGGAACATTGATTGTTGATCCGACAACAACTGATGTTGAAGATGTTAGAGAATTTATAGATGAACATAATATTGATGTTTATGAGGCTCCTGCCACTAAAACAGCTACCGATGAAATTGGTCTTAAAATCGTAGCTAACATTGTAATGGTTGGGGCTATTACAAAAATTACTAAAGTAATATCCAAAGAGGCCGCTATCAAAGCTATTGAAGACAGTGTTCCTAAAGGAACTGAAGAGAAAAACATCAAGGCTTTTGAAGCAGGATACGCTTTAGTGGAATAGGTGTTAAAATGAGATTTTTTGAAAGTGTAGCAAAACAAATTTTTCACAAGGAAGGCATTCCAATTTTAGAAGGGCATGTTGCAAATTATCCTGAAGAGGCTATGGCTATTTCTTCAGAGATGAATGTTCCTGTAGTGGTTAAAGCGCAAGTTTTAACTGGAGGTAGAGGTAAAGCAGGTGGTGTTAAATTTGCAGACAACCCTGGGGAAGCTTTAAAAGTTGCTGATCAAATTTTAGGAATGGAAATTAAAGGCGAAAAAGTAAACCATTTATTGATTGAAGAAAAAGCTGAAATCTTAAACGAATTTTTCGTAACTGTTTCTGTTGATAGGGGCGCTAGAAAGCCTGTAATTTTAGCAAGTAAAGAAGGTGGGGTTGAAATTGAAAACTTGGCAAAAACAAACCCTGAAAAAATTATCAGATATTATCCAAATCCTTTACTTGATTTCTTGCCATACGAAGCACGTGAAGTCGCACGTAAAATGGAAGTTCCATCTGAATTAATCTCTTCTATGGGAGACATTATTTGGAAACTATACCATGTATTCACAAAATACGATGCTGACACTGCGGAAATCAACCCGCTGGTTTTAACACCGGACGGTTTAATTGCCGCTGATGCAAAACTGGTTGTTGAAAACGATTCATTATTCAGACATCAGGATTTAGTTGAAAGAATGCACTATAAGAAAAAAGCTGTGGATTTCGTCCAATTGGATGGAGATATTGCAGTAATCGGTAACGGTGCAGGTTTGACATTGACCGCTATGGACATGATTAAGCTTAACGGTGGAGAACCGGCAACTTTCCTGGATATTGGTGGTGGAGCTTCAGAACAAATCATCAATCAAGCTTTAAGTATTGTTTTAAACTACGACCCTGTTAAAGTTGTATTCTTAAATGTTTTGGGAGGAATTACCAAGGCAGATGATGTTGCTCGCGGTGTTATCAAAGCATTGGAGCAAGCTGACCGCAAAGTGAATATCGTTATCCGATTAACAGGTACAAACGAAGAAGAAGGTCAAAGACTTTTAGAGGAAGCTGGAATTCCATATGAAACTTCAATGGAAAAGGCAGCTAGAAAGGCTGTTGAAATCTGTGAAGAGCTAAAAGCACAAGGTAAATAAAATGAAATTTTTTGCCGTTAATGGTTCTCCAAGACCAAATTGCAATACTGCTCAGCTTTTGGATAAAGCGCTTGAAGGCATAAAGGATGTTTTTCCCGACGCCAGCGTGGAAAGAATAAACCTATATGATTTTCCGTTTCACGGATGTAAAAGCTGTTTTGCATGTAAAGTAATCAATGGGAGACATTATGGCAGATGTGTTCAAAAAGATGATTTAAAACCTATTCTGGATGAAATTTCACAAGCCGATGGAGTCATATTGGGCTCGCCGATATACTTCAGTGACGTTACAGGAAATATGAGATGCTTTTTGGAGCGATTCATGTTTCCATTCACTGCTTACAGCAAAATAGAAACGGTTGACCATAAAAAGATGCCATTAGCTTGTATTTATACCATGAATGCTTCAGAAGAGCTTTCATATCAGATTGGATATCATGGATTGCATGATCATTTTGAAATGGGCATGAGCATGATATTCACCAAACCTGAGCATCTCTACGTTTATGAAACTTATCAATTCAAGGATTACTCTAAATACGTCAGTGATGCTTTCGATGAAAAAGAGAGAATGGAAATTCGAAAAACTCAATTTCCTAAAGATTTGGAAAGTGCATTTGAAATTGGTAAAAAAGTTGCTATTCGAGCAAAACAACACGACTGATTTCTGATTCGTTTACCAATTCTTTACCGCACTCTTCACCTATTTTTTTTGCAAATTCTTTGACTTCACTGAATGTCGGCATATTGTCTAAGGTCAGGCGTTCACGTGAGGATCCGACACACATGTATGCCTTTATTTCTACAAAATCAGGGTCTGCTTTTTTTATCAGTTTTGCATATTCTTCAGGCTGTTCCATATTCTTTCCACGAACGCATGTATTTCTTATACATGTACGTGAGTCAAAACTTGCTAAAGTTTCAAGCGATTCATTTAAATTGCCCCAAGCATCATTTATTCTTGGTCTGCACACATCATTAAATATTTTCTCGTTAGGTGCGTCCAAGGAAAGGTATAGTTGATATGGGTCGTTGTCAAGGTTACGCAATCTGTCAACGCACTGGCCGTTACTTACCACAAATGTCGTAAAGTCACGGCGGTTAAATTCGCCAATCAACTCATCAATTTTCGGATAGAGTGTCGGTTCGCCGGCAAGTGATATTGCGGCGTTGGTTGGATTTTTAAGCTCTTCCAGTTTCTTTTTGTTTGCCTTGTCATTTCCGAAAAATCCGCATAGCAGGTTGTTTTGAGCGGCAATGGCTTCGTCGATAATTGTTTTTGGCTCGTCATAGTCTTCGTCTTCCCAGCTGGTTTGGGTGTATGTCAAATCTCTCCAACAGAATTCACACTCTTGCTGGCAGTTTGGAACTGCAGGTGACATCTGCAGGCATCTGTGGGATTCGATTCCATAGAATTTCTCTTTATAACAAACTCCCTTGTCCACAATACTTTGACGGGTCCAGTGGCAGACTTTGACTGCTGCATGGCCGTGAGTTCCAACGAACCTATATCCGCTTTTTTCCAGTTTTTCTATTTGGCTTTCATTGAATGACATAAAATCAAAGTTATTTTTAGTTTTGCTAATATATACATTTTTACAAGTTGGATATAATTCAATGAATATTGAACAATATTTATTTTTATCTATTAAATGCTTTTATATGTTTAGGAATAATATTTTCCATTATGAGATTATGGAATAAACAACAAGAAAAATTATTTTTTAGTAACTCCAAAAGTTTTGCCTCACCAGAGCAGCTTTTCTACAGGACGGATGACGGAAGATATCTGGCATATTGGCCCAAACGATATAAAGGCAGAAAAACAACTCTTCAGGCAAGAAATTCACTGATTGGCAACTTTACAGAAAAATGGGTAAGCGACCTGTTCGCCATGCTGATTGAAGATGAAAACCTCCATATTGTCCAGCAGGCTAGAATTCCGTCTGTCGGAATCACGTCAAAATCCCCCGCAGACATTGCCATTGCAACCGCCGATAAAAAAATTTTAAAAGCATCGGAAGTCAAACTAATATGTGAAGTCAAAATGTCTTTGGTGTGGAACTGGCAGTATGACCCTGAGTTGGACAGGGTCACTGAAGCGGGGGACTTTAGAACCCATCAGGGAAAACCCAGTTTCACACGCTCGGACTCAATCCTAAAGGCTATCGGCAAATGCATCGATATCAGAGTTTCAAATTTTGAATCAACAAAAATTCCCATTATCGTTGTAGGTAATGCTCCACTTTCAAACGGATTTTCCAAAAAGGCAGATTATCTAAAACATTCCGGACTGATTCAGGGATTCTGGTCACTAAATCCCTTTCCTCTAAATCATGGAAATACAAGAAAAACAACGCCGAAAAGGGGATTTTACAGATTTGACAATACCTCTGAGCTGAAGATGCATCTGAATCAGTTGTTTGATGAGGATTTGAATTTCTTTTCAGGAATGGAAAGTCCGAAAAATTTGGGAAAACTAATAGAGATAGCTAACAGGGAAGAAAACTATGAAAATAAGGGATTGAAATTTATAAATCTTTTAAAGAGGTCTTAATTTGGTTAGAAAAACTCAAACATCGTCATTCGGTTCTGTTTTAAGGGAATCTCACAGTTCAAAAAAGTTTTACAGTTCAAAACTGTTTGAAGAATTTGAAATTCCAAAAAATGTCGAGTTCAAGGAATCAAAAATTCCTGAAGGGGATTTGAATAGGCTGTACTGCAAATCCAGTGAAAACATGGATGAGATACCCGACAACAGCATTCATCTGATGATTACATCTCCTCCATATAATGTCGGAAAGGAATATGACGATGATTTGACATTGGATGAATATCTGGAGTTTTTGACTTCAGTTTTTTCTCAAACCTATAAAAAGCTGGTTACAGGCGGCAGAGCTTGTATAAATATCGCAAACATCGGCAGAAAACCATATGTCCCTCTTCATGCAATGGTAATTGAAATAATGCTGGATTTGGGATTTTTAATGAGGGGCGAAATAATTTGGGACAAGTCTGCCAGTGCAGGAGGTTCATGTGCATGGGGAAGTTGGATGTCCGCTTCAAATCCTGTCTTAAGGGATTATCATGAATACATACTGATTTTTTCAAAGGAATCCTACTCAAAAAACAAGGTCCAACCCAAAATGGACACGATTGAAAAGGATGATTTTATCCAATGGACAAAAAGCATCTGGACATTTCCTGCGGTGAATGCAAAAAGAATAGGCCATCCCGCACCGTTTCCAATAGAGCTTCCCCACAGGCTGATTAATCTGTATAGCTATGAGGGGGATGTTGTTCTTGATCCGTTTTGCGGAAGTGGAACAACTTGCATTGCCGCACTTCAAAACAAAAGAAATTATATTGCATATGATATTAATGAGGATTATATCAAATTGTCCCAAAAGAGAATATCCAATCATAAATTTATTTAACTGATGTTTTCCAAATATTATAATAATAAAGTTATTGTGGGATTATTATGGATACACCAATTGTGATATTGAATTATAAAACCTATCTGGAATCAAGCGGTATAAATGCTTTAGAACTTGCACATGACTTGGAAAGTGCTGCCAGCGAATCTGGAATTACTATGGTTGCAGCTCCTCAGGCAGCAGATATTTATAGGATATCCCAGGAAGCTTCACTTCCTATTTTTGCACAGCACATTGATGCGATTTCTCCTGGAGGACACACTGGTTCTAATTTGATTAACACTTTAATTGATGCTGGTGTAAGCGGTTCATTGATTAATCATTCAGAACAGAGAATGAAACTGGCTGACATTGATGAGGTTGTAAAGTTATGCAAGCAAAATGAGATTGAGTCTTGCGTATGCACAAACAATATTGAAACTTCAAAGGCAGTGGCCACACTTGCACCTACTGCAGTTGCTGTAGAACCTCCTGAACTGATCGGTACAGGAATTCCAGTATCTCAAGCGCAACCTGAAGTCGTTGAAGATACAGTAAAAGAGGTTAAAGCCATCAACAAAAACGTAAAGGTATTATGTGGTGCAGGAATCACCACTGGTGATGATATGAAAGCTGCAATGGATTTAGGTGCTGATGGAGTATTGCTTGCATCAGGAATTATTAAGGCAGAAAGCCCAAAAGATGCTTTACTTGATTTGGTAAGCAAATTATAATTATTTAGAGTGGGAAAATGGTCGAATTTAATACAATTGATGATTTTGACATTGAAAATAAAACAGTACTTGTAAGAGTTGACATCAATGCTCCGGTTGATCCAAGTTCAGGAATTATTTTAGATGATACAAGATTGAAATTACATGCAAGAACAATTAAGGAATTATCCAATAAGGGCGCTAAAGTCGTAATTCTTGCACATCAAAGCCGTCCAGGTAAAAAAGATTTCACAACTTTATCCCAACATGCCGATGCGCTGTCAGATATTTTAAACTTAAGAGTAAAATATGTAGATTCTCTTTTTTCAAACGCTGCAAAAGAAGCTATCCATAATCTCAAACCACATGAAATATTATTGCTTGAAAATGCACGTTTCTTTTCTGAAGAATCTCTCTCAAGGACTCCACTTGAGCAATCCAAAACATTGCTTGTAAGGCATTTGTCCCCATACATTGACTATTTCATCAATGATGCATTCGCAGCGGCACACAGGTCCCAAGCATCACTTGTCGGATTTACAGTCAACACTCCTTCTGCTGCCGGAAGGGTAATGGAAGAGGAATTGACTGTTATTCAAAGTGCTTTGGATAATGTTGAACATCCTTGCGTATTTTTGCTTGGAGGTATGAAGCCTGAAGATTCCATTGATGTTATGGAGAATGTATTGAGCAATGGAACAGCAGATACAATTCTAACAACAGGTATTGTTGGAAACATTGTTTTGTGGGCTGCAGGCTTTGATATAGGTCAGGTAAATCGTGATTTCATTGTAGGCAGAGGATATGAGGATATGGTTGAAAAATCAAAAGATTTAATTGAAAGATTCGGCGATAAGGTCAAATATCCTATTGATGTGGCCTGTGAAATTGATGGTGAAAGGGTTGACATTGACAGTAATGAAATCCCAAATGAAGCCATTTTTGATATAGGTATTAAAACCATTGCATTTTATGCAAAAGAAATTAGGGAGGCCAAGTATATTTTTGCAAACGGTCCCGCAGGAGTATTTGAAGATCCTAAATTTGCAATGGGTACCGAAGACCTGATTAATGCAATGGCAAATTCAAACGGTTTCTCCTTGATTGGAGGAGGCCATATTGCAGCAGCTACAGCCGGTCTTGGTTTAGAAAATCAAATGAGTCACTTAAGCAGTGGTGGCGGTGCTTGTATTAGTATGCTTGCAGGTAAAAAGCTTGCTGCTGTAGAAGCTCTAAAAGAGAGTAAAAAATAACTTTTTTACTTTTTTATTACTTTTTTTAAAAAATAAATTAGCTATTAAATATTTTTAATAGCTCT
This sequence comes from Methanobrevibacter sp., assembly GCA_017407115.1. GTDB lineage: Archaea > Methanobacteriota > Methanobacteria > Methanobacteriales > Methanobacteriaceae > Methanocatella. The sequence continues at coordinate 19,188 of JAFQXD010000062.1, read as the reverse complement.
TCGGATGATTTTTTAGGATTATCAGAACTCATTATTGCACTGACTACAGATAATCCGCTAATTCCAGTATCAACTAATTCATGAGCATTTTCTAAAGTGATGCCTCCGATTGCCACTACTGGAATGTCAATTGATTCAACAATTTCTTTTAGTTCCTCTTTTGTAACTGAAGGTGCATCATCTTTTGTTTGTGTTGGAAATACAGCTCCTGTTCCAATATAATCTGCACCATCATTTTGCGCTTTTTTGGCTTCTTCAATCGTAGCTGCTGAGACGCCTACTATCTTATCGTCTCCCACAAGCTGTCTTGTTACGTCGCAGGGCATGTCGGACTGTCCTACATGGACTCCATCCGCATCAATTGCCAGTGCCACATCAACTCTGTCGTTGATAATTAGCGGAACATTGTATTTTGTTGTTATCTCTTTAACTTTCAATGCCAAATTATAAAAGTCAAGGGTATCGGCGGTTTTTTCCCTTATTTGCACTACGGTTGTCCCGCCTTTTATTGCGTCTTCAATTGTTTTTAAAAATTTCTCCACATCGTCACTGTTGTCTGTGACAAGATAGAGGGATAGGTCTATGCTGTTCATAATATCTTGATGTTTGATTCGTTCACTAAACTTTCACTGTTGGTTTTGTATAAATAGTCAATTAGATATGCTCTAAATGATCCGGTTCCTTCATCGTTGGCTTCAACTTTTGCTCTTGCTTTTTCACCAGCAATATTCATGGCCAGAATTGCAACAAGACTTCCTTCAAGAGGAGTTGAACCTCCAACACAACTTCCAACGATGGATGATAACATGCAGCCGCTTCCTGTAATCAGAGGCATCATGTCGTCTCCGTTATCGATGACTATTACTGTTTCACCGTCACTTAATATGTCTATTGGGCCACTTGCCAATATTGTTGTGTTCAGTTTGACTGCAAGTTCTTTAATGATTTCACCATTTGCGACTAAGTTTTCTTCAGTGATTATATCATCAATATTAACGTCTACACCTTTTGCAGCATTACTTTCATCAATAACTCCTGTTAATTTGGCTATTGCTTTTATTTCACTGATATTTCCACGGATTGCTGCCATCTGATAATTTTCAATTAGGTCCATGGTGGTTTTGTTTCTAAGTTCGGTTACTCCGACTCCTACCGGATCTAAAACAATTGGGGTGTTTGTTTTGTTTGCTGTTTTTGCACTTACTTTCATAGCTTCAACTTGGTCTTTACTTAATTTTCCAATATTTATCACTAATGCATCTGCTATGGTTACTACCTCTTCCAATTCTTCAACATCTTCTGCCATAAATGGTGATCCTCCAATTGCAAGGACTGCGTTTGCACAGTCGTTGATGGTGACGGAATTGGTTATGCAATGGGTTAATGGATTTTTTTCTTTTATATTTTTTAAGGTTTCATCAATCTTTTCCAGTAGTTCTTTTTCATTATTTATCATGATTATTAATTATAAATTATATGATATTTAAATTTTTATGAATTTTTCCCATTTTATCGTAAAGTATTTAAATAACTATAAATATAATTTATAGTGTTCTACAAATTTTTATATAATGCCTCGGTGGCTCAGTCTGGTAGAGCGCGAGACTTGTAATCTCGTGGTCGCGGGTTCAATTCCCGTCCGGGGCTTTTAATTTATATTTAAATTTTGTAATTTTCATAAATTTATTGTAATTATAGTAAGATTTATATATTATTATAATTATATTATCATTAGTATGTTATCTACATGCATTTTGTATGTGGGTCCGTAGGGTAGCTTGGTCGATCCTTTGGGCTTTGGGAGCCTGAGACTCCGGTTCAAATCCGGGCGGACCCATCTTTACCCGCCTTAGCTCAATTTGGCAGAGCGTTGGACTGTAGATCCAAATGTTGCTGGTTCAAGTCCGGCAGGCGGGATTTCAATCTATTTATTTGAAATTGTATGTAATTTTTGAAAAATATTTGATTTTTCCGAAACCTTTATATATGATTAAGATAATAGTATTGATAGTGTACTATTTAGATGTGAGTTGCCCTGGTGGTGTAGGGGCTATCATGTGGGCCTGTCGAGCCCGCGACTCGGGTTCAAATCCCGGCCAGGGCGCTTCAAGTTATAATAGTATGTATGTCTCATAGGCCTGTAGCTCAGTCTGGCAGAGCGCTTGGCTTTTAACCAAGCGGCCGCGGGTTCAATTCCCGTCAGGCCTGTTTCTAATTTTATATTTTAACTTTTCTATTTGGAGGAAAAAATTTGAAAATTGATATTCAAGACCATATGCTCGTACCAAAGCATGAAATCATGACTGAAGAAGAAATTTCTGAAGAATTTAGTGATGTAGATTATGAATTCAAAGACCTTCCTAAGATAAGGGCTAATGATCCTGTTGTGGAAGCAATTGGTGCTGAGCCTGGGAATGTTTTAAGAATTACCCGTGAAAGTCAAACTGCTGGAGTATTTGTTACTTATAGGATAGTAGAAGGGTAATCATAAGTTTTTAATATAATTTTAGAGTAGTAAATTTAATATAGTATAATTTCTGTATTTTTTTGTTTTTTAGAAATTCATTATAATAAATTTGAACTTAGTTTGAGAGGAATTATCTTAAATTGGAGATAGTTATGAGTAAATTAAGAATAATGATTAAATGAATTAGTTGTTAGGTTTATCCTAACGTATCTGTTATTTTTTATTTATTTATTATTTTTATTGCGTTACGTAATGCTGGAGGATGTCCATGACAGAGAATAACTGGAAATTAGTTGATGCATTTTTTGATAAGTATGATTTGGTTGACCACCATATAAAGTCATACAACGATTTTGTAAATAATAGGATTCAAAATATCATTGATATTACTGAACCTATTACTTTAGATGACGGAAAATACACTTTAAAAACTGGTAAAGTTCGTATTGAAAAACCATCTAACAAAGAAGCAGATGGATCAAGCAGTGAAATTGACCCAACTGAAGCAAGGCTTAGGAACTTAAATTATTCTGCAGACATGTACCTTGAAATGGCGTTAAATGAAGATGGGGAAGAAAATCCTTTAGAAGAAGTATATATCGGTGAGTTGCCGGTAATGCTCAAATCCGACATTTGCCATCTTAACGGTCTCACTCCTGAAGAATTGGTTGAAAAGCATGAAGACCCTCAAGATTTAGGAGGTTACTTCATTGTGAACGGTTCCGAAAGAGCTGTTGTTACTATGGAAGAAATCGCTCCAAACAAAATTATCCTTGAACGTTTGGGTGAACTTGAAGAAAGGCATGCCAAAGCTGTTGTCACTTCAATTAAAAGCGGTTTCAGAGCTAGAATTACTTTAGAATATAAAAAACCACGTAAAAATGGTGTATTTTTAAGAATTTCATTCCCATATCTTCCTGGAGAAATTCCATTAGTTATTTTATTAAGAGCACTCGGTTTGGCTACAGATGAAGAGATTATTACCGCAATTTCTGATGATAATAATTTCCAAATGATGATAGCGGACGATATTCAAGTTTCCCGTGAAGCATTGAAATTAGACCAAAACGAAATGGATGGAATGACTCTTGATGAAAGAAGAAGATACCTGCAAATTGCTGCTATTAAATACATAGGTAATAGAGTAGCTAAAAACATGCCTAAAGATTACCGTTTAAGACGTGCTGTTGACGTAGTGAACCGTTACTTATTGCCACACATGGGAACTGAGCAAGAAAAATGTCGTGATAAAGCTATTTACTTAGCTGAAATGACTGAAATGTTACTTGAAGTTATTGAAGGAAAAAGAGAACCTCACGACAAGGACCACTATACTAATAAAAGGCTCAGAGTTTCTGGTGACTTGATGGAAGATTTATTCAGAGTAGCTTTCACTAATTTAACTAGAGATATGAGTTATCAACTTGAAAGAAGTCTTTCACGTGGAAAAGAGCTTTCCATTAAACAGGCTGTTCGTAGTGATGTTTTAACTGAAAACATTAAGCACGCTATCGCTACAGGTAACTGGGTAGGTGGAAGAGCTGGTGTAAGTCAGCTTTTAGACAGGACCAGTTACATGGGAACCCTTTCTCACTTAAGACGTGTCGTATCTCCATTGACAAGAAGTCAACCTCACTTTGAAGCAAGAGATTTGCACCCAACTCAATTTGGTAAAATATGTCCTAACGAAACTCCGGAAGGACCTAACTGTGGTTTGGTAAAGAACTTGGCTTTAATGTGTAACATTTCTGAAGGTTCTGATGATGATGAAATTAAAACTGTTATTGAAAGCATGGGTGTTGAATTAGAGTAGGGGGTGAAAGTTTGGCTAAGAATGATAAGTTTATAAAAGCAATTTCATACTTCGGATTTAATGATTACTTTACCCTTGAAGTATGTGATGAAATTAAAAAATTAGTAAATAAAGCTGATGTTGAAAATAAAGATGAACTTCTCAAAAGGTTCAACAATCACTATTCTGAAATAGATGAATATTATCAAGAAAACGGTCTTTCTAAAGATGATGAAATCACAGTCAAAGATTTCATTAAGGATGATTCCGCTGAAGCTGATGAAAAATTAATCATTGATTTTGCCGACATCGACTTTGAAAAATTCGGCATAGATGCAAATGTCTCAATCGTGGAAGCTCCTCAAGAGCCTGAAGAAGAACCTAAAAAAGCATCCAAAAAAGAAGATGTTTTCGACAGTTCATATGACTTCATTTACACTCCACCAAGTTATGTAAGTAAACATGACAATGATGAGTCCACTAAAATTTACATCAACGGTGAACTTTTAGGAGCTTGTGAAAATCCTGTTGAATTCACTAATGAAATGAGAGAAAAAAGAAGAAACGGTGAAATCTCTCATGAGATGAACATTACTTACTATGAAGACAACAATGAGATTTACATATTCAATGACCCAGGTAGGGCTAGAAGACCATTAATCATTGTTAAAGATGGAAATCCTCTTTTAAAAGAAGACCACATGAACAAAGTGGCTAACGGAAAATTAAAATGGGATGATTTGATAGAAAAAGGCCTTATTGAATACCTTGACGCTGAAGAGGAAGAAAACTCATACATTGCTATGACTTTGGCTGACCTTAATGAGGAACACACTCATTTGGAAATTGACCCTGCAACCATGCTCGGTATCTGTGCAGGTATTATTCCATTTTCAGACCACAACTCCTCTCCAAGGAACACTATGGAAGCGGGTATGACAAAACAGGCTTTAGGTTTATATGTTTCCAATTATGCATTACGTACTGATACAAGAGCTCACTTATTGCATCATCCTCAAACTCCAATCGTAAAAACACGTATTATCGATTCAACCAATTATGATTTAAGACCTTCCGGTCAAAACTTCGTTGTAGCTTTAATGTCCTATGAAGGATATAACATGGAAGATGCAATGGTCATCAACAAAGGATCCCTTGAAAGAGGTTTGGCAAGGTCTTCCTTCTTTAGAGCTTACGACACTTCAGAGAAAAGATATGCCGGTGGTCAGGTGGACAAATTCGAAGTGCCTGATAAAAACATCAAAGGATACAGATCCGAAGAGGCTTACAGAAACCTTGATGAAGACGGTGTTGTAAACCCTGAATCATATGTTGAATCCGGTGATGTATTAATCGGTAAGACTTCACCTCCAAGATTTTTAGAAGAGGACTTCGGTACAGTTGCAGACAGAAGAAGGGAAACTTCCGTTACTGTAAGACACGGTGAAAAAGGTATTGTTGATGCAGTGCTTTTATCCGAAACTGTTGAAGGTTCAAGATTAGCTAAAATCAGAGTAAGAGATACCAGACAACCTGAATTTGGTGATAAATTCGCATCAAGACACGGTCAGAAAGGGGTTGTTGGTTTAATATTATCTCCTGAAGATGTTCCTTTCACAGAATTCGGTGTTGTGCCTGATTTAATAGTTAACCCTCACGCGATTCCATCCAGGATGTCCATCGGACAGGTATTGGAAATGGTTGCAGGTAAAGCAGGTTGTCTTGAAGGGGAACGTGTTGACGCAACTCCATTCAACCAAGCTCTTGAAGATGAAATCAAACAGCAATTGCTCAATCACGGATTTGAATCTGCAGGATGCGAATCCCTATACAGCGGTGTAACCGGTGAGAGAATTGATGCTGAAATCTTCGTAGGGGTAGCATATTATCAGAAATTACATCACATGACTACAGATAAGGTTTATGCTCGTTCCAGAGGTCCGGTACAAGTACTTACACGTCAGCCTACAGAAGGTAGAGCACGTGAAGGTGGTTTAAGATTCGGAGAAATGGAAAGAGACTGTCTTATTGCACACGGTGCAGCTTTAACATTAAAAGAAAGACTGTTGGATGAGTCTGACAAGTACGAAGCTATCGTTTGTGAAAACTGCGGTATGTTGGCGATATATGACAGAAACAAAAACAAAAAGTACTGTCCTATCTGTGGAGATGTAGAAACTTATCCTGTTGAAATATCATACGCATTTAAATTATTATTAGACGAACTTAAGAGTTTATGTATTTTCCCTAAATTAGTTTTAGGAGACAAAGCATAATTATATTTATTAAAGGAGCCAATACATGACACATTATATTAAAAAAATTGAACAAATTAACTTTGGTTTAATGTCTCCTGAGGATATTCGTAAGATGTCAGTTGTCACTGTCGAATATCCTGATACTTATGGGGATGATGGTTTTCCTATTGAAAAAGGTTTAATGGACCCTCGTTTAGGTATTATTGATCCTAGTTTAGTATGCAGAACTTGTGGTTTTAAAGGTGGGGATTGTCAAGGTCACTTTGGTAGTATTGAACTTGCAAGACCTGTCATTCATGTAGGTTTTGGTGATGTGATTCACAAAATCTTACGTTCCACATGTAATGACTGCGGTCGTATTCTCTTAAACGATGAACAAATTGAATACTTTGAAGAAAAAATCCATGAAGCAATGGACAACAAGGAAAGCATCAGTGCAATCTTGAAAGAGGTTTACAAAGCTGCTAAAAGGGAATTGAAAACCATGCCTGAAGACGACGAGGAAGTGGACATGAAACACTGCTGCCCTCACTGTGGTGCGCCTCAGGAAGTAATCAGCTTGGACAAACCAGTCACCATCCGTCAGGGAGACTACAAGTTAACTCCTTCCGAAGTAAGGGAAAGACTTGAAAGAATCACTGATGAAGACGCTTATATTTTAGGAGTAAACTCTGAAGTTGCAAGACCTGAATGGTTAGTCTTGACCGTACTTCCGGTTCCTCCTGTAACCGTAAGACCTTCAATTACTTTGGATACCGGTGAAAGGTCAGAAGACGACTTGACTCACAAGCTTGTAGATATCTTAAGAATCAATCAACGTTTGCTTGAAAACATGGAAGCAGGAGCTCCACAATTAATCGTTGAGGACTTATGGGAGTTACTGCAATATCACGTTACTACTTACTTTGATAATGAAGCATCAGGTGTTCCACCTGCAAGACACAGGTCCGGAAGACCTCTCAAAACATTAACCCAAAGGTTAAAAGGAAAAGAAGGAAGATTCAGATCCAACCTTTCCGGTAAACGTGTAAACTTCTCAGCACGTACAGTAATCTCACCAGACCCAAACATCTCTATCAACGAGGTCGGTGTACCTGAAATGATTGCAAAAGAAGTTACCGTACCTGTATATGTTAATGAATGGAACATTGATGAAATCAGAACCTACATTGAAAACGGTCCTGATGTTCACCCTGGTGCAAATTATGTTAAAAACGGCAATACCAAAAGAAGAGTCACTGAAGAAACTAAAGAGTTCATTTTAGAACAGCTCGAACCTGGTTTCATTGTCGAAAGACACTTGAAAGATGGGGACATGGTATTGTTCAACAGGCAACCTTCCCTTCACAGAATGAGTATGATGGCTCACGAAGTAAGAGTATTGCCTTACAAGACTTTCAGATTAAACTTATGTGTATGTCCTCCGTACAATGCGGACTTTGATGGGGACGAAATGAACATGCACGTTTTCCAGACTGACGAATCACGTGCTGAAGCAAAATCATTAATGCGTGTTCAGGAACACATCCTATCTCCAAGGTTCGGTGGACCTATTATCGGTGCTATTCACGACCACATTTCCGGAGCTTACCTTTTAACAAGGGACGGTGTTGAATTCACAGAAGAGGAAGCTTTACAAATTATCCGTAAATCCCACTTGGCAATTCCACCATTCAAATCCAACCAATGGGTTTTAAAATATGATCCGGAAGCCAGTGAAGAATCATTTATCTACAAGGACAAAGGAGATAAATGGACCGGTAAAGAGTTATTCTCATTATTATTACCTAATGACTTAAACCTGTCCTACAGTGCGGAAATATCCAAATGTCCTGTTGTATATCCTGCTGAAGATGCTACCGTTGTTATCAAAAACGGTATCCTTGAGCAAGGTGTAATCGATGAATCCGCTTACGGTTCATTCTCAGGTAAAATCTTGGATAAAATCGTTAAGGAATATGGTCCTGGAAGAGCTAAAGAATTCTTAGACAGGTCTACTGACCTTGCTATCTGTGGAATCATGAAAACCGGAATTACCACATCCCTAAACGATGAGGAAATTCCTGAGGAAGCTCAAGCCCGTATTAACGAGCACTTGGACAAAAAGATGGAAGAAGTAGACATGCTTGTTCAATCTTATGAAGAAGGATATCTCCAAGCTTTACCTGGTAGAAGCCTTGAAGAGACTTTAGAGATGAAAATCATGCAAGTTCTCGGGGAAGCTAGGGACATGTCCGGTAGTATTGCAGAAAACTACCTTACCATGGGTAAACAGTCTGAAGATGACCCATATGACCATGTGATGGCTGTAGAAAACCACTCTGTAGTAATGGCACGTACCGGTGCAAGGGCATCCATGTTGAACCTTACTCAGATTACTGCTTGTGTAGGACAACAAGCGGTTAGGGGTGGACGTATCGAAAGGGGTTACCTTAACAGAACTTTACCTCACTTCAAGAAAGGTGAGTTAGGGGCTAAAGCGAAAGGATTTGTACACTCAAGTTACAAATCAGGTCTTGACCCAATCGAGTTCTTCTTCCACGCAATGGGTGGAAGAGAAGGTCTTGTAGATACTGCGATTCGTACAGCTCAATCCGGTTACATGCAAAGAAGACTTGTAAATGCGCTTCAGGACTTGCAAGTTAAATCTTCAGGACTTGTTACAGACAATCAAGGTAACGTTATTCAAACCATGTTCGGTGAGGATGGTGTGGATCCTGCAAAATCTGACTTCGGTAAACCTGCAGATTTAAACAAACTCATTGACGAGATCAAACTTGAAATGGAAATGGAAGGTAAGTAGGTGTAACTATGGAAGATGTTATAATTAAAGTAGAAGAAATCATTGCTCAACTTAATGAAGAAGAAAATCTTGATATAGATTTTCCAGATAGTTATATCGAAGATTTAGCTAAATCATTCGTCAAAAGAGATTTATCTGATGATGAATTACGCGAACTCATTCGTAGACTCAAGGCTGCCTATGACCGAGCTCACGTTGAAGCTGGCGAGGCTGTTGGAACAGTAGCTGCACAATCTGTTGGTGAACCAGGTACTCAGATGACTATGCGTACTTTTCACTATGCAGGGGTAACTGAGTTAAACGTAACATTAGGTCTTCCAAGGCTTATTGAGATTGTTGACGCTAGAAAAGAGATTGCCACTCCAACCATGGACATTTACTTTGATGAAGAAAGACGTAATGATGAAGAATTCGTCAGAACTTTAGCTAACCAAATCGGTAAAAGCACAATCAACGATATTCTTTCAGATTCAATCAACTTGAACTATGGTACCATGGAAGTGGAAGCTGATTTGGATAACAAGAAAATTGAAGAGAAAAGACTTGACAGGGAAGAAATCAACAGCATTATTGAAAAGACTTTCAAAAAGGCTACAATCACCAATAATCACATTGTAATTCCTTCTCAAAAATCAGACAAGTCTGACTCCAAGTTCGAAATTCGTGAACTTCGTCTTTTAGCAGATAAGGTTCGTGATTTGCAAATTAGTGGTATAAAAGGTATAGGTAAAGTTATTATCCGTAAGGATGACGTAGAATGGATTATTCACACAGAAGGATCCAACCTTAAGGAAATTCTTGACATGGACGGTATTGACCATGTGAGAACCACTACCAACAACATTCACGAAATCGGTGAAGTTCTGGGTATTGAAGCGGCTCGTCAATCTATTATTAACGAAGCTCAAAATACTCTTTCCGAACAAGGTCTTAGTGTTGATGTAAGACACATCATGTTAGTTGCTGATATCATGACTTCAGAAGGTGTAGTCAAATCCATCGGTAGACATGGTATTAGTGGTGAAAAATCAAGTGTATTAGCTCGTGCAGCTTTTGAAGAAACTGGTAAACATTTACTTAACGCAAGTATTCGCGGTGAAGTGGATGATTTAACAGGTATCATCGAAAATATTATTATTGGACAACCAATACCTCTTGGTACCGGTTCTGTCGGTGTCAAAATGGATTATAAAAATGAATAGGAGGCTAGATGATGGACGTAGATAGAGGAATCAGAGTAGCTGTAGATACTGGTGATGTAACTTTAGGCTCTGAAAAATCAATTCAATCTTTAAAATTAGGAAAAGGACAACTCGTAGTTGTCGCTGCTAACGCTCCTAAAGATATTCTTGAAGATGTTGAATATTATGCAAATCTTTCCGAAATTCCATCCTTAGTATATGATGGAACTAGTGTAGATTTGGGTTCTGTTTGTGGTAAACCTTTCACTGTTGCTACATTAATCGTAAACGATCCAGGAGATTCTACTATATTAGACGATTTGAGGTAGATTTAAGTGTCTATTAAATTTAGTGCAAATGAAATTAGATACATAGCTCTTTTCGAAAATATGACTGGAGCAATGGTTAAAGATTGCATTATCGATGATGAACATGGAAAAGTTACTTTCGTTGTTAAGAATGGTGACATGGGACTTGCTATAGGTAAAAAGGGAAGTTCCGTATCTAAAGTTCAAAGAGCAGTAGATAAAGGTGTCGAGATTATCGAATTGGATGATGATCCGATACAGTTTATTAAAAATGTTTTATCCCCTGCAAAATTGCAAACTGTTAAGATTAGTCAAAAACAGTCAGGCGAAAAAATAGCTACTGTCACAGCAGACAATACCAACAAACGTATTGCTATCGGTAAAAATGGAATCAATATTGAAAGAGCTAAATTATTAGCAAATAGACAACATAATATTGACAATATTATTTTAAAATAGCTGTATCAGCTATTTTATAAATTTTATTTTTTCAATAAAACTTATTTTTATTTTATTTTATACCTAAAAATGAATACCTTTATAAAGGTGAAAGAATATATTTTATCATAAGATATCTGTACTTTTTTATAACTTGACTATGTGTGCTTTTTGTCAATGTTTTGAATTTCATTTCAAGATATCTTCTTTTAGATAATTCAGTTTATCTAATTAATTATTATTACTGATTAATATCTTTGAATTTAGATTGTACTATAGTGTATAGTATAAATCGCAGCGGTGGATTCTTAGATATGTATTTTAACAAAAAGATTAGAGGAATAAATTATGCCAGGACTTTTTGCTGCAAAAAAACTTAAAAAGAATAGACAAAATTTTAAGTGGAAAGATGTAGATTACAAAAGAAGAGCTTTAAGGTTAGACGTTAAAGCTGATCCTCTCGAAGGAGCTCCTCAAGCTAGAGGTATTGTAATCGAGAAAGTAGGGATAGAAGCAAAACAACCTAACTCTGCTATTCGTAAATGTGTACGTGTTCAATTAATCAAAAACGGTAAACAATTAACTGCTTTCGCACCAGGTGACGGAGCTATCGGATTTATCGATGAACACGATGAAGTAATGATTGAAGGAATCGGTGGACCATCCGGAAGATCCATGGGGGATATTCCTGGGGTTCGTTGGAAAGTTTCCAAAGTTAATAACGTAGCTTTATCAGAAATGGTAAGTGGAAAAATAGAAAAACCTGTAAGATAAGGTGGTTATGTTTATGAGTAAATTATTCGGTAAATGGGATCTCGATGAAGTAAAAGTTGAGGACTTAGGTTTAGTCAAATATATCTGCTTGGATGAAACTTTAGTTCCACATACTTCTGGTAGACATGTAAAAAGACAATTCGCAAAATCTAAAGTATCCATTGTTGAAAGATTAATGAATAAAGTTATGAGAACCCATCTCAACTCTGGTAAGAAAAATATGGCTTACAACATTGTTAAAGAAGCTTTAGAAATCATCAACAAAAGAACTAAAAAGAACCCTGTTCAAGTTTTAGTTACCGCAGTTGAAAACACTGCACCTCGTGAAGAAACTACCCGTATCAAATACGGTGGTATCGGTTACCAAGTTGCTGTGGACATTTCTCCACAAAGAAGAGTTGACCTTTCATTAGGATTCTTAACCAGAGGTACTTTACAATCTTCATTCAAAAACAGAAAATCTGTTGCAGAATGTTTAGCTGATGAATTAATTCTTGCTTCTGAAGAAGATTCAAGAAGTTTCGCTTTACAAAAAGCTGAAGAGAAAGAAAGAGTTGCTAAAGCAGCACACTAATCATATAATGTTTATATTATAGGTGGTTATTTTGAGTAGAAGAGACAAAATGATTGCAAAAATCAAAGAGTTAATGTACGAACCTGAACAAATCAGAAATATTGGTATCTGTGCTCACATCGATCACGGTAAAACCACTTTATCTGATAACCTCTTAGCAGGTGCAGGTATGATTTCCGAAGATCTTGCTGGAGATCAAAGATTCTTGGATTTCGATGAACAGGAACAAGCACGTGGTATTACCATTGATGCAGCTAACGTATCCATGGTTCACGATTACAAAGACAGTGAATACTTGATTAATTTAATTGATACTCCAGGTCACGTTGACTTCGGTGGGGACGTAACTCGTGCAATGAGAGCTGTAGACGGTGCAGTAGTTGTTGTTTGTGCTGTAGAAGGTATCATGCCTCAAACTGAAACCGTATTCAGACAAGCTTTAAAAGAAAACGTAAAACCAGTTTTATTCATTAACAAAGTTGACAGATTAATCAACGAGTTAAAATTAGAACCTGAAGAATTACAAAACAGATTCTTGAAAATCTTCATGGAAGCTAACAAATTGATTAAAAACATGGCTCCTGAAGAGAAAAAAGATGAATGGAAATTGGACTTCACCAATGGTAGTGTAGCATTCGGTTCAGCATACCACAACTGGGCGATCAACGTTCCAACCATGCAAGAAACTGGAATTAACTTTAAAGACATTATTGATTACTGTAATGCTGACAATGAAAAAGAATTAGCTCAAAAAGTACCTTTATCTGATGTATTATTAGGTATGGTAGTAGAACACTTGCCTTCCCCTAAAGAAGCTCAAGTTTACAGAGTACCTAACATCTGGGACGGAGACATTGAATCTCCTGCTGGTGAATGTATGGTATCTACCTCTCCTGACGGACCTTTAGCTGTAATGGTTACCAATGTATCCGTAGACAAGCACGCTGGTGAAATCGCAACCGGTAGGGTATACGGTGGATCCATTGAAAAAGGTACAGAAGTATATCTCGTTGGTTCTCACGGTAAATCCAGAGTACAACAAGTAGGTGTGTACTTCGGACCTGAAAGAGTTAACACCGACAAAGTTCCTGCTGGTAACATTGTATACATTGCAGGTGCAAAAGGTGCTATCGCTGGGGAAACATTATGTTCTCCTGAAGACAAAATCAAAGAGTTCGAAGGATTAGAACACATCTCCGAGCCTGTAGTTACCGTTGCTGTTGAAGCTAAAAATACCAAAGACTTACCAAAATTGATTGAAGTATTAAGACAAACCGGTAAAGAAGACCCTACCGTTAAAATCGATATTAACGAAGAAACCGGTGAACACTTAGTATCAGGTATGGGAGAACTTCACTTAGAAGTTATCGGTTACAGAATCAAAGACAAAGGTGTGGACATCACTACTTCCGAACCTATTGTTGTATACAGAGAAACCGTAAGAAAACTCTCTCCACAAGTTGAAGGTAAATCCCCTAACAAACACAACAGATTCTACATTACTGTTGAACCTATTGAAGACAGTCTCTTTGAAGCTATTCAAGAAGGGGACATCAAAGAAGGTAGAGTTAAAGGTAAAGAATCAGCTAACGACTTCATGGAAGCTGGCTTAGACAAAGAAGAAGCTAGAAGAGTATGGTCTGTTCACAACAGAAGCATCTTCCTCAACATGACTCGTGGTATCCAATACTTGGATGAAGTAAAAGAACTTTTACTTGAAGGATTTGAATCCGCTTTAGAAAACGGTCCTTTAGGAAACGAAATCTCCATGGGATTAAAATTCAAACTCCACGACGCAAAACTTCACGAAGACGCAGTTCACAGAGGACCTGCTCAAGTATTGCCTGCTATCAGAAACGCAATCTTAGGTTCCATGATGCTTGCAGAACCTTCATTACTCGAACCTATGCAAAAAGTAGTTATCGATACTCCTAACGATTATATGGGTGCATGTACTCGTGAGATTCAAAACAGAAGAGGTCAAATCGTAAATATGGGTCAAGAGACTGGAGATATGGCTAGAATCGAATCCAAAGTACCTGTAGCTGAAATGTTTGGTTTCGCTGGAGATATCAGATCCGCTGCTGAAGGTAGATGTTTATGGTCTACTGAAATCGCTGGATTTGAACCACTTCCTCGTGAAATGCAAAATCAAATCGTAAGAGAAATCAGACAAAGAAAAGGCTTATCCGCAGAACCATTCCCTGCAAGCCACTACTTAGGTGATTTATAAAATTAAAATTTTTTAATTTTTAATTTTTTTTATATTTTTATTAAAAATTCATGAAAAAAACATATCTTTTTATATGTTAAAATATAAAATATTTTATTAAGCTAACATTTAAGCTTATAATATATGTTTGTTAATAATTACAAAAGAGGTTATATAATGGCAAAAGAAAAAGAACATCTTAACTTAGCATTTATTGGACACGTTGACCACGGAAAATCCACTTTAGTTGGAAACTTATTAGTAAAAGCTGGTACTATCAATGAACAACAATTAGCATCTGGAGAAGACAAATTCAGATTTATTATGGATACTACCAAAGAAGAACAAGAAAGAGGAGTAACCATTGACTTAGCTCACCAAAAATTCTCCACTAAAAAATACGACTACACTGTAGTAGACTGCCCAGGACACAGAGACTTCGTTAAAAACATGATCACTGGTGCTTCCCAAGCAGATGCAGGTGTATTAGTAGTAGCAGCTGACGACGGTGTAATGCCTCAAACCAAAGAACACGTGTTCTTATCCAAAACTTTAGGTATTAACCAATTAATCATCGGTATCAACAAAATGGATTTAGTTGATTACTCCGAAGACAAATACAACGAATTAAAAGAAGAAGTATCAAACTTAATCAAAACTGTAGGTTTCAACCCTGCTGACGTACCTTTCATCCCATTATCTGCATTTGAAGGGGACAACATTGTTGAAGCATCAGGTAACACCTCCTGGTACAAAGGACCTACATTAATCGAAGCATTAGACGCTTTATCCGCTCCTGACAAACCAACCGGATTACCTTTAAGAATTCCTATTCAAGACGTCTACTCCATTACTGGTGTAGGTACTGTTCCTGTAGGAAGAGTTGAAACCGGTATCATGAAAAAAGGTGAAAACGTTATCTTTGAACCTGCTGGAGCTTCCGGAGAAGTTAAATCTATCGAAATGCACCACGAACAATTTGACGTTGCTGAACCTGGTGACAACATCGGATTCAACGTAAGAGGTGTAGGTAAAAACGATATCAGAAGAGGAGACGTAGCAGGTCACGTTGACAACGCTCCTACTGTAGCTAAACAATTCGACGCACAAATTGTTGTTTTACAACACCCTGGTGTAATCACCGTTGGATACACTCCTGTATTCCACTGTCACACTTCCCAAGTAGCATGTACTTTCTTAGAATTATCTAAAAAATTAAACCCTGCTACCGGTGCTGTTGACGAAGAAAACCCTGACTTCTTAAAAACTGGTAATGCAGCTATTGTTAAAATCCAACCTACTAAACCAATGTGTCTCGAAAACGCAAAAGAAATCCCACAAATGGGTAGATTTGCTATCAGAGATATGGGTCAAACTGTTGCTGCAGGTTTATGTCTTAACGTTACCCCAGCAAAATAAGTTTGTAAACAATAATTAGAAAGTAATTTTTACTTTCTTTTCTTTTTGTTTTTTTTGGAGGATAATAAATGAATCAAGCAAGAATCAAGCTTACTGGAACAGACCCAGAAAAATTAGCATATGTTTGTGATCAACTCAAAAAAATTGCTGAAAGAACTGGTGTTGACTTGTCCGGTCCTATTCCATTACCTACTAAAAAATTAGTAGTGCCTACAAGAAAATCTCCAGATGGAGAAGGTAAAGCTTCTTGGGAAAAATGGGAACTCAGGATTCACAAACGTTTAATCGGTATTGGAGCTGATGAACGTGCAATGAGACAAGTAATGAAAGTCAACGTTCCTGATAATGTAAGTATCGAAATTGAACTTAAAGGATAAATATTTAGAATCCTTCTAAATATTCCTTTTCACATGCCGAGATAGTCTAGTCTGGTAAGGCGCAGGACTTGAAATCCTGTGAGGTCATCCTCGCCTGGGTTCAAATCCCAGTCTCGGCGTTTTATTCTAATCTATTTTTTTAAAAAACTTTTTATTTTTGTATTTAGTTCGTTTATATTGCGAACGATATCTTTTTCATTTAAAATATCTATTTTTGGTCGTTTTATCATTATTACGGTGACGTTTTTTTCGCTTGCGGCCTCGATTTTTTCAATGACTCCGCCTATTTCGCCGCTTTCCTTTGTAATCATTACTTTTGCATCGTATTTTTCAATCAAATCAATGTTTTCCTGCTTTGTGGCAGCCCCTGTCATTGGAATGATGTGGTCTGGGTTTATATTCAGTTCATCGCATTTTTCAATTGAGCTTGGAACTTTCAGGATTCTTGGGTAGAATCTATCTGCCGAAACGTATTTCACGATGTCGGCCATGGTGTTTGCTCCTGCAAGGTGCAGTACATTTCCTTCGCTGAATTCATTGGCTATCAGTTTTCCTGCATCCTCAAATGATTCTGAATAAATGATGTGTGATGTATCTATGCCTTCAAGGTTGGTGGCGGGTCTCTCGAAGCGGATATATGGCATCTTCAGCTCACTTGCTATCTCTGCTGAGGTTTGTGTGATATGTGATGCGAAAGGGTGTGTGGCATCAATTAAAATGTCAAAGTTGTCATTTTCGATTATTTCAATGATTTCGTCCTTTGGAAGAGGGCGGGCTATAGTGTCGTCGCTTCCGGCTTCCACCGCCAGTTTTGATCCGTATTCTGTTGTGGTTGTTGTCAGAATGTATGCGTCATAGTTTTCCTTAATGTGTTTTGTGATGTTTGTCGCATCCTTTGTTCCGCCTAGTATTAAGATTTTCATGATATCACTTTATTTAAGATTTTCTGGGCTATCAGTATTGTTGAAGCTACAACCAGGATTACAATCCAATCGACAGGCCCTATCGCTGTTGTTCTGAATATCGCCTGCAGCTGTGGGATGTATAGAATCAGCAGCTGAAGCAGGAATGAAATGATTATTCCAAGATAAAGGTATTTGCTTGACTTTTCAGAGTTTGCCCTTCCGTTGAATGCATTGAGCAGCTGATAAACTACAAACAGAGTGAATGCAACGGTCATTGACTTTCTGGTTTCGACTCCTGAATATATCTGCCAGCTGAATACGGCTATTGTTCCTATTGCCATTACAATGCCCAAAAACAGTATCTGAAGCAGGATGTTTTTTGTGAGAATGTCTCCTTTTTCAGGCTGTCTTTTCATTATGTCTCTTTCCGCTCCTTCAATACCCAACATCTGTGCAGGTGGTCCGTCCATCACGATATTGAGCCACAATAGCTGTGCGGGATTGAAAGGCAGAGGCAAATTCAGAATGGAAGTTCCGATGATTGTAAGTATTGCTCCGACATTTGTGGAAACCTGGTATTTGACGAATCTCTTGATGTTGTCGTATATTTTCCGTCCGCCTTCGATGGCTTTTATGATTGTTGTAAAGTCGTTGTTTTGAACGATCATGTCCGATGCTTCCTTTGCAACGTCTGTTCCGTTTCCCATTGCAACTCCGATTGAAGCCTTTTTAAGTGCAGGAGCATCGTTTACTCCGTCACCTGTCATTGCAACAATGTTGTCAAGTTTCTTTAGGGTTTCAACAATTCTCATCTTTTGTGCAGGTTTCACCCTTGCATAGACCTGGATTTCATTTGCGATATTGAGATATTCCTCATCGGAAAGCTCCTCAAGCTGAGGTCCGGTAATCACTTTTCCGTCTGTGAGGATGTCCAGTTTCCTTGCTATTGCCTGGGCTGTCTTTTCATGGTCTCCGGTAATCATTATGACTTTGATTCCGGCATTCGCACATTCATCAACGGCGTTTTTGACATCCTTTTTAGGAGGGTCTATCAGTCCAAGAATTCCTGTAAAGGTCAGGTCTTCTTCGGCTTCGAGGTCATCTTCGATTTTGTATGCAAACCCTATCACCCTCAATGCCTTTGCACTCATTTCGCCAACTTTTTCAAGTAGCATTTCCTTTGTTTCAGCGTCAAGAATTTCAATACTTTCTCCATTATCTATGTGTTTGCATTTATCTAGAACTATTTCTGGAGCACCTTTTGTCAAAACAATATTTTTTTCACCGTCCAGTCTATGTATAGTGGTCATCATTTTACGATTACTGTCAAGGGGGATTTCGTCAATCCTCTCAAGGGCGGTTTCATAATCATTGCAATATTTCAGTATTGCTCCATCTGTCTGGTCTCCTATAGTTTTGCCATTGTTTATGACTGCATTGTTGCACAATTTGCCGATAAGGTGTGTCTTGTCTCTGTTTAGATAAAAGCTTTCGACTACAGTCATTTTATTTTCGGTCATGGTTCCAGTTTTGTCACTGCAGATTATTGTGCATGAACCTAGTGTTTCAACCGACAGGAGCTTTCTCACGATTGCATTTGATTTTGCCATTTCGTTCATTCCCAAAGCCAAGGTCAGCGTAAGGACTGCAGGAAGGCCTTCAGGAATTGCAGCAACTGCA
>JAFQXD010000061.1 GCA_017407115.1 Methanobrevibacter sp. | reverse complement strand
TTCAGGTATATCCGGTAAGCCTGTGTAACTTTTTAATGCATTACCTGCTTTGATAATATCAGTTTTAACATTATTTAATGCAGTTTGAATATCTGCTCCACCGAAAATACCTTGCATGAAACTATCCCAATTATAATCATCACGGATACTACGTAATCCATCCATGGCTTTACTGACACTTTCAATGGATGAGGATATTTTCTCTAATTTACTAACAGCTGCCTCATCAATATCTGGTAAGTCTTTGATTTTAGCGATTTCTTGAGCTGCATTAGTTATTTCAGTTCTTGCGGTGCGGATAGCTGTGTTAACATTACCTAATAATCCTCCAAGAGTAAGGATATTACCAGCTGCCATGTTTAATACAACACCTGTTAAACTTGTCATTGCATTGGATACTGCGCCGAGAGCTTTACTGATGCTTTGCAAGTTAGTGGCTACACTTTCATCCACTTTAACTGTTTTGAAAACTTCCAATTCTTTAGCAGCTTGAACAAGCATTTGACCTGCTATTTTAACAGGATTGATTAAACCGGTTACACCGTTAACTAATGCGGTGGCTGCGGTCATAACTGAAGCGAATGTCATTTCAGCCATAGCAATACCTACTTCAAGTAAAGCTTGACCTACTTGTTTAATTCCTTCAATGGCTTTCTTTAAATCTATATCATCAAAGCCTAATGCATCGATTAATATTTGGATGCCTTTTATGAATAATAATGCTTCTGCAACGAGTCCTGCGATGATTGGTATCATTACTGCGATTACTGCTGCAATAGCTATTAATGGTACAATCATACTGGTGAATGCTGCACTTATACCTGATAATGCTCCACCTGTTGCGGTTACTCCACCTGCTGCTGCTGTTGCTTCTGGTGCGAGTCCACCTACAGCACTTG
The DNA here is from genome assembly GCA_017407115.1 of Methanobrevibacter sp. Classification (GTDB taxonomy): domain Archaea; phylum Methanobacteriota; class Methanobacteria; order Methanobacteriales; family Methanobacteriaceae; genus Methanocatella. The sequence continues at coordinate 27,207 of JAFQXD010000061.1, read as the reverse complement.
CATCTTTAACAACTGTACTAGTAGTATTGGCTATTTGTTTTGTATTACCTATTCCCGGCACTCCACCCATAGCATTTGCAGCGTTTGCTGCTTTTTGTGCGGCGGCGAAATCTTTCATCGCTTGGATTGCTTGTTTGATTCCACCTCCACCTGCTAAAGTACGGAATCCAGTTAGTAATGTTCTTAAACCGGTTGTTAATGTTCCTGTGCTTACACCCGCCATGTTCATGTAGGCTCTCATTTTAAGTAATGGTCCTGCGATGATTGCTGCACCACCAGCTATTCCTCCGAATGCGAGGATTGCTGATTTAACTGGTTGTGGTAAGCTTACAAATGCACTGACTACTTGTTGCACTACAGGTATTAATGGTTCGATTGTATTCATAATCTCTCTACCGAAATCGGTACGGAGACTGTTAATTGCATTGTTCATTCTTTGAACACGTGCTTCGTAAGAGTTAGCATATTTATCAGCTGCGCCACTGGTTTTTTCCATGATTGCTGCTAATAATTTTTCACGATCAACATTACCTGCTGCGTCTTTGAAATCTGCAATGTCTAATCCTAATTTTTTAACTGCACGACCTGCTCCCATGAATGCCATTTGAATGTTTTTACTTGCATCGGCTTGGCTCATTCCGAATTGTGCAGCATAGTTGGATACCGCAGTCATGGTGTTTTGGGTGTCTTCAAGACTCATTCCCATGTTAAGGAATGTTGTCATTGCTGTACGGGTGTCTGCTACTCCTCTACCCATACTGTTACTGTAGGTTTTTACCCATGATCTCACACTTGATTCTTGGGCTTCCCAATTTCCACCACTATTGTTAATGGCATTTCCTAGTCTCATCCATCCTTGTTCAGCATCACTTGCAGCCCAAAGAGCAGTTTGACCTAGACCAGCAATACTTGATGATGCTGATTCTATATCATTAAGCATGTTGGTTGTTAATGCACTAGTGTCTTGTCCGTTGACAGTGTCCCCTAAACTTGAGGCTTCGCCACTTGCATTGCTGAATGCTTCTCCGAGACTATCTACTTCGCCTTCTACATCACTTATGCTTCCACTGTCTATGCTGTCGATTGCTGAGGCGAGACCGGATGCTTCTTCTTCAGCGGAACTGAATGAGTCGCTTAATCCATCCACTTCACTAGATATATCACTTATGTTATCAGCAGTTAATCCGTCAATGGTTGATTGGAAACTATCTGCGCTTGATTCTGCGGAGTCGAAAGCAGTTTCAACTTCACCAAAAGCGGTTGCTACCGTTTCCGCAGTTATGGCTAGGTTGGTTAAACCAGTGTCTAGGTTATCCATTGCAGAGGATATGGCTTCAAGTGAACTTGTTACACTTGATTCCATTGCTTCAACAACACTACTTACATCGTCTTGTGCTGTGAATTGCATTAATATATCTTCATTGCTTACCATAATAATCAAGGAAAAAAAATTTTAATAATAAATAAATAAAAATAATTAGCTTAAATCCCATTCAGATTTTCCCGCATATTTTCGTATTCTTCTCTTCGTTTGCGGTTTATATGAGCATATTTTAGAATTAGAAATTTCACATCTGGTGTGAATTTGTTTTTAATAACCCATGAGACGGGTTTTCCTAGGTGTCGGCTGACTTCAAAGTATAAATCACCCATGAAACTATTAGCTAGATGGAAATAATTTTTCGTTGCTTACCTCATTTAATCCTAAACGGTTTTGAACTTCTACAAATACTGCGAATTTTGCATTGAAATGGAATTTTTCCCAGAATCGTATACGAGTATCTACATCAGCATCACTTCCACGGATTTTTAATTGGTTTCCGAGGAATTTTTCCACTGCTTCGTATCTTTGACTTGCTAATTTATCAGCTATTTTCCTGTTAAAATTGTCTATGATGTGTTGTTCATCATCAGTTAGTTCTTCATCATCCGGTTTGTTTACTGCATTTGCATATTCTGTTGCTTCATCAAAGTCAAAATCACGGAAGATGTCTATATGTAATTCTAATGCATCGACTACTCTACTGTCAGTTAAGGGTAAGACTTCGAATTCAAATGGTAATACTTTGCCTTTGTAGGGCATGTTTACTTTTATGTATTTGTTGACGTCTAGTTCCATTAGGTCTAGGAAGTCTTGTTCTGTTTGTATTAGTTCGATTGCATCGTCAACGGCCTGTACTTTTTCTTGTGGGTTGATTTTTTGTAATAGTAATCTGTATTTGTTTAGTAATAGTTTTAAATCTGTGAATTGTTTGTCTGTGAAGTCTTCTTTGTTTATGCATTTTTTTAGTAGTTTTTGTTGTGTTATTGTTAAGTCTTCTTCAGGTACGAATTCTTGGATTGTTTCTGCTTCTTTTACCCATACGGTTTTTAATAGTTTTTTTTCTAATTCTATTGTTTCTGGTGTGGGGTTGCTTTTTATTTCTTCAGCCATTAGGTTATTCCTCCCAAAAAAATATTTAAAATTTGCTCAGTTCAATTAAAATAATAAAAAAAATAGATAAAAAAAATAATATAAAGAGTAATGTAAAAAAAAATAGATAAAAAAAAGATTATGAATCTATGACTTCGTGGCGGATATGGAATGCTTTTCCAAACCACATTCTCCAAGTGGAATGCATGCGGACACATTCACCTGCTTCGTTTTCAGTCCTGTAAGTTGATTCATATTTAAGTGGTAGTAATTGTTTGATTAACCATTTGATATCCATAAAAAAATTAGCCTCCAAAAAAAAATTTTGTAATATTTAAAAAAAATAATAGAAAAAGGGGGAGAAAAAATAAATATATTTTTATAATTTTCTTAAAGCTCCACCTTTAACGCTAAATGGTTTGTTAGCATTGTCTTTGCTGATTTCAGTAATGTATGCTCCATCATATACGTCATCTTCAACAATGTCCCCAGTGTTAGGATTATAATCATAGGTTGCGACCATTGCTAAATCATTAGGGTCTGCTTTTTGCCTATCCATCATTTCCTCGAAAAAGGAACGGAATTGTGGGTCGATGTCGCTCATTTCCCATTCGTAGGTTTCATTTTTGAAACTTACACTGTATGGGGAGTATGAATCACTACTGGTATGTTCTTCAGCATCTATTTTCCTAGTGGTTTTGAAGGTGTCAGTGGTGATTCTTTGATCTTCATATACGATTTGTGCTAAATTATATCTTTGAACGGTTGCCATTGGTTAAATCTCCCTGTTTTTTCTTTGGGTAAAAAAGTTTAGAGTTTAACTGTTGCTTCTACTTCGATTGCAACAGTGCATTTTTGTGGGTGCATTTGTCCTGTGATGATTAAACTGTATGGGTCTGAATCGGATTGGTTGACTATTAATCTAGTACCGTTTCCGGTTTTTTCATCGTATTTAATCATTTCCTCGGAGCTTACTTTATCGTTAACAATCTTGTTGATACGGGTTTGTAAGTATGCGAGGTTGGTTGCGGATTCGTTTGCTTTGATTTGATTGTAACATGCTTCGAATACTTCACGGAGTAATGCGTCAGCATTGAATCTTGCATGGAATAATGCATCTGCTGGACGGGTGGTTGCTGCGAAACTGGATGAAACACAGAGGTTGATTTTTGGATGAACTTTTCCGTTAATGTGTTCATCACGGTTGAAGATGATACCTGCATTTTGCAAGGTTAACATTTCAGCTTTGGTTCTGTCTTTGAATGTTCCTGGTTCAACACTTCTGTATTCGTAGAATCCTGGTTCAGTATTTGCTGGTGTGCAGCATATCCTTGCCATGGTTTTACCGAATAATAATGGTTCAGTTATACCTATACGACTGTATTGTACTCCGGTTGATTCGTTGGTTAATGCGATTAATTGTGCATCTGTAACACTGGATGGGTTGTTGTATCCTTTGGTGGTGAATGCACATCTAAGGTCTAAGTCTTTGGTTCCTTCTTTGATTGCAGCGTATGCTCCGTCGAGGAATGCTTTTAATTCATAACTGGTGATTGCATCTGCTCCAACATAGATTTCAATTGTGGCATCGAATTTGGTTTTAGCTAAGTTTAATGCATTTAACCATGATTGTTTTGTTTTACCGTCACCTACATCGATTACGTATATGTATGGTACTCCGATGTCACTGTTTACTTGTAATCTTGCTTCTTCGAAGAATTCGTGGAGGAATTTGGATAATTGGTTAGTGGTGTTTTCACTATATACTCCTATTCCTGGAACTTCAGCGTTTGTTGCTTTGTTAACATCTTCCCATCCGGTGAATTTTCTGATTACTGTACCGTCGATTTTGTAGTCGTCGGTTGCAGTGTTTCCGGTTGCACCGATTATTACTGGGATTTTGCTTCCTTCACCTGTTAATTCGTATGTTACTCTTTCGTTGTAGTATACACCTGGTAATTTAGTGATTGGCATATTTTAGTCGTCTCCTATAATTTTTTTAAATTCTGCTTCTGTCATGCTTGGAATAATTGTTATTCCTTGTTCTTTTTGGGTTACCTCGTCACGGTATTGGTTGAGTAAACCGTTTTGTGATAAATCCATTATTATGCTAATAAAATCAACGGATGATGCTTCCACTAATTCAATGAGAGTTTTTTTGGTCTCTTTTTTTGTGGAGGGTTTCTTATTGGTTTTATTAGTTTTCTCATCTTCTTTTGTCATAGTTAACAAAATCTCCTCTAAAAAAATAATTAAAACTAAATTAATTAGTCAAAAAAATTGAATAATATTCAAAAAAAATAGTAAAAAAAATTAAAATATAAAAAAAAGATATTCCCATTTTAGATTACACTAGTATTATTAACTAACCTATTGGATACAATACCGCCAATAACATGGTCAACATAAAAACCAGAAGTAACCTTGAAAACACTTCTTAAAACAGGTTCAGTTTTACTCAAATCATCCAAACTAAAAGGTTGATCTACAATAAAACTAGACCTAATCAGATTATAAGTAGAAAAAACATTACTATAATGATACAATGCCGGATTAGGACACTGACCCTTAACCACTCTAAGACCAGGTTGGGTTAAATCCACCATACACGGACCACCACAACCAGCACATTCACCATCCCTGTAATTATCACAGAACATGTAATAATCTGATTGTGCCTGCTTGAATAACAATTCAACCTGATTTATAAGGTCTTCACGTTGAAACTCATCATCACACCAAACATTAACATTAACATTACCCTGATGAACCTCACGTAAAACCTCCTGTGGAAACTTACGGAAAGGCTCCTCCGGATCATACAACGGATGATTAGATTTAAGTGGATAGTAATCATTTTCTATATAGCGTTCCATAAAAGCTGACCCGCCACTATCATCAATCGTGATACATGGAGTTTCATCATACGGATAAGTCCTTTTTTTAACTGGCACTATCTCATCATCAAGAAATACATTATCAAATAAAATTCTACGAACTGCTTTAACAAGTGGAATCATTCTGTATCAATTCCATTTTCCTTTAATTTATTCTTAAAAATTTCACCTATCATATCTTGACTAATAATCGTATTCCAAGCTCGTTGAGGATAATTATTAGCAGACATTCTACTAGTACCGTAAACAACATACATCCAATATTCAGCACTATTACGAATAGTAGCCTCCATACCATCACTTTCAACACTATGACTGTCACGTAAATTACCAGTCCGTACCGGACATTCACTTTGACATTCACTCATAGTCTTCTGGGATACTTCACTAACAGTATCCTCCATAGCTTTAAGATAAGCTGAAGTGTCTGTTTTTCGGGTGAAAGTATCGTTGCGTGTAATTTCAACAGGCATACCTTATCTACACTCCTAGTTTAATAGGTTTACGTTGTTTCTGCACCACCACTTTATGATGATGTAAAAAATGATTATTATTGGAGGGTGTACCGGTTATCTTATAGGTATCCTTTTCACCAACTAAACGGAGAATCATAGTATCAGTAATCTCCACACTCCCATCCAAGTAAATCTTATAAGCATCCTCCAATATTTTACCATACTCCATTTGACTATCCTTCATACTCATAGGTTGGAAGTCACAGGGTACTGTAGCTATTAGAGTATACTCGTATTCTGATTCACCAAGGAAACGGTCACGAGACTCTTTTTCAGTGTATTCCCATAATTCTAATTCATAATTTGGAAAAAATAATACCATTATAACCATCTAATCCTTGCACTAGCATATCTACTTTTAATATCAGCAATTGTGTTATTGATACGAGTGCCTAAACCATTACTTGTATCATAATTAACACTAACATCCCCTTCCTTAATGCTGGATACTGGTCCGCCCATACCCCATTTATTATAAGTGACAGTATAGGTTATCATATCCTTGATAAGAGGACTTATAGTGTTATTTAAAAAATCATCATCCAAACCGGAGATATATTTAACATCAACATCACCAGTTATGAATTCTTCAAAGTATACTAATCCTAGACTATAATCCACACGATATTTATTAGGATTTAAACATTCACCATTCACCTGTATATTATTAAAATCATATACAGGGTAGAAGTCTAATCTTATAATGTCTCCTTTAAACCGTGTAATATGCTGTTTACGGTGTACTGGATTAACATCCAATCCTAATAAACCTGATAATTCATTAGCCTTACTTTCAATTAATATGGTTAATTCATCATCAGTGAAAGCATCTAAGTTTATACCTTCAAATTTAAGTAATGTCCTTAATTTAGGAACGTCTATCATACACAAATAAACCCCTTAAAAAATTTTTTATAGAAAAAGTTTTAAAAAAAAATAATCATTTAAAAAAAATAACGGATAAAAAAAAATTTGGTTTATCCATTTTAATATTTTTTTATCCGGTTTCATCCTCTTCAGTTTCACCTAACTTCTCATCAATGTAAGCCATAATGAAATTGAATCTTTCACGTTTACTCCAGGCTTCATTCAAGCCTAAGTCTTTCCAATAATCTGTCATCTAAAATTCACTCCCCATTTTCTAATTCAAGAATAATTTCAACATTATTCTCTCCATCGATTACAGTTAGATCATCTACACTAGTAATATAATCTTCAGCAGATACCCTAATAGAATAATCGCCTATTGGGACATTGCGGACAGTACATCCACCGGCTGTACCAGTGGTTCCAGTGTATGGGTCATTATTTTCCTGGTAGATTTCAACTAAAGCACCATTAATCCCATTGTCTTCACTGTCTTTAACATGTACACTAATGTTAACTGTAACAGGTTCTTCGACTGGTTCTGCGGTTGGTTCTTCTACAGGTTCCTCATTAGTTTGTCCACTAGATGAATCTAATTTTTCATCTAAATAATTTAAAATAACATTAAATCGTTCTCGTTTACTCCATGCTTCACGGAGGCTTAAATCTTTCCAATAATCTTTCATAATTTTATTCTCCGCAAAAAATAAATATATTTTAAAAAAAATTAAAATAAGAATAATAATTTAATGTATTATTCTTATTGGTTGTTACGAGTGAATGGAATAGCAAGAGTGTCTTGATCCCATAATACTTTTACGTCACCTTTACAGAGTAAAGCGACTTTGTATCCGAGAACATCAATATCCCATTGGTTTTTAACATCGAATTCTCTCATCATACCAAATACAAGGTTGGATGGTTGGCCGATGAAACCGTAGGACATTTTGTCGATTGCGGTACCGCTTGCACTGTAGACACCGTTGGTGTCGAATTTCATACTACCGTAACCGTTTTTGGTTTTACGGAGGATAGGGTCTGCGGTGATTTCCATACCTAAAAGGGTGGTGATGTTACCATCTTGGAATACTGCGTCACCTAATGCGGTGTCTTTGTTTTTAGCGATTTCTAACATGAATTTACTGTGTACTGCTGGAGGTAAAACAATTCTAGCGTTGCTGATGTTACCGTCTTGTTCGACGTATTGTTGTACAGCTTCAAGGATACCTTCACCTACATTGTTGTTGTATACGAGGTTAGCGATACCGTTAGATTCATTGTTAGCATCTGCTGCAACGGTTTGTAATTGTGCGAGAATACCATTGGTCATGTTGTATCCAGTACCTTCACCAGCTACGTGGCTAGCAGTTGTGTTAGCATATAATCCCCACATTTCGAATGCAGGTCCCATGTTGTCAGCTAAAAGGTTCATGTAATTAGAGAGGAAGTCTTCCCCTTCGATGTTTTCTTCAAGGAAGTTGTCGCTGATTACAGTTTTAGCTTGTAATGGTTGTGCGATTAATTGTTTTCTATCCATGTTTGGACTTAATTCGTTGTTGGTTAATTTACTACTGTTACCAGTGTTGTCTCTTTGACTGTCTAATTCGACATCTGCGGTTAACATGTCTAAGTCATGTTGTAAAGCAGTCATTGGTAATACTGTGGATTGGTTGAGTAATACTGGTTCATCAACCATCCTTTTGAAAAAGTCATCATAGGTTGGTTCAGCCCAACCAGGGTTAAGTATATTGTTACTGTCGAACGGTGCGTCTGCAAATTTTAAAGAGAAATCATCTCTGTTTTTGATTTTAGTTTTCAAATCCATAATTCTCACTTTCTTTGGGTAAATAAAATTTAAAAAAGTCTATAATATTTTAAAAAAAAAGTTTTTCTAATTCCCATTTCTCAAAAATAAAACACTAAATGGAAAAAAAATAGGTTTAAATATATTTTCTGTTACGACCAAGATGGTCACGTTCAGGACTGTCTAAAAATTTATCACTTTTTTTAGCAGTTTCAGATTTAGCTTTGTATTGATCTAATTTAGATTTAGGCTTGGTAGCTTTTTTAGTAGTTTTTTTACCAGCTAATTCTTTATATAAATCATCTTTAACCTGTTTTGCTAAAATTGGTTTAACTTCTTTAACAATCTCTGCTGCAATAGCTTTAATGTCAACTATTACTTTAGGTGCATCAGCAGTTTCAGTGGTTTCCACATATTCTGCGTCATCATCACTTGATTCACCATCGATTGGTTTATCTGTAACTTCTTTTTCTTCTTCAACAACATCTTCAGCAGCTTCATCTTCAACTGGTGCTTCATCTTCAGTTGCTGCTTCCTCTTCCGGTTCCTCTTCTTCAGCTTTAGTTTCAACTTCTTTTTCTTCTTCTAAAACTGGAGGTTCAGCAGCGACTTCTTCAACTTCATCAGTTTCTTCTTCGATAACTGCTTCAGCGTCTAATTCTTCAATTTCTTCTGATTCATCGATGATTTCTTCATCTTCGATATCAGCATCTTTAACTTCAGGAGGTAATAATTGTGGTAATACTTCAGTTATAACATCTTGTACAACCGGACCAATTTCTCCTCTGATTTCATCAAGAAGTTGTGGTTTCAAATTGTAAACAGCTTCGTTTACGATGTTAACCAATTCTTGTTTGATTTCATCGGTAACCTCAATCGGGTTTGCTTCTTTTTTACTCATAGTATCACTTTTCTTTTCTTTCAGAATGTAATGACAAGCTCCTGTCAAACATCTACTTTCAACGAGCCCTTTAGTTACTTCAACTGTACCGAAGGTGTCCCAGTTTGCCGGGAGCAATGTTAAACTAACTTCCAATAAAATGAAATCGTTTATTACTCTAGAATTCAAACTGTCAATGACAGGGATACCACCGATACTGAAACCAAAGTTCATTCCGAGGTCTAATCTTTCTTTAATACCTTCAGCATATTCTGGTAAAATCACAGCAGTAATACGAAGAGAACTCTCTTCCAAGGTCGCATCAGTAATCGCACCAATCCCACCTTTATAGGAATGGTCATGGTCAAGATGTAGATTTAACCCTATTACCTGCTTAGCTAATGACTCTAAAGCATCAGGTGAAACAATTTCACCATCCAAATCCTCATTAGTCGTAGAGGCAATACCAGTTATGGTTAAGGTACCATCTTCATTCAAACCATAGGATTTAACGTCAGGAGGTGCATATACTCTGAATTTCTTAAGCTTAGTTTTCATAAACAACTCCATTCTTCTATTGATTTGAAAAAATAAGTTAACAAATATAGTTTATTTAAAAAAAAATTGTTCTTCACCGGATTCAAACCAGTATAATATAAAAAAAGAACATACGAAAAAAAATAGTATAATTTTTTTGTATACCGGAGAGTAAAACCAATGAATGAAACTTAGAAGAACATGTTCTTCATACTACACTCTTACCAAAGAAAAAAACTCCTTTGGTGAATGGTTTTACTCTAATTTACAATATACAAAATTTGAGCTGAGGCATATTTTCTTTTTCTATAAAAAAATTGGAGGTCACATAATGTCTTTTATAGATTTGATAAATCTTTTTAGGCAAACAGTTTAATGACATAATCCCTAAAAATATTATCATCAACTAACTTGGTCAAAATACTTAAAGAGGTAATAAAAAATGAAAGGTAAAAAACCAATATATATTTCACGACACATTTGAAAAACTGTATTCAATGTAGTTAAAAATCTATTAAATCATATAATCTATAAAATAGACATTGATGTGAAATTAAAAATGGCAGAGAACTAATTTTTTTCATTTAATTATTTTCCAACAATTTATAATATTTTATAGAAACAGATAATTTGTCAGATCATCAAAAAAAAATATACCTTAAGGTAGCGAAATGACCATTAATTAAAAGTGAAATCGAAACCGAAATCACCACTAGGACTATTCGTGTCCGATATATTATAATCATTATCAGTCATATTAACCACAAAACCCTCCATTAACTCAGGGTCAACACGGTCATGATTACCGGAACTAATAGAACAGCGGCAATCAGGGTGGACAGGAAGCAAGCCCATTGCTTCCTCTATTGTGTAGGGATTGTTCTTTTCTATTTCAATACAATCATCACATACACGGTCATCACCGGCTGTAACAATATCTACTTTATATACTCCCTCATTAACATAGGCTTGTAATAAACCAGTGTTAACAGCACGACCATATTCAGTGGTGGTTATCATTGTGCATCTGCGGTCAACTGTTGAACCACTCCTTGGTGTAATCTTATATGGTGAAGCGAGTATGTCTTTAGCTAGCAAACTTATTGCTAATCCCGCTAATGCACCATTCCATAAGATATCCTTAACATTTAAACAGGAATCCACATTAACATTATAAATCGTATCCCCTACATACTGGTTGAGAATACTTAATGCAGCTTTATCCTGCTTAGTGTATCTTTGAGTGGTTCTTAATTGATTATGGCCTAGACGTGAACCTACTTTATAGAATTTACTTAAAGGTTGAATACCATTTAATGTATTTCTTTGAATACGACTGTTCAATTCACTGTGTAATGTGGATAATGCGAATATTTCGTCAAATTCATCTTCATCATCACATTCCAGTAATGTATGTGCTTCATGGGTTTTCAACCAGCTAACAACATATAATAGGTTTTCATCTATCCCATTTGATAATAGATTATAAAAATTACGTTCGTCACGGGAGAAGCTTTTTTTAACGAATGATGTGTAGGCTTTACCAATCATTACGTGGAGCCTCCCATTCACTTAACCATTTAGCACGGTTTAAATTGTTTTCATATCTTTTAATAGCTGATATGTCCACATTATCGACTGTGCTACTATCCATTAATGGATTATTATTTAAATTATTCGGTACATCTCCCCATGGAACTGGTTCCAAACCATATTCCTGTCTTACTTCATTAACAGTTAATACTCCGGCGTTAATCTTATTGGTTTCGATTTGAGTACGTTTTAATTTATCTTCAATATCCATTTCATTGAATTTGAATAACTCTTCAAAACCATTATGGCCGAGTACTTTGTTGAATGCTCCTTCGATTAATGTGGCTTTGGATTTCATCATGTCTTTGAAATCCTTGTCTTGTGATTCACCAGAACCTGTTCCGAGGTTTGCAGTTTCACGTATACCTGCTTTTCCTGGTTGAACACCATAAGCGGTTAATATCATGTCACGGCAGAAATTCATTAATGATAAGAAATCCATATCCTGATTAGTGATACTGGATGATTGGAACGATGCACCTTTAACTGCTAATGTTCCTCCTTTTTTACGGAGTTTACTTAACTCAGATAAACGAGTTAACTCTTTCTCATAAGTCTCATTAGAAACATCCTTATCAAAACTTAATATGGCTCGTGGATCTATACCATCATTATCTAATAATTCTTTATTATGAGATAAACCGCTGAACATCATAAGTATAGGTAAACGTATCTTATCCAACTTACTTACACCATATTTTAAATTCTTCAATTTAATTTGTGGTTCATAGATATGAATCAATTCATCCGGTTCATATCTGATAGTTGGCTGGTCACGATAACCCCATTGCTCAGTATCCGGGAACCATCGGAGTAATTCTGGTGGAATGAAATTAAAACCATTCAACACTTTATAATAATCACTATCATCCCAAGTGAACTCCTCATAATTAACCTCAATAAAAGCATCACCAGTTAACTCGAAACTACGCATATACTGCTTATGAAACATCGCATAAGTCAATTCACTAGTGGCACCTTGAGGATTATTAAACAAATTAGTTAAATACTGAGTGCGTTCAAAATTAACCTCATTATCCTCAGGATTATTAATACCAAAACCATTAATTAAAAGAGTATCTGAAATAACTTCGATACTACGGAAAACATAAACATTATTCTCAGCTTTCTCATATAATGTGTAATCTCCAGTGGCCTTATTAGCATTACTGAAAACCCAACCATAGTTAGATAGAAATGTATTATAATTACTATCATATGCTGGTCGCCTTACAATTGGCAAATAACCTCTTAATCTATCTCTCCAACCCATAAATAATAATACTCCTTTTCTATCCTTCTATAAAAAAACAACATCCAAACGAGCGTCAAATTCTTTTTTATCATTCATAAACAAGTAATTATAAACGTGACTAGCCGCATCGGTGATATCATCATGCTCCCCAGCAGGGAATGTGCTTAATTCATCATAAAAAGCTTGCCTAGTCGGACCATCCTCAATAGCTACAAAAACTTTACCATCCTCAATAGCATTCTGGAATGGAGTAGCACGGTCAACTTTACTTTTATTACCGGATACTTTAGCTCGTTCCACGATAAAACCAGGTAACTGATTCTTCCACTCCTGATGTAATAATTCACCAGCAGCAGCAACACCAGTTTCAATAACAATATGACAAGCAGGTGAATCCATAAAAGCAGTATTCTGAATCATCCGTTTAGTATTAGTACCAAACCTTCCATGAATCAAATCTAATATAACAGCATAATCACCAAACCTAGCCATTTTAACTCCAGCGGTAAAGTCATTATCAGATAAATTATCACTGGAAGCTATATCCCAAGCCCTAGCCACAGATTCCTGAACATACTCCTCAGGGAATCCATACTGTAATTTCTTCATATTAAAGAAATCACTAGTAGCATCAATAGGTTGCTGCTGATAAACAGATTGGAACACTCGTTCACCTACATTCTTTTTAACATTCAATAAAAAATCAGCACTATAACGTTCAGACCATAACGCCTCATTATCCTCATCCAAAGCAGCGAACTCCACAAAATCATAATTATCCTGGTCTGATTTATGGAAATGTCCAATTAAATCGTTACTGTTATGAGTGGGAGTAAGATTTCTACCGACAAGATACATTCCATCAGCAGCATCAACGGTTATGCAGTTACCCCAATCAGGTTCGACTTTATATTTATCTATCAAACCAATTCGTGTAGATATGCCATTTCCTTTAATAGCTTTGCGAGGTATCCTTGTAGGTATTGGTAAGTGAGGAGTAATTCTTAACGCATAAGCATCTTTCTTAGAAACAATAGGCAATGAATTATTTTTTTCTTTACATGCATTAATTTCATCAGAGGGTCTCATTTCAATTTTAACTGTGAAACTTAGTCCAGTCATTAATTCATGAACCTGCTTTAATAATGTTTTATTAGTGTTGACAAACACAACTCTATTACTAGATTTTTCAACACTACCATCACTATCAATAAGTCCTGCTAGTAATTGCATGCGAACTTCATAAGAGTTATGTAAATAAACTTCAGGAATATGTTTATTGCCATAAAGATCTAATTCTTTTAATTTGTTAAGCAGTCCTTGATGAGTATAAAATGCTTCGTGACAATTTCCACTGCCATCATCATATCTTATAACGTTATATTCCATTGATTCGCAAGCATATTTTTCATCACCTTTTTCTACGGATATGCTTGGCCTTTTATGATGCCCATCCCCTAACCATAATCCTAACCAATAAGGATCAATAGGAACTTCTCGTTCAGGATATTGTATTGGTTCTGGATTATCAACAAGGAAATTACTTCTCTTTTGTTTACCTACTATGGTCTGACGAGCCATTATCTCCTGGGTTTCCATTAGTCTTTGCTTACGGTTTCCCCAATCATAGACATTCCATAAATGATGATCTCCTGTGACTAGTTTATCTCCATTAGCGAATTCGAAACAGTTGTCCACTAATACTGGTGGATGAACTTTAACCACTTTAGTTGGTTTACCGCTTGGATGATATACATAATCTCCTTCTTTTAAATCACCATGATTTTTCCAGCCTTTAGTAGTTAATACGGGAGTATCCCATCTCGCTGGGTGCCAACGAGTATGCAGCACTATTAGCTTACTGTGCGGTTCGAGACGTTGTAAGATGATTGTCTGGAACCATTCTATTTTCTTATTCAATTGTGATGGGGTTATATCGTCGAAACCGAAATATGGATCGTCGATTACGAGGTAATCTGCGTCCTGACCCGTAATACTTCCGGAGGCTCCAACAAGCCTTATGCTTCCGTCATATAAGTCACCCTCTTTATTGGTGAACATAATATGTGTACTGGATCTTTTAACGTCAGATAAGTATACTCCGAACTCTGGACCTATTTTTTTAACATATTCCCTTAATTGTATACCGAATTTCTCTGATAGTGTTGCACTATTGTTGACAATTAGTATCTTCAAATTCGGATTCTGGAATATTAACCATAATGGGAATGCTAGTGTAACCATTGATGATTTACTATTATGTGTAGGTGTCCAGTTACGGCCGACTAGATACATTCCATCTTGACTGGATACTTCAATACAATTGCTTTGTACGGGTTCAGGTAGCTTGTACTTGTCAATTAAGCTAATGTATCGGTTATCATAATGGATTTTAAAATTAGCTAGATAAGAGTTACCTACATAGGTTTCCCTATCCATTATTTCTTTAGTATAAAATAATCTAGTAACATTATTCACATGGTCATGGAATCGCCAGATATGCTCATCACCACTTATGATTTTATCCCCATTACTGAAGACAAAAACATTATCAGCAGTGGTCTTAGGCAATACCTTTGCAACAGTGACTTTCTTATGACCTGGAGATAATAATACATCCCCTACTTTCAAGTCACCATGAGTAGTCCATCCACGATTACTAGTATAAACAGGCGTACCATCAAACAGATCATGTCTTGGTGGCATTGATACTGCTAAACGGCTTTTACCAGCACCCTCTTTTAACTCCATTAATTTTAAAGCTAATTCCTGGATATGTGGTGCGGGTACACTATTTGGATAATGTGATGCTATGAAATATCGATAAAACAAGTATAAGTCATTGACGAACCTTTTTTTATCAGGATTCATTTTTCTTCGCTCTTAATTTACGGGCTTCCTCTTCTTCTTTGATGATTTTCTTCATTAATTCATCATCGAATAATGATTCGGCTCCAATATTCACATTTACAGTGTCTTGTTTTATCACTTCACTTGGAGCATCCTGTAAAACTAAACAATTTTTAATAATAATATCCAAGTCTTTCATGGATTCAATCTTAACTGGGAAACCGTCCTTGATGAATTGATCTAAGATTTTATGTAATATTTTCAAGTAGTTTAATCGGTTTTCTACTAGTGTACGGTTTTCTTGTTTTTCTACTTCAGCTAAGATTTGTAATCTTTTTTTATCAGCTCGTTCTTCCCATCCAAATTCCTTATACCATTTCCATATTGTACGTGGTATAACTCCACAATGTGTGGCTGTGGTTTTAACTGAATCTGTGGTACTGTAACCTTTCTCAGTTAATCCAAACCAGAATTGAAAGGCATCAATATGCTTTGGTTTTTCTTTCATTTTAATGCAACCTCTAAAAAAAAATATTAAATGAAAAATAAAAATAAAAAAAAATAACCAAAGACATTTTATAATTAAAAAAAATATGGTCCTCCTAAAACATCCTCTAGCATTGTTGGGAATAGTTATTTAATTAAATTTCGAAAAAAAACCGTGAGATGAAAAAAAGTAATATAAATTAATTGTAAAAAAAAAGTATCCTAAAAAAAATTTAAAAAAATACTAATCCCCCCATATAGAGGATCTACGGTAAACCTTTTTCTCCCCCAATTTAATTTAAAAAAAATAAACCTCAAAAAAATTAAATATCAAAGGAAAAAAAATAGAATAATAATTACAAAATCTAAGGTTATTCAATATACACTCTTACCAAGCAAAAGCAATATTATAATAAAAAGTGATTACAAATGTATACACAAATAGGAATATCTCGAAAAAATTATGTATGGTAAAGTAAATAAGCAAAGCTATTTAAATATTACTGTCTTTTTTACTGCCTTTAACCTACCTAAAACATCAAAGTTACTGTTTTTTAATGTAATCTTATATAAATCCCTAGACAAATAAAACACCTAAAATAAGAATAATATACTCCCATTCTATAATCATATATAAAGTTAACTATTAATGATTAATAAAAAAATCCAAGAAAAAAGAAAAGAGAGAAACCACGACTTGTTCAATGTTAATTCGAGAATATTCAACCCTTACTAGCCCAGCGGAGAAAAACCATGAAAATCGAAATGATTCAAATGTAACTCATGCATGTCATCGAATGTAAAAAGATTTTAAAAATGCCATCAAAAAAACTTTATTCCAAATAGCTGGATTTCATATAAATGAATAACAAGAAACTTGTTTAACAATGTTAGTAAAAACGTTCCAAAGTTGTCAAAAATTAACTAATATCTATTTTTAACCAAG
Organism: Methanobrevibacter sp.; assembly: GCA_017407115.1. Classification (GTDB taxonomy): domain Archaea; phylum Methanobacteriota; class Methanobacteria; order Methanobacteriales; family Methanobacteriaceae; genus Methanocatella. The sequence goes on along the minus strand of JAFQXD010000061.1, from coordinate 10,164 downwards.
CCAACTATGAAGAATATTCTCATTTTCCCTTTTTTTATGATTCTCCCTTTAATATTATATCTCTTTTTTCTTTGATAGTCCTAATTTATATTGCAGTAGGTGTATGACTTCCAGGCGGTGATATTTATATGACATTATACAATATTCAACTGAAAACATAAAGGACCATTATAAGAGATTAATGTGATTAAAAAAAAGCAGATAATTTGCATTAAAGGAGAAAAATTATTTTTTACTATGAAAAAAAATAATAAAGAAACCAATATCATCAATAGGTTATGGAACTATTACTAGGTTTTCCTCCTTTTTATCTCCCATTTCTTAATCATGAATCTCCTAATCATTCTTTTTTGTATTCAGTTCAAATAAATCATATGAATTCTTTTGTATTAGAAATCATACAATATTATATTTAATTTACTAATATTTATATTTTACGGTATTAATTTTAAAAAAAAATAATAAAAAAGAAACTACATGAAGTGTAAGACAATACCTACAATAATACTAACAATAGGAATCAATACAATAACTGTATTCTTGAAACTATTCAAACTACTAGTTAAAGCAACAACATCTTCCTTATTGCTGGATAATTCATCCTGTAGCTTATCAATCTTATCTTCCAAATTAACTAGTTTCTCATTATTCGCAGTCCTCTGTTTACTGCCTTCTTCTAACAGGACAGTTACTTTTGTGACTTTCTCGATTAACTCGGTTTGCTGTTGACGGTCTTGGGATAATTCAGTGTTAATACTATGAATATCATCACGTTTACTATCCATCCTTGCTTTTAACTCTGCAAGGTCTGCTTCAATACTGGCGAATCTTTCTTGATTACAACAGGTAGTTTGATGATCCACCATATTTAAGCCCCACCATCATCAACAATTACATCCTCCGAAGTATCCTCTTCTTCTTTGATAACCTCTTCACCATCTAATGTGAGGTTGACAACGATGTTTTCATCAGAATTTTCAGGGGCAGTGTTTTTCTCGTATTGTTGTTTAATTAACTGTTCCGCCACATCAACTCTTGTGTTTTCAGTGGACTGACTTAAAATATACCCTGCCAGGAATACTATAATAGGTACTAGATAAGCATATTCCGCAGGCATTACTTCGGCTAAACCATCTCTTCCAATATATGCAATAAATGCAGCTATGAAAGAAATTGCAGTTGCAATTTTACTTTTATATTTAAATGATTTCAATTCAGACATGTCTCTATTAAATCTCCCTTTTGAAATTATTCTAAAAAAAGTTGACATTACATAAAAGACCTTTGAAAATATCAAAATCATTTCAGCTCAAAAAAAAGTTTAGATCTAAAAAAAATATTTTTTTATTTAATATCTTCACTAGACACTCTTACCAATGAAAAAAATATTACCTTCTCATAAAAATAGTTAAAAGAAAATAACCTAAATAAACCAAGACATATATACTAAACAGTATCAAAAAAAAGAGTTTCAAAACTATAGATTAAATAAAATAAAAAAAAGAAATAGAATTCAATCAACAACTTCAATAATTTCCACTAAACAACCACTTCCAATCAATGTTTTACCCTTAAGCCTTACACGAACCTTAACATCACCTTCACTAATAATCATTTCACGATTACTTGGAATTTTACTTAACTTTTCATCAGACCAATCAGTGTAAACACCAAGTCGCTTATCATATTTAATATCCTGATTCAAAGGCCTCCACAATTTAAGCATCCTATGAACCATATACCTACGCTTCAAATCCTTAACAATATTAAACATGATTCATACACTCACGATATAATAAAATTTCCCAGTTAACTTTTCAGTATCAAACCTTTCCAGGAAATCATTAATTTCTTTAACACTCCTGGTCAACTCACTCTTCCAAGGAGTATGATTAACTTTCACGATAGTGATTAGTTTAGGATTGTCGACACATAATTGGAAATAATTTCTTAATGCAATTATATCTTTCAATGTGATTTCATGACATCCATCGTTATCGTCGCCAATGTAATTGCTGATGACACTGTTAATCCAGTATTGTTTGCGCCATTCTACTATATCATAACGCTCCTTGTCACCGTCTTCATCAATATAATCATATTCTATCCAGTGATCCATACCCATTGATTAATCCCCCCAATTATTTACTATATTATATCCGCCATCTTCCTTAATGAATAGATTATAAAAACCCGTAAGAACATTAATTTTATCTTCTTGATGATTTAAAAAATCAGTTAACTTCTCAGCAATTTTCCCATCCTGAACTGAAACTATTTCAAAAGAATTATCATTCCAATCCTTTTCCGTATCTACAACATAATAATTATCACCAGGCATTGAATGAACAGCTTGAAATCTCGGGTTAAGATAAATCTCATCATTTAATTTGAAAATTTCCTTATCACTTGATTCAATACGAGAAAGTTTACTATAATCATAACAATAATCAACTAACTGTCCATTATCTTTATAAGTTACTATTAATCCCTCTTCTTTAATTTTAATTAATACATTCTTAAATTCAGTATATTTATAATCATGTTCATATATTTTAACATTTTCATGAAAAGTAACATTACCTTTTAATGCAATTAATGCGGTCCTATCTAATCCGAAATCAACCATTATTCCACATCCTTTTTAGGTATTACTGTACATATTTCTTCTATAGGTTTACCGAAATGTTTAGCTTCTACAGGTTCAAAGAATGTATTATCATAACCATGTTCTTTCCGGAACTTATATGCTGTAACATACTGGAATTTATCAAGTGAATAAGTCACTCTTAAACCCGGTTGTACTAAAGCTAATTCAATATAATTAATAATGCCCATCTGAGATAATAATGTAGGATACTCAACAGTATCAATATCTAAACATAGTTCATTATAGGAGTAACTTAAATCTTCATTGATTGTAACACCGCGGGGTAGATTTTGCGCATACCATTCGATACTACCTGATTGGATCTCCATCAAGCCTCACCTTTTACATATGTCTTCCAGGTTCCATTCTTCTTTATGGATTGGTTTATCTAGCTTATTTAATTTTAATCCTGCCAGTAATGCGAAGAAATTAACTTCATCTAAAGCATAATCCTCCTCGTCGGTGTAGGCTATTAATGGTAATTCCCTTGGTAGTGGTTCTAGGATTTCCTGTAATTTACCTACGGTTAATGTCCTGTATGCTGCTGCATCACCAGCCGTATAATGCATTAGATTATATGCCATGTTCTGTAGTAATTCTGACCTTGTGATTCCTAATTCTTCAGCTTTCTCATCAATTAATTTCTGAAACTCTGGATCCACACGGAAGCTGATATTTGGCCTTGTGTATTTTCTCACCATAAAAATGATTCCTCCTCTAAAATAATTTTATTTTTTTATATTATATTATATATTATAATTCGTATATTAACTCCACCATATAATTGTGATTACCACCAATCTTTGCTTCTTTACCCATACTGAATTTACCAGTCATACCCAGTACATTATTTAACTGGGTAAACAAATCAGTATCAAATAATCTGGTCTGATAATCATTTAATACATGAACTGGATAAGATATTCTTAATCCTCTCGGGGTTAATTCGATTTTAGTTCCTAACTCTTCACAGTCTAAAGCTAGGAATACTGTTTCAATATCTGTTTTTAATTTTTCAAATATTGTTTTTTTATGATTCTCTATTTCTGATTCTTCTTCAGCTAACTTGTCTAAACGTTTTTGACATTCAAAGAAAAGTTCACTATTGGATTTAGGTTTCTCTGGTGTAACCGTACATCTCCCTACTCTTTCATGAGTATCCACAGACACCTCTTCCACTGGTTTAGGGTTTTCTAGTATAGTATCTCCTTCATCAGTATGTTCACATTGTAGGTTGTTTTCACAGTAAGGGAAGTTGCATAATGTATCTGTTACACTGCATTGATTCACTTCTCCTTCATCAGTTAATCTACGGTAATTGTTTTCATCCCATTTAAACTCTGACATTATATATAATCCTCCTCGGTTAGTAGGTTTTTTCTAATACTTTCTTCACACGACATTCTGCATATGCGTAAGCTCCTCCATTATCGGATTTGCCGGGTATATACTCGGATAAGTCTGTTTCGATTATTTCTAATTCACAAATGTAGCAGTACATTAAATCATGATTTTCAAAACAGGCGTTAATATTATCATATATGAATTCACAGTTGCTGTTTACAAGAGTGACTTGATCTCCTGGTTTTAATTCTTCTTCATCGGACCATACTGGATATTTTTTTAGGTCTCCGAATAATTCAGTTTCAAACCTCACCAGTTATTCCTCCCTTTCTTTTAATTCTTCACGGATGTCATACATACCTTTTGGTTTCCATTCTTTGTCTTGTATTACTCCTATTTCCTGTAATTGTGATAGGTTGCACATTCCAAATTCAACAGTTAATAATTTTACCAGGCAGAATAATTCCACATCACCGTTGCATAATTCATTACCTGCTACTACATACCAGTGGTATCTGCCGATGCTGTCGGTGAAGTGTGCGATTGCTTCAGGGTTTTCCTGCTCATCAATAGTGTCAAGTCCTGGTAACTCTACATTATATAATTCTTCGAATAGGTTCATCTCCTGGTCCTCCTGAGGATTAGTTTGTCGCAGGCTATTTTGCGGAAGTACCATTCGGTGTGTTGGATTGCAGCGTTTACTTCAATGCCTGTGCTTAGCATGACATTACCCATATTTTCATCATCGTATAAGTGGCCTAGGAGTTTGCCGTTTTCATGGTATACGGGATGTTTTGGGAGTATGTCTCCGAGTTCATCTAAGGATTTCCTTAGTTGTAATAGTTTGCTTAGTCTTCTGGCTACTTCTTCTTTATTATATAAGTGTAGGTTGATTGAGTAGTCTTTTGATAGTTTTTGGATTACTCTACAGATTTCCATTGGTTTGGTGTAGTTCATTTTAGTGATCCCTCCTTGAAAAAATATTAAATAGGGGAAAAATATTTTTTAATTATTTTTTCCTCTGAATATGAAGCATACGTAGTTGCTGTGTTCTCCGGTCATTGGGGTTACTTTTGATTCGAGTTCGAATCCGTTGATGTTTAATGTTTCGATGATTTCGTCTGCGAAGAATGCTAGGCAGATTACTTTGCCTCTTTTGTTGCAGATGTCGAAGGTGTAACTCCAGTCTCCGTCGTGTCCTAATTGTTTTGTGAAGTCACGGCCGTGGTTGTCACAGTTTTTTCTTAATACGTCAGATACTTGGTTTATGTTTTGTTGGGTTATTTTTTGCATGTTAAATCATCTCTTTTTTCTTTGGGTTTTTTTGAATACTTTTGTATTCATCTATATTAATATATGTTTTACTAGTATATAAACCTTTTGGTATTTTCAACCATAAAAAAATAGAAAAAAGAAAAAATTAGGCATCAACAAACTGATACCCATTAGCAACTAAAAAATACTGAGTGCCTCGGTCAGTCCCACAGCTATCTCGAACATAAAAATTAATTAAGATCTCTTCAGGAATATTCTCATCAACATACTCAACTAACTCCGCCCATGAGACGATATCGAAAATGCTATTATATTTGATATTTTCTGCATCGCATCTTTCCTTAATCTCGGTGATAGTGTCCTCGACTATTTTCGGATACCTTTTTTCTAGTTGTGCAAATATTGTTCCTACTCCTGGTAAGTTTAACTTTTCAAATTCTTCAAATGATTTTAATTCTACTTCAATCATTAAATGAGCCTCCTTTAAAAAAATATTTTTGAGGTAATTTTTATATTACCTCGAGTATTCCGTAATTGTGTTTCATTGCGAAGTCTTTAGCTTCGTCTAAAGTTTTGTTTTCGTATTTTGTGATGAACATTGGTGTTCCGTCACTATTGTATACTCTCCAGGTTATTACTCGGGTTTCTTTGTTGTAAGTTATTTCCATTTTTATCAGCCTCGTATGTTCTTTGGGTTTTTATTTTGAATACTTTTGTATTCCTACTTGTCTATAAGCTCCAACTAGTATATAAACCTTGTCCCAATGGCTTAATCCTCATTTAACTCCATCTCCAACCTTTTAACCTTATTCCGTTCAGTCCTAACCTGAATATCCAACTTATGAATCTCATGATTCAACTCATCCCTTAAAAACACTGCAAAAGTCTTAGGATTAACCTCCTTATTACCAAACTTATTATGATATTTAGAGTGATGATGGCGGCACAATAATACGATATTATCCTTGTCCGCATATGCTGGATTGTTCCGTTTTACTTTTTTGAGATGATGAGGACCCACATTCTTGGTACTGCCACAGATAAAACATTTAGGATTACCTCTCTTCATATTATCCATAACTCTCAGGAAGTCATAATAGTATTTTCCCTTGTGGATCCTCTTCATTTATGTACCTCTCAAAAAATATTTTTTTAAATGTTTTCTCTTAATCTGATGATTGTTTTTTCTAATGATATCCTGTTGTCTATCATGTCAATGTATTTTTTAATCATTATTGTGTTTTCTTCAGCTATTTTCATTGCATCGTATAATGCTTTGTTTGTTTCAATGATGTGTGCTTCTTTATCATCTTTGGTTGGTCTGGATTTATCTAATACTTCTGCAAAATCACAGTGAAGTATGGTATCGTTGAATTTGTGGTTGTATTCTAGTGTTAGTCTAGTTTCGGTTTCGACGGCTTTTCTTAAATCATCGAGTAGATCTTGTTTTTTGTTTAGTAATTGTTTGAGGTTGGCTACTTCGATTTCGATTAGTCCTTTTTCATCTGCTGGTTTGTAGTTTTTGCAGAGTTCTGGTATTTTTTCCAGTTGTAAGGTTTCTAATTTTAAGTCGTCGTAGCTGGTTTCAATTGTTTTTGTTTCAATAGTTTGGGTTTCTTTTTGTTCCATATGTGATTCCTCCATAATAATAAAATTAAATAAAAAGAATGTTCTTTTAGATTAAGAACATTTCGTAAGCGTCTGCGAAGTTGCTTAATTTCCTGCTTGCTTCTCCGATTAGTTCGCTGTTTTCACGTACTTTGAAGTAGCGGCTGATGTTGTATAAGTGTTCTGCGAAACTTTTTAGGTTTCCGTAGTCTTGTTTGATGTCTCGGAATTTGTTGAATGCTTTGAGTGTTGCTCTTCCGTCGTAGGTTCCGATTGGTGCGTGTGCTGCTACGTGTGCGAGTGCGTCGAATGTGTCTTCCATTGCTTTAAATTTTGCCCATTCAAATTCTTTTTCGAAGTTCATTGTTAATCATCTCTTTTTTCTTTGGGTTTTTGAATACTTTTGTATTCTTGAATATAATTCTGTAAGAAGTAGTATATAAACTTATCGGTTATAAATTTAAAAAAAATATATAAAAAAGAATTAGTAACTAATACTAATCCTCTCAAAATCAAACTCAACCTTAATCTCCAAACCTAATAACCAGTCATAACACCAAACTTCAACGTTATCAGCTATTACTCTCATGGCATCAGAGAGCCTGTCAGCCCCACCTAAATCAAATTCAACTAACCTATCTTCAGTGTACCAGTGACTGTACCTGATACCATTTTCATGGAATGTTTCTAAAACATTTTTAATATCTTTTGACATACTATCATTTCTCCTTTGGGTAAATAAAACTGAATACTTTCGTATTCCTACATGTCTATAAGCTCAAACTAGTATATAAACCTTGTCCCAGCCTAAAAAAAGAAAAAAAAGAAGATTAAGGTTTTACAGCAACACCATTCAAAGCAAAACCAACATCACAACCAAAATCATAATTAAAAAAATTCTCTAAAACTGAAATCTCCTCAATCTCCCTTACCTTAATCCAAAAACCATCAAGTTCTTTTTCAAAATAAACTTTAGATTTAGCCAAATTAATTTTTACTGACCAATAGTCTCTTTGATTAACAATACGTCCTTCAATTTCAGTAGTATCTGCGGTTTTAACAAAACCCATCATTGGTAATGTACCATATATTTTAATCAATGCAATAAATACTTGAAACATTAATTCTTTAGAAATGCTATTGCAGGATATAAAGTTCTCTTCCCTATGACCATCTGCAAAAATATATCCTTCAATTAATGCAGCTAATATATCTTTAGGATATTTAGTAAAATCATAAGGCAAATGTTTTTCTAAGGCATTATCCCCTAATACTTTTACAAAATTATAGAAACAAGAATTAGAAAAAACAATTTTACGTTTGTCCTTTTGAATATTGCATTTGAAAAATTTAGAAAATCTCCCAGCAATATAATCACATTGATTCGCATTACAACCTAAAGTCATCCTGGTTGACCTTTGCCATTTACCATTTCTTTTTCTCCTTTTTTGATACCAACCATCGCCCAGGTAATATCCAACACACCACCACCAATCTAAATCATCTAAAGTAGCATACATTTCTTTAGTTACTACCTGATTAAGATGTTTAATATATGTGAATTCTACTTTATCATATTCCTCATTATTTATAGGAATATAACAATAGTCCCCTACTTTTAAATCAGAAATTTTAACCCAAATCGGATTATCCTCAATTAAAGTAAGAATCTTACAATCATCAGGACAAGATAACAAGTAAGATTGACCTAAAAATGCAAATCTAATTTTTTTACCTGATGGATTATCTTGCTTTGATTTTTTAAGTAATGGTTTAAATGTATTATCTGAGGTTAAAACATAATCGCCAACCTCAACAGAGCTCATAGGAATGTTGCCTTTATTTAATGTAGTTACTTCCATATAATATTCGCCTCAATTTTTTCTTTGGGTGAATATATATTATATAAAAACAATATATAATTTTTATGGGAGTAATTTTAATAAAATAAATTAAAAAAGAAAAAAATAAGTTTATTTATAATTTCACAACTTCATTGCCTGTAAATTGTTTGTATCTATCCAGTATAACTTGACAGTAATAAGGATCATATTCCATCATGTAACAAGTTTTACCTAATTGTTCACAAGCTATTAATGTTGTACCTGTACCTCCAAATAAGTCAAGTACGCTTTCTTTAGCGAAATTCTTAATAAAATATGATGCAAATTCTATGCTGAATGTAGCATTATGGATTTTACTGTATTCATTATTTCTTTGCAGGGACATATGAATTACATTTTCTAGTGTACCTCTAAATTCAATAGTCCCTATGCTCCTTGTTGCTTTTTCACTGAAGATATGAATATATTCAAATACACTATTCAAGACATTTTTAGCCATAGCGGGTTGCCCATTCATTTTGTCCCATATGATGGTGTCTGCAAAATATTTCTTATTAGTATATAGTGTTTCGATTAAGCTAATTTTATTGTTGCTTAAACTTTGAATGTTCATAAAAGTGTACTGTGAATTTTTAATTGCATTGGATAAGTAATTGTTTAAAAATTCAGTGTACTCTTCAGTAGTCTTATTGTCATCATCATGTTTGTATTTGCTACTAATCCCCATATGGGTTTCTGTAGGAGTTGTTCCAGCATTATATGGGGGACTAGTGAAACTAATATCTGCTTTATGGCCTTGCATTAATTTATCAACATCTTCATTATTTGTACTGTCCCCACACATTAAGTAATGTTTACCTAATTGATATAAATCCCCTCTTTCCACAGTTACGGTTAAATCATCTTCAGGAACATATTCATCATCCACTATTTCAGTGGTATCATTAAGTATGTCTTCTTCAGCTATTTCAAAGTGGAATTCTTCTAACTCGAGATTAGTGAATCCAGTTAAATCTAAATCAAATTCATTTAATTGTAAATCTTGGAATAATTCATTTAATTTTTCATTATCCCATTCTCCACTTATTTTGTTTAAAGCTATATTCAATGCTTTCTCATAGTCATCATTTTCTACAGTTAACTCTGTTTCTGGAAATATCCATCCAATATCTCCAAGTTTCAATAGCTTTAATGTTTCATATTTATTGTTTTGTATGTACTGGTTTAGTAAAAAATTATATCTTTGATGACCTCCAATAATATGGTTGTTTTTTAAGTTAATTATTATAGGGTCGACAAACCCAAACTCTTGAATACTATTAGATAATTTAATGTATTCTTCATCAGTTATCTTTCTAGGATTATATTCACTGGGGATTATATCAGTAATTTTCATTTCATTTAATTTCATGTTAATGTAACCTTCTTTTAGTCATATCATAA